>CALLVV010000074.1 GCA_938012815.1 uncultured Propionibacteriaceae bacterium
CGAGGTGAACGCCACCCAGTCGGCGCCCTCCAGGGTGGAGCTGACCGCCAGCACCTCGCGGCGCTGCAGCGTCACGGATGTGACGTCCAGGCCGTGTTCACGCAACCCGCGGGCGATCCGTCCCTCCTCGCGGGGAACGAGAATCCTCGCCTTGGTGAGCTCGGTGACCCGGTGACCGCTCTCCGCCTCGGGTTCGGTTTCGTTCTGTGCCTGGTTGCGTCCGAGCTCCTCGGCCCCCTTGGAACGCAGGTAGGCGGCTGCACGGCGGGCGGTGCGCACGGCGTGGTACTCGGATGTGGGCATGCCCATCTGCACCACCAACCCCTTGGAACCGTCCTTCGGCAGGACCGCGACGATCAGCGACAGCACCCCGTCCCGCTTGGCCTTCGCGGCCACCGAGACCGCTTCGCTGACGTCGAGAGCGGCATAGGCGGCCCGTTCTGCCATGACGCAGACGCGGGTGTCGGAGTGGTCGAGTTCCTGGAGGATGCCGATGAGTTCCTTGTCCTCGCTGCGGCATTCGAGACCGGTGGCCCCCAGCCCGGCATCCGGGAGAATGTCGTCCAAGTATTCGGTGACGAGATCGAGGCGTCCCACGGCCTCGAAGTCAGCGGCTCCGGCCACCAGACCGTCGATCTCGCCGGTGCGCACCTTCTCCAGGAACTCGAGGAGCTGCCCAGGGGTGCGTTTGACGAACGTGAGTCCGGGGTTGATGCTCAGCAGCTGCGAGCGACGCAGGCCGGAGCGCGTGGCTATCACCGATCCCTCGGGAAGCTGTTCCAGGGTCAGGCCGTCGCGGGCCACCAGCGCGTCGCGCTGATCACCACGTTTCAGAATGGCCGCGAAAGTCAAACCCGGCATCTGCTGTTTCGGGATGCGGTGCATGCGGTGCACCACCAGGTCGAAATCACCACGCATCAGGCCGAGACGCAGCTGCCCCACCGTCTCGGAATCGCCGGCGGCGGGGATGTGCACCACATCCACGTCGTGTCCCATTTCCCGTAGGGTGGCGGCCACGGCGTGCGAACGGGCTACATCCACCACGGAGTTCTTCGTGCCAAGACTGATCTTCAACTCGTCCATCCTCACTGAATAACGACTACGGCTGGTCAATCGTCGGGCCCAGCCTATCGATCTGCAAGGAAGAATTTGTCGTCAGGATGGATCTGCGCGATTCAGCCAGTCCTCCAACCCCGGTCCGGCCTCCTCCACCCCGGGGTCCGGGAGCAGGGCTCCCCGCCGGAATGCGCGCCCGAAACCGGTGGGCAGGAACACAGGAGTCGGGAGGACTCCCCTGGGTCTGGGGGTTCTCCGCACCAGTTGCCAGAGGGTCATCTCCTCGGGGCCGGCCACCTCGACGAGGTCCCCGTCGCGTTTCCCCGAAGCCGTCTCGGCCAGCGCCCGGGCCGCCGCCTCGAGGGCGATCGGCTTGATGCGCATACCGGGCACGAACCCCAGCGGACCCAGCCGGTTGCGTCGCAGGGCCTGGGCGCCGAACTCGAACCACTGGGTGGTGCGCACGATCGTCAGGGCCGGGCTGAACCGCCTGGCCGTCTCCTCCTGGGCCTTCTTGCCCGCGAAGTACCCGTATCCCTGAACCTCCGGCCGGTCGGTGTTGACGATCGACAAGAGGATGTGGCGAGCTCCCACCTGGGCCGCTGCGTGTGCAACCGATCGCGCAGACCGTTCGAAGAACTCAACGCAGGGTTTGCGCCCGGTGGCGACGATGTTCGTCGCCTCGATCACCACGTCGGCCTCGAGCGGCGGCAAGGAATCCGCCGTCACGTCGAACCCGGTGGAGCGCGAGACCTGTCGCGCCCGGATCCCCTCGGCCTCGCAGGCGCGCTGGATCGCGACCCCCGAGGCCCCTCCCCCGACTATCACCGCATGCATGCGCATCTCCCATCCCTCTACGACCGTAGAGACTATATGATCGTAGAGGATACACGGGAGGGCGGATGGACCGACGGCAACGGATCGCGAATGCGGGGATCGCCCTGATAGCGCGCGGCGGCACCCACCGTCTGACCCACCGCGCGGTGGATGCCGAGGCCGGGCTCCCCAAGGGATCGACCTCGTATTACGCGCGTTCCCGCCGCGACCTGATCCGTCTGGTGATGGAGCGGCTCTCCGCGGAGTCGCAGGCCGACCTGACCGACATCGAGGTGCCCGGGAAGCTGACGGTCCGGCAGGCCACCGACCTGGTGGGAAGGCTGGCCGAACGCCTCATCCTGAACGGCGATGCGCAGGCGGCGCGGTTCGCCTTGATGTTCGAGGTCCGCGACGATGACGAGCTGCGCCGAGAGCTCACCGTCGACGCCCCGGTGCGCCGCAGTTTCGATGAGAAGGCCGTCGAGCTGCTGCGCGCCCTCGGCGTGACTGATCCGAAGGAGAAGGCACCGGAGTTCGTCGCCCTGGTCGACGCGGTCCTGATGTACCGGGCCGTGGACGCGGCCCCCATCGACCCGGCCGGCGTGGTCGGGACGTATCTGACCGGCCTGGTCAGGCGAAAACCGACGGCAGCCCGATGACGTAGCTGTTGATCTCTCCCCCGCCGAGGTTGGTGGCGAAGATGATGCGGCTGAGGTCGCGGGAGGCGCTGGCCTGGGGTTCGAGGAAGTAGGTGTCGCCGTCGACTTGGTCCCAGTCGGCACGGATGTGGGCGACGTTGAGCGCCCTTCCACCGGGGGTGAGTTCCAGCAGCCACACCTTCCGGTACTCGGCCCGGACGGTGGGGGAAGGCGTCTGGGAGTTGTGGCCGGCGCTGTCGCCGTAGGTGGAGATGACCGCCCACCCGGGGACTCCGAAGGCCTGCCCACTGATGTGCACCGCGTAGGCCTCACCATCGACCGGATAGAGGGTGTGCAGATCGTTGCGCTCGCCGGTCGCGACGTCGATGGAGGTGATCTGCCCCTTCCCGTAGTCGGCGACCACCAGGAGATCCTTGCGATCCGGACCGAGAGCCAGATCGGAATGTTCCGAGCCGTCGAAGATCTGGCGCGACTGCGTGAAATCGGTGCTGTAGGCGACGGTGCCGCCCTCCCTGGCCAGCCAGGACGGCACCACGTATGTGCCGCTCGGCGCCGTTGAGACGTGGTCCGGGAAGGCCCCCGGGACGGGGAAGGCCGAGGCGTCCAGGGTGCCGATCACGGTTTTGTTCTCGAGGTCGAGGGCAAGGAGCCCGTGACAGGTGTTGCGCTGAGCGGCCGCGTCGTAGGAGGTGGCCATGAGCCCCAAGACCTTGCCGTCGGCGCTGAGGGCACCCTCCCCCTTGGTCCAGAAGGACGTGGCCCCGGGCCAGGGGGTCTGGCCTGTGAAGTCGAAGGCCTGTTCCTTGGTTCCAGCCTCCACGTCGAGCAGCCACCAGACCATGCCGCCGTTGCGCTCGGTGAAGTAGAGCCGGGAGGGCTCACCGGGATGCCAGAGGGGTTCGCAGTCGCCGACCAGGCCCGGGAGCTTGCGCAGATACCCAAAGGTGGTGGCGTCGTAGAGGTGCCAGAACCCCTTGCCGTCCTGGGCGAGGTAACGGCTGGCGTCGGCGTTGAAGGCCTGGCGTCTGGAGTACTCGTGCCGCATACGGCCACCCTCCCCTTCGGCGACGGCGGTCGCGCGGTATAGACGGGTTCCGTAGGTGGGGTCGATCAGGGCGTCGGACAGCCCGGTGGAGCGTTCCGGCCGGGCAATGGTGTTGATCGGATCGGCCGACAGCGGGCTCAGCCGAAACCCGGGATCGTAGAGGACGTCGAAGGGATTGCCAGTGGTTGCATCAGCTGGGGACATGGCGGCCGGGGATGACGGGCCGGGTTGCGACTCAACCGCACAGCCTGCCAACAGGACCAGCCCACCGGCGCTGAGGAGAGCGCGACGAGAAGGTCGGACAAAGTTCATCGATTCCTCCTAGAACTCGATCTCCAGGCCCACCCTCAGCCGCCAGCAACTGGCGTCAGTCGTGATGCTACACGTTCCTACAACATTCAAATAGACCCTCAGCAAGCCGCCTGACCCAAGCTGGTTGAGCCAACACGTGAGCGCCAGCAAACGGCTGAGTCGAAATCAGTCCCGGCGCCCGGTAGCCAGCTCCCGGCCACGAGCCAGCTCACCACGTGCATCTAAGGTGGTGGGACGGTTCCACGACAGGAAGGTGCGTGATGCAGACGATCACCCTCAACAATGGTGTGGAGATGCCCATGGTGGGCATGGGTGTGTTCCGGATGACCAGGGATGAGGTGCGCGCCGCGCTGCCGATGGCCCTCGAGGCCGGGTACCGGCTGATCGACACGGCCGCCCTGTACGGCAACGAAGAGGCGGTCGGCGAGGTGATCGCGGCCTCCGGGCTGCCGCGCGACGAGCTGTTCGTCACCACCAAGGTCTGGTACCGCGACTTCGGCCGCGACGCCACGTTGCGGGCCTTCGAGAAGTCGCTGAGCAGATTGGGGCTGGACCACGTGGACCTGTATCTGCTGCACCAGCCCTTCAACGATTGCTACGGGGCGTGGCGGGCCCTCGAAGAGCTGTACGGGCAGGGGGTCGTCCGCGCGATCGGGGTGTCGAACTTCATGCCGGATCGCTATTTCGACTTCGTCGTCCACAACGACGTCACGCCCGCGGTCAACCAGTGCGAGGTGCATCCCCTCCATCAGCGAGGGGACCTCCACGAGCTCACCCGGCAGCACGGCACCGTCCTCCAGGCGTGGGCGCCGCTGGCCCAGGGGAGATCGGAGATCCACGGCTCCCCGGTGCTGCAGAGGATCGCGGAGCGGCACGGGAAGTCGGTGGCTCAGGTGATGCTGCGATGGCTGGTGCAACGCGGGATCTCCTTGGTGGTCAAGAGCACCCACGAAGCCCGGCTGCGGGAAAACCTGGATGTCTTCGACTTCGAACTGACCGAGGCCGAGATATCGGACATCGCCGCCCTGGACGAGCACAAACCGAACGCGGGCATGACCCATCACGATCCGCGGCTGTTGGAGTACCTGCACGACAAATACCGCTGATCCCATCTACCCAAAGCTGGTTGAGCCGACCTGCGAGCGTCAGCGAGTAGGTCGTGTCGAAACCATGCCGCAGAGCGGTCAGCCTTCGGGGATCTCGCGATACATGGTCACGGGATAGTCGGACTCGGTCATGTGCAACCACTCCTTGGCAGTGAAGCCGAAGCGCTCGTAGAGTCGCTGGCTTCCCAGGGTGGTGGCTTCCAGGTATGCGGGCAGGCCGGCCTCGTCGACCACCTCGAGGCGGTGGTTCAGCAGCTGAGACCCGATACCGAGGCCGCGCGCCTCCTCACCGACGACGATGTCGACGAGGTACCAGTGGGCGTGATCGGGACGGCTCTTGGCAAAGACATCGAGAGTCCTCAGAGTCTGCGGCAGGTGACGCAACCCCACCGCCGAGACCACCCGCGGCAGCTCACGCACCTTCGCCCAACTGGATGTCTTGCGGTCGGGCGACTCCCATGCCGCGGCGCCGACCAGGCGGCCGTCGTCCTCCCGGCGGGCCAAATCGACGGCCCCTCCCGCCATCGCCCCGGTCCGCAACTCGGACAGGAATACCTTCGTCAGACGCTGCAGCCGGTTCCGCTCCCCCGGGATCATCACCGCGATCACCGGGTCGTCGTGGAAAGCCGCAGCGAACAGACCAGCCACCTCAGGCAGGTCCGACTCCTCCCCCTGGACGATGGCAATGGTCATTCGGTATCCCTTCGGCGGTCGTGGTTCTGGTAGACGGTGGCGCTCCTCAAGAAGGAGCAAGTTCAACTCATCAGACTACCAGCAGCGCAGACAGAGTACGTTTCACATTTTCCGCACGCGCCAAAGATAAACCCTAGGAGCGAGACTCAATCCATTCAGCCGCTTTCATCCTATGGAATTCAAAGACCGGAAACGCTTTATTCCACATCAAGGGAAAATAGGGACACCCTCTCGCTTCATTGTTTTTATACTGCAATGCCGCATAGATGAATTCCGGCACGGTTCTATCGCATTCAAAGCTCGTTTCAGGCGTGCAGGGATCGACGATTTCTACAACACACCCTTTTCGCACCCCTATCCAGTCTTCAATCAGTTTATTGATGTGTTCATCCCTGAAAGAATATCCGACAACAACTAGCCGCTCTGCCACAAGGAGCCAATTCCAGAATTCCACAAGCATCGCCAAGAATGGCCCATCCGGCCGGAGCTTGCCTCGCAGACCGAATACGAGTCCCAGCGGCTGCAGACTTCTGTCATCCATTCCTCGATTAACAGACCACTCCTCCCTCGACTGTATTCGGACCATTCTAGGCTCATCCTCAGGCAAGCATTCCTCCACGCCATACAGTCTCCCCCAGTCGATAGAGCCATGAAGCTTTAGCAATCGCACATCAGCATTTTCACCCCACTCCCAAGACAATCCACCTTTCCACTTCTCGATGCCCGTATCCACCAATAACTTGGCATTGGCGGAAGCGTTTTCTACACCAATATCGTAGTTCAATGTGGCGATCCGAATCGGTTTTGATAGGAACAGACCAGTCAAGTAATCGTGTGCACTTTCACTTTCCGGGGTCAGAGCGCTCTTGAGCTTCTCGTGAACGACTTCACATAATTTACGATAGGTCTCGCCCACAGAGGGAGCAGGAGGCCCAGAATTGCCGAAAGTCTCTTGCCGACCTTCCCTCATACTCCTTGAATACCTCAAGGCTTCCTCAATGAACCGCGCCCATTCCGACATGTCACTCCTGGACGGAAAGGGTTCTCGCCATTGTTGAACGAAGGGAGTGATCTCCAGATCGGACGCGGTGGCTAGCATCTGAATGGTGGTGAAGAGCCTCTCGATGTCAACACCACCTGGAGGCCTTCCCTTGTACGAATCTCCCGCTTGAATATTTGCTATCGCCGCATAGTATGCCTGAGTGAGCGGGCCCACCGGGGGATCGTATCCATATGGCGAAGGCTCGAAAGGCTCGTCCGCTTGGATCAGTTCTCCGATTCTCTGGGTCAATCCCATGGACACCGGGAGTCCCGCATCCCGCGACGCCCCAGCCCCCAGAAGATATACGGTTCGAGGTTCATTCACCACAACACCGTCCTTTCATGTTTCGTTTCATTCCCACATCAGCTTTTCTCGAACCCAGAGCTGGGATCGAATTTGAGGACTCGCGCGTTTTCGCTGATGGTTCGGATTTCGGTGTCGTTGAATCCTTCGGTTTTCACCGCTTGGATGTCGATGGTGATCTCCAGGCGGGCCCCTGCCCCTGCCAGGCGGTCGATGATCTCCCGGGTGATGTTTCCGATGTCGCGGGAGTAGAGTTCGGGGTCGATCTTCACCGAGCCGAAGAAACGTGCGGCCACAGTCTTGACCACTTCATCCACCCCGGCCCTGTCGGCTTCCCCAATGCCCGGCGCAATCCGGACCACATCGACGTGTCCCCCCTCCGAATGGTTGTCGGCTGCGGCCGGGGGTGCGGTTTCCCGGGCGGCGCGGTCTGCGTCGAGTTGTTCCTGAGCGCGGGCAGGATCCACCAACAGGGTGCTGTCAGTCACCTGGATCGTCGCGTTCATGTCGGGTGGCAGCACAAGCCCCCGGTAGCGTCCGGTTTCTGGATCCTTGCCCGCCGCGATTCCGAAGCGTTCGTTCTCCACCAGGATGGTGGTGAGCGCACGCTCGATGGCAGCGTCCAGCACCTCGCGTTTCACGAGCCGATGCATGTAGATGTAGCGGGTGAAATACCCCCACAATTCACCGACGCTGATCTCACCGGTTTCACGCCACCTGGTGCCGAGTTCTTCCCGCAGGGTGGACCCGAGGATTGCCGCACCGAACTCGGTGACGAGCAGATCATCACGCCGCATCTTGTGAGACACCCGCTCCGCCAATGACCTGCCGCCGGAATCGGGCACCTTCTCCGCCATCAGTTCGAAGGGTTGCGTCGGTTCGGGTTGCACGGGGTAGACCGTCCAAATGAAGGTGCCTCGAATGCGATCCGCGACCACCCGGTCGAAATTGCCCACCTGCTCGTCGGCCTGTTTCCGCTGCTGGACCGACAGGTTGAGGGGTTCACTGGTCGCCTGGACCTGTTTCCACCCGAGATAGGTGCGAGTCGCGGCCTCCAGCCCCTCCAGCTGGTTCCTGTCCGCCAGCAGGAACACCACAGTGTTGCGGTGAATGCGCTGACTGGCGCCCTTGGCTCCGACGGCGTCATGAACCCACCGGTATGCTTCGGATTCCCGGCTCTCCTGTTTGCGCCAGGAATGCCGGGGATGGGCTATGACCAGACGCACATCCTCCAGATCGGGAATATCGGCACTCGATTCCGGGGAGATGTGAACCCGGTCGAACACGTCACGGGACCTTTCCTCCGCGCGCAGCCGACGGGTGATCTCGTTCCACACCTTCTCGGGATCCTCGCGGAGCCGCTCGGCGTAGTCATTGGCCGTCTTGGTCACCGACGGCTGCGTGTCGAACCAGTAATGCCCCTGCTCCTCGTAGAAATAGGTGGACCGCTGGGCCAGTAGTTCGAGGGCACTACCGAAATTGCCCAGCGTGTCGCCGGGAATCGCGGTACCGAGCCATAGGTACTGCTTGTCCAATCCCCTGTGGGTGCTCCGGACGCGCGGAGCCGCACCCATGAAGATCGCGCGCGCCAGCCGCTGGGTGACGAGCCGCTGCCCCAGGCTCGGACGCTCCAGGTCGATGCGCTGGGCCATGGAACTGGGCCCGTCGATGTCAGAATCAATGATCGGTTTCCACTGATCCTCCAGGTACTGGGTCAGATCGGTGTTCACCGTCGTCGCGTCCAACGGCACATTACCGGGAAGGATGAGCGGTGAGGCGTCCTCGGATTTCCACAGCTCGTGGACTATCGACGACACGAGTTTCAGCACGCCACGGGTGCGTTGGAATCGTTCCAGCGTGGACCAGTCCTCGTAGAGCCGATCCAGCAGCTCCGGGTGAAGCGGATAGGAGACGCGGATTCGTTTCTCGTACTCGTCGCTGACCTTCGCTGCATCGCGCGGGAAAAGCGCCGCATTGCTCTGGTAGAAGTCCACGAAATTGCGCGCCACCGCGGCGATCGTCCTGAGTGCCTCGGCATCCGCGGGCTGGAACAGGCGGCGGCGGACTATCTCGAACGACTCGTTCTTGCTGGATGGCCTCCACTGATCGGCCACCCGGCGAATCACGTTCTGGAGACGCTCCAACGCGAGCTGACCGTTCGCGCCACCGACCTCGATATCGCTGCCGGCGCCGGCCGCGCCTGTGTCCGAAGCCGGAATGGAGACCACCAGCATCGCCCCCGGAACGGAGCGGACGATCTCGGTCAGCGACTGGGCGAAGGTAAACTGCGTCTCAAAGGAACCCGACGGCAACTCCTTGTCCGTGACGAGCTGCCTGGCGTAGGCCACCCATTCATCGATCAGGATCAGCGCCGGCGCGTACTTCTGGATCAGCGTTCGCAGAGCCGATCCGGGATTGGTCCCGGAACGGTCCGCATCCGCAACCATCTCGTAGGCCTCCCGTCCACCCAGCTGCCAGGCGAGCTCCCCCCACAGGGTGTGGATCTTCGTGCCGTCCGGTTTGGTGTGCGTGGAGCCGGCCTGCAGATAGGTTCCAACCAGGGCCACCCGCCGCACCCCGAGCTTCTCGAGCCGGGGATTTCCATTCCCGGCGACGAGGTCCTGGATCTCCTGGGGCATGTCCTGCGCGGGAATGCCGCTGAACAGGTGGTAGAGGGCAAGCATCGAGTGGGTTTTGCCGCCGCCGAAGTTGGTCTGGAGGTTCACCACGGGGCTGGCGTTGCCGTCGCCGCTCATGCGACGCAGGGCCCGGCTGAGCAGGTCCCGCAGCCCCTCGGTGAGGTAGGTGCGGGTGAAGAACTCCCCCGGGTCGCCGTACTCGGGGCTGGTGGCCTGACCGGTGTGCACCAGGTGCAGGTCGGCGGCAAACTCCGAGGCGGTGAACTCGCCGCGCGCCACGTCGTCATGGGGATGGATCACCTCACGCCACGGCTTCAGCCCGCCGCCCGGCTTGAGCGATGCCTTCCTCGTCCTCTTCACCTGCTGGCGGGTCTGGTCCTCGTAGACGGTGCGCCGCAGATCGGAGCGCATCTTGCGCACATCGGCCGCGGAATCAGCGGATCCCACCGCCTGGAGGAGCCGCACGATTGTGTCGAGGGCGCGATCGGTGTCGTCGGAGCTGAACGGCGCGTTGTGGGCCCACTGGTTGCGGGTCTCTCGCAGCTCCGAGGCGAAACTCTGCTGCGCCCGGGACAGCACATCCCTGAACTCGTAACCGCGTTCGGTGATCGCGCGCAGCTGCACCTGGACATCGTGTTTCGCGAGGATCTTCGGGGCACTCCCCCGGCGTCGCGCGTCCTCGTCGGCCCACATCGTCGGCCACTGCGACGATCCGAAGGCCTTGGTCATCACCTCGTCCACCACATCCTGGAGGCCCTCGGAGAGCAGGTCGAAGGCCTTGCTGATTCGGTCCCGGTTGTTCACTGCCATCGGTGTCTCCTACGACGTGGTGCCTGCGTGTCGGGTGTGGTCAATCATCTCGGTCCTCGGTTGCCAGGGTGATCTGGTGTCGGGCGATCCGTTCCCGGGCGTCCCGGTAGATCTCCTGGATGCGTGTCTCGAGTTTCTCCTTGGGCGGCAGTGTGGTCCAGTACTCGGCCACGACTATGCCGTCCTTGTGCATCTCCAGCAGCTCCACCTGTTCCCGGCTCGCCTCGGTGCACAGGATGAGGCCGATGGGTGCCTCCTCGCCGGGCTGCCTTTCGTACCGGTCGAGCCATTTGAGGTAGAAGTCCATCTGGCCCTTGTAACTCGGTTTGAACTTCCCGATCTTCAGTTCGACGGCGATCAACCGCCTCAACGGGCGGCTGAAGAACAGCAGGTCGAGGTAGAAGTCGTCGTTGTCGACGGTCATCCGTTGCTGCCGGGAGACGAATGCCCAGCCGTTGCCGACCTCCAGGAGGAACGCCTCCATCTCCCGGATGATCGCTTCCTCCAGGTCCCGCTCCGCCCAGGAGTCGTGCAAACCCAGGAACTCTAGGAAATACGGGTCACGGAAACTGTCCGCCGGTATCACCGACCCGCCCAGCGCCTGGGCGTTGGCGATCTCCTTGCGTTCGTAGCCGTGACGCCCGATGAGTTCCCGCAACGCCCGGACGCTCAGCCGCGCGCTGACGGCCTGGTCGATGTAGTAGGCCCGTGCCTCCGGAGACCGGACCGGCAGCAGCTCCTTGATATGGCTCCAGCTCAATTGTTGCGACAGCGTAGCCACAATCTCCTTGTCGGGGAGGAGCTGGGAGAACTGGATCATGCGGTAGAGGTCTGCCCGCTTGAAGCCCCGTCCGAAGCGCCTGGTCAATTGTCGCTCCAGTGAAGCGACAATCTCCCGGTCGTACCCGGCACGGTTCTCCTTCAGCACTTCGACGTCGATCATGTGCCCGATGTACCAGTTCCTGAGGGTCAGGGCCGCATTGGCCTGTGTGGCGACGGCGGCGCGGCTCTGTTCGATGAGCGAAGAGACCCGCTCCAGCAGGGAGCCCTCCCCAGACAGCGCAGCTTGGCGGATGGAGGTGAGATCCGCTCCTGCGGAGGTCCCGGCGCCCGGGGCCGGTTCTGGGTGGTTGCGCATGGTCACGAGTCAGTCCTAGTCTCCGAAGTCGAACGCTTCCTGGGTGGAGCGGGGCACCGAGGCGAGTTTCCTGGCTTGTTCGTTCACGTCGCCCCATGCGCTGACGAGGCTGTTGAACAGGAGCGCGTCCTTGGCGTCCTTTTTCTTCTCGGCCTCGTGGAAGAGCAGGAAGCCGAGTTCCTTCACAGCGTCCAGATCCACCCGCGCCTCCTGCAACCTGGGCAGCAACTGAGCGACCTTCTCCACCCCACCATCGGCCATCGCCGCGGCCAGACGAACCGTAGCCTCCCAGATGCTGAGCCGGTCATCGGTTTGTAGCGTCCAGCCGGCGCTGAGGTTCTCGGGTGAGAGCAGCCGCGCCCTGCCGCCCCTGGCCTCGAAAATACCGCCGCGTTCCAGGGCGCCAATGGATGTGTCGGTGGAGCGGGCCAGCTGATCCGCCAGGCCGGAACTCTCGGTGCCCCAACCGTAGCTGCGGTACCACTTCACGGCGAACCGCGTATCGGGATCGAAATCCGATTCCTGCTCCCCCAGCACCTCGTCGAGGGTGGCGTTGATGAGCAGCAGGGCGTCCCTCACCGACATGTCGGACCCGTCGGCCTCACGCACCCGCGCATACCGGGAGAACACCGAAATACCGGGACCAATGGCCGCTTGGGCCAGATCAACAGGGGCGATGGCCCCCTGCATGAGCGTCCGCAGGGCCTCCGGCAACTCGGACTTGAGCCGAGCGACGAACAACCGGCGGGTGATGGAATCAGCATCCACAGGACGCGGACGGCAGGCCAACACTATGGAAGAAGCGAGAGCATTGCTGGCCTGTGATCTAGGTCGATTGGCAAGCTCACTCCGCACCGGCCAAGTGGCAGTGATCTCCCATCCTGCTTCAATGAGCCCGTTGAGAAGAGTGTGCCAACCGGTTGATGAAGTACCCTCAGCCTCAGCATCCTGCTGTTTGTAGGCGTAGTACACCGTCATGGGCACCGCCGAGTTGACTCTTCCCTGACGGATGCGACGAAAAACTGAATTGAAACCATCGACAAAGAAACGTTCTGCACCATCCTTGCCATCATGACGGTAGGGATTGGCGACGAGCTCATCCACCTTGGGCGTCAACATCGTTCCAACAATTTGCGAATGGATTTCCCACAGACCACGACGCAACCACACATAGAAGAAATCAGACAGATCAGAATAGCCAATATTATCGTAGTATGGCGGGTCAGTAGAGACAACAAAGTTGTCATAGCAGCAGACCGAGGCGCTGAATTGATTTGCCACACATCCCTCGTTACCAGGAGCTTGCTCGGCCACTTTTACAACCCACTCAATTTGCCCCAAAAAATTACCCGAAGAACTCGACAGAGGATTAACCTCGACATAGTCCCAAACCATAGGAATCGCCTGACGCGCGAAAACATTTCTGACACTTTCTCTACTGGAGTCCCAGCTACATAGACTTGAGCAGCGATCTGCCAAACGACTGATAGCCAGAGCCAAGTACGTAGCAACCGCATCGGCATAGGCTTGAGCACCAGAACCGCCCACTTCAAGGCGGTCTCCCTCCGGTACACCTGCGATCAGTGCATCAACCACGATCTGTTCCCTCACCTCAGCGACGAGGTCGCTCAGTGTGGCCATGGCTACGAGCTGCCGATTGGTAAAGAGATCGACCCAGCGTTTGAGTCCGTAGTTCTGAACACGAAACCCGAGGGCTTGTTCCGGCAGTTCGGCGCCGGACAGCCCTTCGGGTCGGGGGACCTCGGCCGCCTTTGTGTGTTCTGCGGTGGGCGAGATGTAGAGCCTGCCGTGAGGACCCTCAGCCACCACGGCAATGAGGTCGGCACCCATGCGTCCCGCACGCGATTCGGACCGGATGTGATCGAAACCGATCGGTGTTCCGTCGGCTACGGAAACAGCACCCTTGCGGTTGATGGTGCCTTCATCTGCTGGCCCAACACTGTCATGCACCACCTCGTAATGCACCCGCCCCTCTTGGACGGTGGCGCGCACCCAGGCTTCCTTGCCTTTTTTCTTGCTCAGCCACCACGAGTTCACCAAGGGGACCTCGATGGGGTTAGCTGGGTTGGGGCTTTTCACGGTGCGGGCCCATTTCCAGGCGATCACAGTGTGTTCGGTGCCGTCGGGGGCCTTGACCTTGGGATACAGGTGGCCGATGCGCCGGAATGCCTCGTCGCGCATCCATTTGCCGTAGTAGCGGACGTCTTCCGCAAGTCCTTCGGCGCGTTGGTAGATGCTTTGTTCATTACCTCCCGGGTGCACGGGTTCCTGCCCCGCGAATTTGGGCGGTATCTCTATGAGCGCCTTGTTGATGAGCACTGCCAGGGGGTTGAGGTCGCTGGCGTGGGCCTCCAAACCCAGGCGCTGCGCCTCCAGGGGAATGGATCCGCCGCCCGCGAAGGGGTCGAGCACCGCGGGAAGTTCACCACCGTTGCTCTTGCGAATCTCCTCGCGTGCCCGGCGCAGCAGTGGTTCGTCGTTGCTGTTCTCCCACACCACCAGCTCTTCCATGAGGGCGTGCAGCCGGGCGCGTTCGGCGTCCTGTTCCTCGACGGTCGGGAACTCCTCCGGGCGCGAGGCGGGATCGTCGACGAGTTGCGCGAACAGCACGGCGCGGGCGGTCGCGAGTGGTTTGCGCGACCAGTACAGGTGCAGGGTGGAGAGGTGTCCGTGGCGGATCGACTTCTCGCGAGCCGATGCGGCATTGATGGCCTCCAGCGGCAGGGAGGTCTCGATGAGTTTCTTCTTCGGCGTGTTCGCCACGGATTTTCCTTCGGTTTCTGCGGGTTGGCTGGAATGGTTCGGGCCGGTCATCGTGGCGGTCCTCCCCTATTCCAGTAGTCGCTCCATTCCTCGTTGTAGGAGCGTGTGGTGGTGGATGGTTCGAGGTGCGCGAAGGCGTCGGTGACGTAGCGCAGTTCGTCGTGTTCGGGGCCGTCGGGTGAGACCTGGACGAGCGCCAGGCGGTGTCTCTCGCCCTGGGTCTGGGCGAAGGTGACCTCGTTGGTCGTGATGGCGAACGTGTCGGATCCCTCGATCCGGCCCTTGACCTCGATGTAGTGAATTCGGCCCTCGTCATCTGTGGAACGGATGTCGTAGCCGGGATTGTTGCGGGGCATTTCCACCGGGTTCCTGCCAATGGCCCGTTCCGCGGCCAGCACCGCTTCCACCGCCCGGCGTTCCACTTCTTCCGTGGCCCGGGTCCTGGCCGGCGCTTCCTGTCCGGATTCCGCTTCGATGAGGCGGCTCGGCACGATCAGTGCGGCGCTGCGAATCACCCCGGGGACGGCGACGAGTTTGGTGTGTAGCGCGAGTTCGTGGAGTCTGCGTTCGAGGCGTTTCTCCAGTTGACGGGCCTTGGCGTGGGCGGTTTCGGCCCGTACCCTGCCGATGGTGCCTGCGCGTTCGAGATCCTCCAGGCGGTTGTATTCGCGATCCCAGTGGTTGATCTCCGCAAGCAGCCGCTCCCTGACCTGTTTGCAGGTGCGGGCCACCTCGATTTCGAGCCGGGCGCGGATTTCCTCCATGCGGGGTTGCATGCCGCTGCGGTAGGAGTTGGCGCGCACGGTCTTCTCGTGGTTTCCCTTCACCCATTCGTCGTTCAGGATCGAGGTGATGGCGGCGGCCTCTCCTGGCTGGGGTGCGTCGTAATCCAGGTAGGGGGGTGCCGCGGAAACCGTGACCGTTCCGTCCGGTTCTAGGATCGGGTAGTCGAAATGGTGTGAGACGGTGTCGGTGCCGGGCGCGGAGTTCGTGATGCGCTGCTCGACGGTGTACATCAACGCCGGGACCTCCGCCTGCTGGCTGCGCCTGTCGACCAGGACGGTACCGTGCCGCAGTGCCGCCCCCAGGTCCTCGATTGTCGCCTCGATCACGGCGTGGAGCAGTGGCTGGCCCGGGGCGATGAGGGTGGCGGGCGGCTGGCCCTCGGGGTGGGTGAGGTGCAGTTCGAAGGTGATGCGTTCGTACTGGTCGGCGACGGGGGCCCAGCGGTTCAGGCGGCGCGCGATGTCGATGACCCGGGTGGGGACGCGGGTGATTTCGTAGCGTCCCTTCTCCCGTTTGCGGACCTGCCCGCCCAGGCGTTCGAACGCGGACAGGAAGAAGGCGGCGATGTAGCCGGGCTGGAGGCGGCGTTCGCGGGCCTTTTCCATTCTGGCCCGTACCTCGTCAAGATCGAGCGCGCTGAACATCTCGGGATGCAGCGCCTTCTCCGCGAGCATCTCGTCCAGCCCGTCCCTGACCCCCGCGTCGATGATGCGATCCAGTTTGGCCTTCACCTCGGGGCGGTCCCCGTACCGGATGGCCTCGATCAGCAGGTCGCGCAGGGACCGTTCCTGGAATGCGTCATCGTCACCGAGCACGTTGAACAGGTTTCCGTTGTACGCCACCGACATCTGTTCGATCTTCGAGAGCAGCCGCGTGAAGACATCGCCCTCGCGGGTGTCCTTGGCCACCATGTTCCACAGGTGACAGACCTCGCGCTGACCGATGCGGTGGATGCGACCGAAACGCTGCTCTATTCGGTTCGGGTTCCATGGCAGGTCGTAGTTGACCATCAAGTGGGCGCGCTGCAGGTTGAGCCCCTCCCCCGCGGCATCCGTGGCCAGCAGCACCACAGTGTCGGGATTGTGGGTGAATTTCTCGCGCGCCGCCATTCGTTCCTCGCGGCTGGTGCCACCATGGATCCTGACCACCGCGTCAGAGCGGCCGAGCTGGGCGCTGATTCTCTGATCCAAGTAGTCGAGGGTGTCCCGGTGCTCGGTGAAGATGATGATTTTCCTCGCCGCCCCGGTGCCGTCGCCGGCCAGTAGTTGTTCGTCGAGAATGGTGCGCAGCTGCACCCATTTCTTGTCGTCGTCCAGCCGCCGAACCTTGTATGCGATGCGAATGAGGTCCTCAAGGGTCGTGATCTCGGTGCGCAGCTCCGGAATGGTTCGCGCGGCGGTTGCGCGATCCACCACCTTCTCCACCTTGGTTTCGAATTGGAGGCGTTCCGAATCGGTTGTTTCCAGATCCATGTCTTCGTAGTCATGGATCGACAGGGACGGGAGCTGCTCATCGAACCAGGCGGCAGTTTGTTCCTCCTCCGCAGGGTTCGCCATTTCCTGAATGCGGGTGAGTTCGCGGAGCCTGTCTTCGAGTCGGCGTCGACGGCGTTCCAGGGACCGCAGAATCGCCTCCGGGCTGGATGCGAGACGGCGTTGCAGAACGGTCAGGGCGAATCCGACGTTGTTTCCGCGTTTCCTGTCGCCCGCCTGGGAGATACGTTCGGCGCGTCCCATTTCCGTGCGCACGTAGTCGGTGACGAGATCGTAGAGTTCTCGTTCGGCCGGGCTCAGTTCGTAGGCCACCGTGTAGGCGCGGCGTTCCGGGAACAACGGTTTGCCCTCGAAGGTGAGCAGGTCCTCCTTGACCATGCGGCGCATGAGGCCTTTCGTGTCGGTGCGATGCACCCCTTGACGGTACTGGCCCTCGAAGCGGTCCCGGTCCAGCAGCGACATGAACAGCTGGAAATCCTCTTCTTTTCCCGCGTGCGGGGTAGCGGTCATCAGCAGGAGATTGTGTGCGGTTTCCGAGAGCAGCCTGCCCAGTTTGAAACGTTTCGTCTCGGACACCTCGCCCGCCCAGGACGAATAGTGGGCGGACATGCGGTGCGCCTCGTCGACCACGGCGACGTCCCAGTTCACCTCGGAGAGCTGTTCCATCAGGTCTTCGTTGCGGGAGACCTGATCCATTCGCACGATCAGCCGGTTGTGTTCGGCGAAGACGTTGCGGCCGTGGGCGTCGTCGATCATCTGGCGGTTGAAAACCTCGAAACGCAGGTCGAACTTGGTGGCCAGTTCCTCGCGCCACTGCTCCACCAGCCCGCCGGGAGCGACGACGATCGCTCGTTCGCAATCGGAACGCAGGATCAGTTCCTTGATGTAAAGGCCGGCCATGATCGTCTTCCCTGCGCCCGGGTCGTCGGCCAGCAGGAACCGCAACGGGAGACGCGGAAGCAGTTCCTCGTACACGGCGCGGATCTGATGCGGCAGCGGGTCCACATCCGAGCTGTTGACCGCGACCATCGGGTCATACAGGGCGGCGTACTTGATGCGCAACGCCTCCGCGGCGAGCCGGAACTCGTCCGGATCGCCGTCGAACGCCGGAGCGGATTCGAGATCACCTACCAGTTCGAGATCAGCCGCGTCGGCCTCCGTGACCATACGACCGCCGCTGGCCCCGGACTCGTCCCGGTAGAAGACCTCCACCAGCGTCGGATCCATGACCTCGACGGCGATCACGGTGACCGTCTGCCCCGGAACCAGGCCGCGGAGTCGCTGCCCCGCACGCAGGGCGGCCAGACCGGATGTGGTCTCTGCCTCGGTCACAGAACCCCTCCCTCCGGTTCCTCCCGCCGACGATCGTGCGCGGGAAATCCATCATCGAGATGACCAGCGCACACCCCCGAATAGTAGCGGGTGGCAGCTGGGCGGGTCGATGCGGCATACCATTCTTGGTGAGCTCTGCTGCTTATGGAGCCTGGGATACCCTCAATCAAGACCGATATAGTGGTATCACTGTTCCTCCAGCCTAGAGAATCAAAAAAGGAAACCTCACTCACAGCCACCTTCAACTCCACTCAGACCACGAGGCTTACTCACAGCCATCTTCAAATAAGACCTGACTAGGGAGTTCGCCAGTCAGCAGGCAGTTCGTGAATAAACCCGATGAGGCCAATTCACGGGTGGCACATCACCCAGAAAACCCCAACCAACGGCACGTTTAAAGCAGTCTGCAAATAAGCTTCGAAACACAGGAACCGTATAGAAAATTATCTGTTTAATTCGGCGATACGGCGCGCTATCTCTTCGCCAATTCGATGAAGATTCTTCACATCATTGCACTTAAAATTCAGGTCACTGGGGCCAACTTTTGGCCATGACCAGAGACCCGATTTCTTGATCAGCACGTCATAGATTTCTTGATATTCAGAAACATCTTCCATCCCCTTATATGCCACCGTAATCGTTCCTACATCCGGCATACCAACCACGTTGTCATCGGATCCTTTGATGACTGAATCGGTATTCCTTAAATCCATGCGCCACATGACTCGCAGACGCTCACCGGGAGTCAATATCCGTTTTGTTTGCATCAGCTCGCGAAGTGATTCCGTTATGGCATCCGATTTGGTTGGCCAGTTTGAAAAACTTAGCGTAAGGTTTCGCGCAGCTGATTTCCCAGAATTTTTGATTAGCAGATCATAAATACCCATCCCCTGCAACCCGGGAACAATCGTTGCGCTGACATAGGGGCGCGTCTGTGCAATACTGTCTTTACGAGATTGCTCGTACGCCTCTCGCTGCGCTTCGAGAGTTTCCTTTGCGGTCTTCCATGCCTTACAGGCCATGACCATCATGACCCCCGTAAAGATAGCCGCCCCGAGAGAGCTGATAGCAACAACCATGCCGGTCCAATTATTCACAGACTCGACTATATCGTAAACATTTAAGCCAGCAACCGAGAAGTCTGTTCAGGAGTTGCCAGCTGGGGAACAACAGGCTCTCCATAGAATACATGTAAACCAAGGAAGAGCGAGATTGAAAATTACTATGAGCAAACTTCCCTGATTCTTAAATAATTTGTGGAGCTAAGGGGATTCGAACCCCTGACCTCTTCCATGCCATGGAAGCGCGCTACCAACTGCGCCATAGCCCCGTGTCTCGCGACTCCCTGAACTTACCGGAGCCGCGGGTAGTGCGCAAGCCGCGGGTCAGGGAAGCTGTCTCGCCGGGGTGTTGTAGGTGGCGAGTCTGGGGTTTTCTCCCCCGATCACCAGCGAGTAGGTGATGTTGCCCGGGATGCTGAGGACGTCGTCGATGCCCATGAAGGCGCTGACCACCTTGGACAGCAGCAGGCCATGGGTGACGATCAGCACCTGCTGTCCCTCGTGTCTTTCCGCGATCTCCCGCACCGACTCCAGGGCCCGGGCGGTCATCTCGGCCAGGGTTTCGCCCGTCGCCGAGCGTTGGAAATCGATCCCTTGGGTGTAGAAATCCATGAAGCCGGGGAACACGCGGATCACCTCAGCGGTGGTCATGCCGCTCCAGCTGCCGACGTTGATCTCCCGCAGCCGGGCATCCGGCACCACGCCGAGTCCGTGAGGTTCCGCGACCATGTGGGCGGTGCGGAGTGCCCGTTTCAGGTCAGATGTGTAGCAGGCCTCGAAATCCCAGTCCGCGAAGAACCGGGCCGCCTCCCCGGCCTGCTTCTCCCCCACCTCGTCGAGTTTGACGTCCGCCTGTCCCTGCAGTTTTCCGAGCTCGTTCCATTCCGTGCGACCGTGCCGCAGGAACACAAGTTTTGTGTGCGTCACTGCTCTTCGTCGTCCCGTGGCACCGGCACCTCGTGCACGTTGAGTGGGATCTGTGGGCAGTCCTTCCACAACCGTTCCAGGTTGTAGAGGCTGCGTTCCTCGGTGCGCTGCACGTGCACCACGAAATCGATGTAGTCCAGCAGCACCCAGCGGTTCTCCCGGTCACCCTCGCGGCGCACCGGTTTCAGCTGGGCCTGTTTGATGAGCTGCTCCTCCACGGCGTCGACAACCGCCCCGACCTGGCGTTCGTTCCTGGCACTGATGATCAGGAACACGTCGGTGATGGTCAGCTGCTGGCTGACGTCGAAGGCGACGATGTTGGTGCCGAGTTTCCCGGCCGCCGCCTCCGCGGCAATGGTCACGTGTGTGATCACGGACTCAGATGTTGTCAACTGGAACTCCTGTCTCAGGATGTGGGTAGAGACCACGTTTCACGATGTACTGCACGATGCCGTCCGGCACCAGGTACCAGATCGGCTCGGCACGCTGCACACGTGTACGGCAGTCGGTGGAGGAAATAGCCAAGGCCGGGACCTCCAGCAGCGTCACCTTATCCGATGGCAGATGTGACAGGTCGTCCTCCGTCATGGGAACCCCCGGACGAGTCACCCCGACGAAGTGCGCCAGATCGAACAGCTGCTCCGCACCGCGCCAGGTGAGAATCTGCCGCACCGCGTCCGCCCCGGTGATGAAGAACAGATCCACGTCGTCGCCGCGCTCCGCGCGAAGATCCCTCAGGGTGTCGACGGTGTAGGTGTTACCGGGCCGGTCGATGTCCACGCGGCTCACGGAGAACCGGGGGTTCGACGCGGTGGCGATCACGGTCATCAGGTACCGGTCCTCCGCCTGGGTCACGTTCCGGTGGGTTTTCTGCCACGGCACACCCGTGGGCACGAAAACCACCTCGTCGAGGGAGAACTTCGCGGCCACCTCACTGGCGGCAACGAGGTGCCCGTGATGGATCGGGTCGAAGGTGCCACCCATCACCCCGAGCCGGTAATGCCGTTCCCGTCCCTGCCGGGCCACCGCCAATTCCGTGGTGCTCATCGTTCCCCCGTTCCCTTTCCGCCACTGACCCCGAGCCACCATCCCAGCGCACCGAGCACCAGGATTACCCCCATGATCACGAGGGTCAGCACGGAGACGTCGGCCTCGGTCGGTGTTTCCAGCAAAACCATGCGGGAAATGTTATCCGCTCAACCAGCGCGGGCGGTGACCACTCATTTTCCCGGGCCGCCAAATCCTGCGGGCTCAGACCCTCACCTGGCCGTCGCCATTCACTATGTATTTCGTCGAGGTCAGTTCCGCTAGGCCCATCGGGCCCCGCGCATGCAATTTCTGAGTGGAGATTCCGATCTCGGCGCCGAAACCGAACTGACCCCCGTCGACGAACCTGCTGGAGGCGTTCACGAGCACCGCCGCGGCGTCGATCTCGGTGACGAACCGGTCGGCCGCGGCCCGGGACTCGGTGATGACGGTCTCGGAATGACCGGTGGTGTGGCGGTGGATGTGGGTGATGGCCTCGTCGATGTCCGCGACGATCCTGACCGCCAGGTCCAGCGACAGGTATTCCGCATCGAACTCGTCCTCACCGGCAGGGACCACGTCGTCGGCGAACGCCACCACCTCGGGGGTTCCGTGGACCGTCACGCCCGCGTCGCGAAGCGCATCGAGAGCGACGGGAAGGAAGGCGCTGGCGATGTCGCGGTGCACCAGCAGCGTCTCGACGGCATTGCAGACGCTGGGTCGCTGGGTTTTCGCGTTCAGCAGCACTGCGACGGCCTTGCCGATGTCGGCGGAGGCATCCACGTAGAGGTGACAGTTCCCGGTGCCGGTCTCGATCACCGGCACCTTCGCCCCCTCGACCACGGCGTTGATCAACCCGGCCCCGCCTCGCGGGATCAGCACATCCACCAGACCCCGGGCGGCCATCATCTCTCCCGTGACCTCGCGTCCTCCCTCCACCAAGGCGACGGCGTCGGCACTCACCCCGGCGTTCCTCAGCCCTTCACGCAGGGCCTCGACGCAGACCCGGTTCGACTCGATGGCCGAACTGGAGCCGCGCAGCAGGGCCGCGTTGCCTGACTTGAGGCACAACCCGGCCGCGTCCGCCGTGACGTTCGGGCGGTTCTCGTAGATGATCCCCACCACCCCGAAGGGCACCCGCACCTGCCGCACCTCGACGCCATTGCCGAGTCGCCAGCCCCGCACCAGGTCACCCACCGGGTCGGGCAGCGCCGCCACGTCGCGCAGCCCGTCGACCATTCCCCGCACCCGGTCGCCGTCCAGACGCAGCCGGTCGATCACGGCCTCGGGTGTCCCTGATCGCCGCGCCGCATCGACGTCGACGGCGTTGGCCGCCAGCAGCTTCTTCTCGACGGCCGCCACGGCGTCAGCCATCGCGTGCAGGGCACGGTCCTTCTCATCCCGGGTCAGGGTGGCCAGTTGCCGGCTCGCCTCACGGGCCGCCAGGGCTTGGGATCGGAACTCCATGACGGGAGTATAGGAGGCGCATACGGCATCCGTGCCCTGTTCCACCCATCGGTTTGCTGGCCTTGTTTCCGTTTCGCTGGGCCTATTCATGTTTGCCTGCGCTGTGAGGCCAGCAAACATCAACAAGCCCAGCAAACCGGTATTAAGGCCAGCAAACCACTCGACTGGTGAATCAGAGGATCAGTGGATTCCGATCATCAGATCGCGGTGCACGGCCAGGCCTCCGACGCCCATCCGCCGCCGCAGTTCCGTCGCGGAGCAATCCACCAATCCACGTGCCAGCAGTGTTCCGCCAGGCCCGGTGATGTCGACGGGATCGCCCGCCTCGAAATCACCCGTAACGTCGTCGATCCCCACCGCCAGCAGCGATGCGTGCCCCTTCCCGACGGCCCGGGCGGCGCCGGCGTCGATCCGCAGCTCCCCACTCACCTCGGCGGCGTGGGCCAGCCACAGCAGCCTGCGAGGTCGTCTCCGCCCGGCGGCCTCGAACAGGGTGCCCACGTCCTCCCCCTCCAGGGCCGCCAGGAGCTGGTCGGCGTGGGCCAGCACCACAGAAACCCCACCCGAGGTCGCGATCCGGGCGGCCTCCACCTTGGTGCGCATCCCGCCGGTCCCGACACGGGAACCCACCCGGGAGGTGTCGGCCACCAGCTCCGTGAAGTCACGGACCCGGGGTATCAACCGGGCCCCGGGTTCAGCCGGGTGTGCGGTGTAGAGGCCGTCCACGTCGCTCAGGATCACCAGCGCATCGGCCCGCACCAGGTGGGCGGTCAACGCCGCCAGGCGGTCGTTGTCGCCGAACCGGATCTCCCCGGTCGCGACGGTGTCGTTCTCGTTGATCACGGGGATCGCCCCCAGCCTGAACAACCGCGAAATCGTGTTCAGGGCGTTCCGGTAGCTGCGCCCGTCCTGCAGGTCACCGGCGGTCAGCAGCACCTGCGCCACCATCTGGTGGTGGGCCGCGAAAGCCTCCGCGTAACGCCGGATCAGGATGCCCTGGCCGACCGCGGCCGCCGCCTGCTGGGTCTCGAGATCCCTGGGCCGCGCCGGGAGCCCCAAAGGTCCCAGCGCCGCCGCGATGGCCCCGGAGGTCACCAGCACCAACCGCTTGTCGCGCGCCTGTAGGGAGGCCAGTTCTGCGGCGAGCGTCTCGATGCGCGCCGGATCCAGGTGTCCCTCCCGATCGGTCAGCGACGACGACCCGATCTTCACCACCAGGCGTTTCGCCCCGGTGATCTCAGTCCTCATCGACGACCTCGCCGGCCTTCCGGGCGTGATACTCGGCATCGATCCGGCGCCGCCGGGTGACGGCGGGCCGTTCGCTCTCCAGTCGGGGATCCTCACCCCGCCGGGAGAGGATCTCGGCCCCGGTCTCGATTTGCGGGGCAAAGTCGAACACCACCGCGTCGTCGCCTCCGATGGCCACCGCGTCACCCTCCCGGGCCCCGAGTTCCAGAAGTTTCTCCTCCACCCCGAGCCGGTTCAACCGGTCCGCCAGGTAACCGACCGCCTCGGCGTTGTTGAAGTCGGTCTGGCGGATCCAGCGTTCCGGTTTCGCCCCGCGCACCCGCCACAGGAAACCGCCTTCCCCGTCGCCCTTCTTCACGATCGTGAAGGAGTCGTCGGCGGCGATACGTCCCATCGGTTTGGGCCGCAGGACCTTTCGTGGCGGCTCCTCCGTCGCCTTGGCGGCGCGGTGGGTCTCGACGATCCGGGCCATGGCGAACTTCAACGCGTTCAACCCCTCGCCGGTCTTGGTGCTCACCTCGAAGACCCGGTAGCCGCGTTTCTCCAGTTCGGGCCGGGCGAGTTCCGCAAGGTCGGGAGCGTCGGGCAGGTCCAGTTTGTTCAGCACCACCAGGCGTTCGCGATCCTCCAGACCACCGTGGGCCGCCAACTCGCCCTCTATCACGTCCAGGTCGGCGACGGGTTCGCGGCCCGGTTCCCAAGTGCCCAAGTCGATGACGTGCACGATGGCCTGGCAACGTTCGATGTGCCGCAGGAAATCGAATCCCAGGCCCTTCCCGAGAGACGCCCCCTCAATGAGACCCGGAACGTCGGCGACGGTATAGGTGAGATCTCCCGCCACCACGACACCCAGGTTCGGCACCAAGGTGGTGAAGGGGTAGTCGGCGATCTTCGGCCGGGCCCTGGAGATCGCGGCGATCAGCGACGACTTCCCTGCCGACGGGAACCCGACCAGACCGATGTCGGCCAGCACCTTCAGCTCGAGTTGGATCAGCCGGGACTCGCCCTCCTCACCGAGAAGCGCGAAACCGGGCGCCTTGCGGGCGGCGGTCGCGAGCGCCTCGTTGCCGAGCCCACCCTTGCCGCCGACAGCCGCGACGTATTCCTCACCGGATCCGGTGAGATCGGCCAAATGCTCGCCTGTGGTCGCATCGGAGACAACCGTCCCGGCAGGTACCGCAAGGACCACGTCCTCACCCTTGGCACCATGCTGGTGGTCACCACGGCCGGGCTGCCCGTTCGTGGCCCGACGCACCGACTGGCGGTGGTACTCCACCAACGAATTGAGGTTGTCGGCCACCCGGAGGATCACGGATCCACCGTCACCACCGTTGCCACCGTCGGGGCCGCCCAGGGGCTTGAACTTCTCGCGGTGCACCGAGGCGCAGCCGTGACCGCCATTGCCTGCCTGCACGGTCAGTTTCACGCGATCCACGAATGAGGGAATTGCCACGGCTAGAAGTATCTCAAAGCGCTTCGGAAACCGAAGAGCGACGGGCCCGCCTCACCACGAGGAGGAGGGCCCGTCGCCTGAATGTCCGCTGTCGGCTCAGGCCTCGACCGGAGCCACGTTGACGACGCGGCGGCCGCGCTTGACACCGAAGTTCACCTTGCCGGCGGCCAGCGCGAAGAGGGTGTCGTCGCCACCACGACCCACGTTGTCGCCGGGGTGGAAGTGGGTGCCGTGCTGGCGGACAATGATCTCGCCCGCACCAACGACCTGACCGCTGAAACGCTTCACACCGAGGCGCTGGGCGTTGGAATCACGACCGTTGCGCGTCGAGGACGCGCCCTTCTTGTGTGCCATCTCTGCTCCTGCCTCAGTTCTTGATGTCGGTGATCTTGACCTGGGTGTACCGCTGGCGGTGCCCCTGGCGCTTCTTGTAGCCGGTCTTGTTCTTGTACTTCAGGATCCGGATCTTGGGGCCCCTGGTCTCCGCCAACACCTCAGCGGTCACGGAGACCTTGCCGAGGGCCTTGGCGTCGGAGGTCACGGTGCCGCCATCGACCAGCAGCAGCGGCTGCAGGTTGATGGTTTCGCCGACCCCTTCGGACACCAGGTCGATGTCGAGGATGTCGCCAACAGCCACCTTGTGCTGGCGTCCGCCACTGCGCACGATCGCGTACACGCCTGACCTACCTTCTTCTTCTAATGCCTTGGGATTCTCCCGCGACGCCCGTGTGGGCCCGGCAGGAGACGTCGTCCGGCCACGCAGAAGGGCGCGGCCTGACAACCGAGGGACAACTTTACGGTCACCACTCCACCGGGTCAAACCAACTAACTGTGATTCCCCCTGAAGGGTTCGCGGATGAAGCGGAACCGACAACAGGTTCCCCGACACGCGAGAGATGGTTTTGACACGACCAATTGGCTGCGCGAGCAGGCCGGTTCAACCAACTCCGGGAGGGGCAGAGCTGTTATCCGTTCTTCCGGCGGCGACGCCCGGACCTGCGTTCGCCGCCATCGGCCGGGACCTGCGAGTCGACGGGGTTGTCGAAACGCAGATAACCGGAGCCGTGGCAGTGATCGCACTCCTCCGTGAAAGCCTCCGCCAGCCCGGTACCGATGCGCTTGCGGGTCAGCTGCACCAGGCCCAGACTGGTGACCTCCGCCACCTGATGCCTGGTTCGGTCGCGGCCCAGGCACTCGACGAGGCGCCGCAGCAGCAGTTCGCGGTTGCTGGGCAACACCATGTCGATGAAGTCGATGACGACGATGCCGCCGAGGTCGCGCAGCCTCAGCTGCCGGACGATCTCCTCGGCCGCCTCCAGGTTGTTGCTGGTGACGGTGGCCTCGAGGTTGCCGCCGGAGCCCGTGAAACGGCCCGTGTTGACATCGATGACGGTCATGGCCTCGGTGCGGTCGATCACCAGCGACCCTCCGGAGGGCAGGAAGACCTTGCGGTCAAGGGCCTTGGCGATCTGCTCGTCGATGCGGTACTGCGCGAACAGGTCGCGGCCGTCCTCGCCCGGTTCGAATCGTTCGATGCGATCCGCCAGGTGGGGGGCGACGTGCCCGACGTAGGCCGAGATCGCCTCGTGGGCGTCGTCGCCCTGGACGGTCAGCTTCGCGAAATCCTCGGTGAACAGGTCGCGGACGATGCGCAATGTCAGGTCGGGCTCGGAGTAGAGGGCCTCGGGGGCCTTGCCCGCCTTCACCTTCTTCTCGATGACCTCCCACTGGGCCTTGAGCCGGTTGACGTCGCGCACCAGCTCCTCGGCGGCCACCCCCTCGGCCGCGGTGCGCACGATCACGGATTCGTTGTCGCCGATCAGTTCGCCGAGGATCCGCCTCAACCGGGTGCGTTCCACGTCCGGAAGTTTGCGGGAGATCCCGGATAGGTGCCCGCCCGGTGAGTACACGATGTAGCGGCCGGGCAGGGAAATGTGCCCGGTGAGGCGCGCGCCCTTGGCCCCGATGGGATCCTTGGTGACCTGCACGAGCACCGTTTGCCCGGACTTGAACACCTTCTCCACCTTGCGGTCCTCGGCGGTGACCCCGTAGGAGTCCCAGTCCACCTCGCCCGCGTAGAGCACGGCGTTGCGACCCCGCCCGATGTCGATGAACGCCGCCTCCATGCTGGGCAGCACGTTCTGCACGCGCCCCAGGTAGACGTTGCCGATCAGGGACGTGGCGGATGCGCGATCCACGTAGTGCTCGACGAGGATCCCGTCCTCGACCACGGCGAGCTGGGTGTAGTCCTCCCGCTGCCGGATCACGAGTTTCCGGTCCACGGATTCGCGGCGCGCCAGGAACTCGGCCTCGGAGAGGATCGGGGCGCGTCGACGACCTGCGGCACGGTTCTCCTTGCGGCGCTGCCGTTTGGCCTCCATGCGGGTGGAGCCCTCGATCCCGGTCACCTCGTCCCCGGCGCCGCCCTTCGATTCGGAACCGCTGGAACGACGGCGGCGACGGCGACGACGGCGGGGACCGGTCTCTTCGTCGGATTCGCCGTCACCCTCGGCGTTCTCCTCCTGCCCGGAGGTTTCGTTCTTCTCGGCCGAGTCGCCGCCGGATTCCCCATCCGATGATTCGTCGCCGGTGTCCTCGCCGGTCGTCTCCTCGGCATTGGAGCCGCGACGGCGACGCCTGCCACCGCGGCGGCGACGTCGCCTGCCGGGGCGTTCTTCCTCGGCCTCCGGGCTCGCCTCTGCCGTCTCCTCCAGGCCCTCTTCGGGGCCGGACTCGGCTTCGGCAGCATCCGCGGAGTCCTCGGCAATGGCGTTGGCCAGTTTCGCCAAGGACTCGGTGCGACCTTCGGCGGTGATGGCGAACGGGTCCTTCATCGTGGCGCGACGGGCCTTGGCGGCTTCCTCCGCGATGCGCAGCGCAGCCGCGATGTCGTCCTCCGCGGCCTCCTGTCCATCCTGCCCGTCGGTGTCAACCTGCTCGACCGGTTCGGTTTTCTCCGTCCTGGCTGTCCCTGCAGCCCGAGTGACGCGGCGCCGCCGCTGCCTGGGCGCGAGTTCGGGCGCTGACGCCTCCCCTGCGGGTTCCGGTTCGGTTCGGGTCTCAACGTCAGAGGTCTCGGCCGGGGTGGTCTGTGAGCTATCCGGTCCGCCCGCGGCCCGGGTGGCGCGGCGGCGCCGCTGCCTGGGAGCCGGTTCCCGGATCGGTTCCGGTTCGGTGGCCTCGGCGGGCTCCGGGGTGGCGGCGGCGGTCACGGGCGTCTCCGTGGGAATGACCACATCGGCGGGCGGACCGGCAGGACGGGATGCGGCGCGGCGGCGCCGCTGCCTCGGGGCGGGTTCCGGCTGCGGCTCCGCGATTGTCTTGGACTGGGTTTCGGATTCGGAGGGGGTTTCCGTCCCGGAGGCATCCTCCTCCAGAATTTCCTCCCCCAGTTGCGGTGCACGAGCCTCGAGCACGGCGGTCACCGCATCGTCCACCACCACGGAGGAGGCGCTGCGCAGCTCGTGCCCGAGCTGCGCGAGTTCAGCCAGCAGTTCTTTGCTGGTGATCCCAAGGTGCTTGGCGAGCTGGTGGACGCGGGGACGCGCGGGCAGCTCGGAGGCAGCGGATTCTTGATTGGCTTCGGTCATGTACGACTCCTTCGGGCGCATTGGCGCCAGCTCCGGCGTGGCTCGCCACGCCTCTCAAGACTCAAGGTCAACCGGAAAGCATCGGGGCCTCCGCGGTCGAGTTCATCGTCGCGGTATTCAGCCCCGGGCTGCCTCTCGGCGGCACCGGCGGTGCTTGACCTGGTGATCATTGTTCCACAACTTGTCCACCCCATGAGCCCCTGACCCCACCCCTACCTACAATGACCGGTCATGAAAACCCCACCCCGTCTGCTGGCGCCACTCTTGTTCGTCTGCCTTGCAGCGACGAGTTGCTTCGGCACCCCCAAGCCAAGCCCCAGCATCAGCGTCCCTTCCAGCTCCCCAACGGATCCCGAACCAAGCCCCAGCAACCCCTCCAGCTCCCCAACGGATCCCAAGCCAAGCCCCAGCAACCCCTCCGGCTCTCTAGCGGATCCCAACGCAACTCCCGAGACTCGGAATCTCCTGCAGAGGCTTCACGCCCAACAGGGAAAGGGGATTCTCTTCGGGCACCAGCATGACCTGTCCATGGGTTTCACCTTCAATACCGGCGACGGCAAAGCCTCCGACACCCTCACGGCAGTCGGCGACCATCCCGCAGTTTTTGGTTGGGACAGCCTTGTCCTCGACGGCGACGAAGCCCCCGGCGATCCCGACGCCACCCGGGAGACGAACCTCAATGCCCTCATCCGCATGTTCAAACAGGCCGATGAACTGGGAGGGGTCAACACGCTGACCATGCACCTGCCGAATCCCCTCACCGGCAGAGATTTCTACGACACATCGGGGGATGCGGTTGCCGCGATCCTACCGGGTGGCGCCAGACATTCAGATCTGACCGCCCGCCTGGACCGGGTTGCCGACGCCATCGCCGGAGCCAAACGTCCGGACGGCACCCCGATCCCGGTGATCCTGCGTCCTTGGCACGAACGAAACGGTAGCTGGTTCTGGTGGGGTGAGGGGCACGCCACCAATCAGCAGTACGTGGAACTGTTCCGGTTCACCGTCGAATATCTGCGTGATACACGAGGCCTGCACAATCTGCTTTACGCCTACTCCCCCAACTCCCCGCTGAACGCTGACCCGGGAACCTACCTGAACGGATACCCGGGTGACGACTACGTGGACATCTTCGGGTACGATTCCTACGACGAAACCGGGAACGGTCAGGAATGGCTCAAATCCGTCACCGCTGATTTGGCGATGGTGGTCAAGCTGGCTGATGCCCACGGGAAGGTTCCCGCTTGGACCGAGTTCGGACCGTATGAGGGCGTCCAGCCAGAACCACACTGGTTCACCTCGGTTCTGGGAGCGCTGCAGGCCGACGAAAACGCCAGCCGCATCGCGTGGATGATGACCTGGGCGAACTACGGCCATGGCGATCGCGAATACGCTTACATTCCCTACCCCGCCCACGGCAGCTACCCGGAGCATCCTCTGCTGGCCGATTTCCGGGCCTTCCACGACGCCTCCTCGACCGTCTTCGCCAAGGAATGGAAACAGTGATCCCACAAGACTCCCGCCGCCACACCGCCGGACCGCCACCAGGAGACACGCCACGGCCCGTCAGCAGGGCTGCTTGTGGTGGTTCCGGGGCCACGATGGCATAGTGGAATCGCTGTCGCGACACCGTTTCCGAAGGAGCTGAAATGACCGCGAAACCCCCCACCGTCGTGTTCGCCGGAGATTCCATCACGGACACTGGGAGGGATCGGGTGAGCGGCTCCTTGGGAAACGGTTACGTGGCCAAACTGGCGAAGGGACCCCTCACCTTCGCTCGGGTGGTCAACGCGGGTGTCAGCGGTGACCGTATGGCGGATCTGGAAGCACGCTTCGAGGGCGACGTGCTGGCTGAGAACCCCGACTTGGTGAGCATTTTCATAGGCATCAACGACACCTGGCAGGCAGTCACCGGGGGGGCTGCCTCGCCGCTCGGGGATTTCGAGGCTGCCTACCGTCACCTGATCGAAAGTCTCGACGAGACACCCGCCGTACTGATGGTGCCGTTCGTGGCGCCCGTCACCCCCGACCAAGAGGGTTGGCTCTCAGACCTGCAGCCGCGACAGGACCTGGTGCACCGCCTGGCAGCGGAGTACGGTTGCGCCGTCGTCGATCTGGGTTTGATGATCCGCGAGTACTCATCGGAGTACGAGAACGAGGAAATGGCCGAGGACGGTGTCCACCCCACCGACCTAGGGCACAAGCTGATCGCCGAGGCCTGGGAACGCGAGGCCCGTACCCGTTTTGAAGCGCTGCGCCAGTAGCGGCGAAACCCCTTCCCCGAACCCTGCCGCGCGCGGGTCACGAATCGGTTTCTTGCTCCCGGGTGAGCAGGTCCCGGGCCTCCCCCGCGACGATCAGCGATCCCGCCACCAGCACCCCGGCGACAGGCCCTGCAGCATCGGCCAGCAGCGTCGCCAGCTCCAGCGCGTCCGCCACGTCCGGGGCCTTCTGCACCTTCCCGGCGGGCCAGATTTCCTCCGCCGTGCGTGCCAGTTCGTCGACGGGCAGGGAACGTGAGGTGCCCCGGGCGCGGGTCACCACCACTTGGTCCATGGCAGAGGCGAAGATCTCCAGCACCCCGGCGGTGTCCTTGTCGGCCATCATTCCGACCACACCGATCAGCGGTTGGAAGGCGAACGCCTCCCGGCACGCCTCGATGGTGGCCAGCGCAGCCTGCGGGTTGTGGGCGGTGTCGACGACGATCGCCGGTGAGGTGCGCACCAGTTCGAGTCTGGCCGGGGCTACCACCGAGGCGAACCCCTCTTCGATGACCCCGGGTTCGAGGGGTTGACCGCCCAGAAAAGCCTCGACGGACGCCACGGCGAGCGCGGCGTTGCGGGCCATGTGGGCTCCGTGCAGGGGAAGGAAGAGGTCTCCCACCGGCCCGCCCCCGGACTGGATCCGGATCACCTGCCCGCCCACCGCGGGACGGCGTTCCAGCAGCCCGAAGTCCGGGCCCTCCGCTTTGACCACGGCGCCGACCTCGACTGCACGGGCCAGCAGCACCCGGGCCGCTGCGGGTTCCTGCCCGGCCAGCACCGCCGTCGCGCCCGGTTTGATGATGCCCGCCTTCTCGGATGCCACCTTTTCCAGCGACTCCCCGAGGATGTGGGTGTGGTCGAGGCCGATGGGGGCCACGACCGAGACCTGCGGGGTGGCGACGGATGTGGCGTCCCAGCTGCCGCCGAGCCCGACCTCGACCACGGCGACGTCCACGGGGGCGTCGGCGAAGGCCGCGTAAGCCATGCCAGTGATGACCTCGAAGAAGGTCATGGCGATCCCATCCAGTTTCCGTTCGTCCACCATCCGGACGAAAGGTTCTATCTCGCCCCAGACCTCGGCGAACCTCTCCTCGGAGATCGGTTCCCCGTCAATGGAGATCCTCTCTCGGGCGTCACTGAGGTGGGGGCTGGAAAACCTTCCGGTGCGCAGCCCTGCGGCGCGCAGCAACGCGTCGGTCATGATGCAGGTCGATCCCTTGCCGTTGGTTCCCGCCACCTGGATCACGGGGGTGGCCCGTTCGGGATTTCCCATCAGATCCATCAGGGTGGAGATACGACTCAAGGCCGGGCCGACGCGGTGTTCGGGCCAGCGGGATGTGAGTTCGGCTACGAGGGCGACGTGTTCCATGATGGGGATATCCTAGTGACGCGGTTACTATGTTCTGTGTGATGAGCAGATACCCCGAGCCTTCTGTGCGCCACTGGCCAGACTGGGTGGGATTGGTGGCGCGTCTGATACCCGGTGCCGTCTTCCTCTATGCGGGAATCATGAAAATCGGGGACATGGATGGCTTCGCCTTCGATATTCGCGCTTATCAGCTGGTCAGCTGGGATCTGTCTCGGATGCTGGCGTACGTCCTTCCGGTGGTCGAGATCGCCATCGGGGTCCTGCTCATAGTGGGGCTGCTCACACGCTGGGCGGCGCTGGTCACGGCGTTGCTGCTGATCGCCTTCGTGGGCGGCATCGTCTGGGTCTGGAGCCAAGGAATCAGCATCGACTGCGGCTGCTTCGGACATGGCGGTGAAGTGACGCCCGGGAACACCCAGTACCCCCAGAAACTGGCCGAGAACCTGTCGATGACCGCGCTGTGCGGCTGGTTGGTGGTGCGGCCGCGTTCCCTTTTCAGCTTGGATCAGGCACTTTTCGGCTCACCCATTCGTTTCAGCGAGGAGAGCCGCGACGACATCGCCGAAACGGCGGAAACCGAGGAGTGAATTCTTAACCCATGGCCAACAATTCGAACCTGAGCAAACGCGCCGCTCTCAGGAAACAGCAAGAACTGGAAGCACGCCGCAAACGCAATGCCAGGATGCTCGGCGTCGGTCTTGGCGTGCTGGCCCTCGTGGTGGTGGCATTCATAATCGTCATCGTCGCAAACGCGATCGGCAGCAAGGCCCCGGCCGCCGAGCAGCTCACCCCCCCGAACGCCACCGAGGGACACGGCATCGCCATCAAGAGCAAGAACACCCAGCCCGCGGGCGACGTACCGAACGTGGTGGTCTACGAGGACTACCAGTGCCCCGCCTGCAAGGCGTACGAGGCCCAGTACGGCAACGCTTTCCAGCAGCTCATCGACGAGGGCAAGATCACCCTCGAGATCCGGACTGCGTACTTCCTCAACGACGCCAACAAGACCGTGAACAAGAACTCTTCCGAACGCGCCGCGCTGGCGGCAGCCGCCGCCGACGCGGTCGGCAAGTACCGCGAGTACCACAAGGTGGTCTACGACAACCAGCCCGACCACGAGGGGGACGGCTACACCGACCAGCAGCTTCGGGTCGATTTCGCGGCCAAGGCCGGAATCACGGGAGACGACCTGGCAACCTTCCAGAAGCTCTACGACACCAAGGCCTACGCCGACTTCGCGAAGAAATCCTTCGAAGCCATGGGCGAGGCCGGGATCACTGGCACGCCGGCACATATCGTCAACGGCAAGAAGATCAGTCTCGAGAGCCTCTCCTCGAGCGATCCGCAAACCGTGCTGACCGCCATCCAGTCCGCCGCTTCGGGTTCCAACTGATCAACGGACCCGATGTGTCCGGGCCGCCGGGAGACCCCGGCGGCCCGGACACGTCACAGGGTGCGACTTTTACCTCATCCGCCGCGCACAACTACGATTCCCTATCATGACGAACCCTGCTTACAGCTCCGGCCTGCCCACCAAGCCCGCTCTCGAGGGTCTCGAGAGCAAATGGGGACAGGTGTGGCGCGAGGATGGCACCTACACGTTCCGGCGCCCCGCTTCCCGTGAGCAGGTGTTCTCCATCGACACCCCGCCACCCACGGTTTCTGGGTCACTGCACGTGGGCCACGTCTTCAGCTACACCCACACCGACACCATCGCCCGCTACCAGCGGATGCGCGGCAAGGAGGTGTTCTACCCGATGGGCTGGGACGACAACGGCCTGCCCACCGAACGCCGCGTCCAGAACTACTATGGTGTGCGCTGTGACCCGTCGCTCCCCTACGACGAGGACTTCATGCCCCCGGCCAAGCCGGATCCGAAACGCCAGATGCCCATCTCGCGCCGCAACTTCATCGAGCTGTGCGAGAAACTGACCGCTATCGACGAGAAGGTCTTCGAGGACCTATGGCGATACCTGGGCCTGTCGATCGACTGGGACACCCTCTACACCACGATCGCCCCAGCCACGCAGGCTGTGGCTCAGCGGGCCTTCGTACGCAACCTCGCCCGCGGCGAGGCCTACCTGAGTTTCGCCCCTACCATGTGGGACGTCACCTTCCAGACGGCGGTGGCGCAGGCGGAACTGGAATCCCGTGAGCATCCGGGCGCCTACCACCGCATCGCCTTCCACGGCATTGACGGACCGGTGTTCATCGAAACCACCCGCCCCGAGCTGCTGCCCAGCGTCTGCGCCCTGATCGCCCATCCTGACGACGAGCGCTACCAGCACCTGTTTGGGACAACCGTCACGTCCCCGGTCTTCGGGGTCGAGATCCCGGTCCTGGCGCACACCGCCGCCGAACCCGACAAGGGCGCCGGCATCGCCATGTGCTGCACCTTCGGTGACCTCACCGACGTGCAGTGGTGGCGGGAACTCGATCTGCCAACCCGCACCGTCATCGGCCGTGACGGCCGCCTCCAGCGGGAGGTCCCCGAGTGGCTCACCAACGCCGAGCCCTGGGCCGGACTGGCCGGGAAGACAGTATTCTCAGCCCGGGCCGCCGTCGTTGAACTGCTGCGCGCCTCCGGGGATCTCGATGGGGAACCAAAACCCATCTCCCGGCCCGTCAACTTCTATGAGAAGGGGGACAAGCCACTGGAGATCGTCGCCACCCGCCAGTGGTACCTGTACAATGGCGGCCGCGATGAGCAGCTGAAGGACGACCTGCTGAAGCGCGGCTCAGAGCTTGCCTGGACCCCGGAACACATGCGCCACCGCTACGACAACTGGGTGGGTGGCCTGAACGGCGACTGGTTGATCTCACGGCAGCGTTTCTTCGGGGTGCCCTTCCCGGTCTGGTATCCACTCGATGCCGACGGCGAACCGCTCTATGACCAGATGATCGTCGCCGACGAGACAAGTCTGCCCATCGACCCCGTCACCGCGTGCCCACCCGGATACGAGGAATCACAACGCGGGATTCCGGGTGGGTTCATCGCCGACCCCGATGTGATGGACACGTGGGCGACTTCCTCGCTGACCCCGCAGATCGCGTCCGGCTGGGAGCGCGATGAGGAGCTGTTCAACCTCACCTTCCCGATGGACATCGCCCCCCAGGGGCACGACATCATCCGCACCTGGTTGTTCTCCCGGATCGTGCGCGCCAATTTCGAGAACCACTCGCTACCATGGCGGCGCACCACCATCTCGGGTTTCGTCACCGATCCGGACCGTAAGAAGATGTCCAAGTCCAGGGGCAACGTGGTGGTTCCCTCCGACATCCTGGAGCGTTTCGGATCCGACGCAGTCCGGTGGCGTGCCGCCATGGCCCGTCCCGGCATGGATTCGCCGTTCGACCAGTCGCAGATGAAGGTGGGTCGTCGACTGGCCATGAAAATTCTGAACGCGGGTAAGTTCGTTCTCGGCCTGGCTCCCGAGGCCGGAGATCCCACCTCCGTCACCAACCCGGTTGACCAAGCGCTGCTGACGTCACTATCGGATGTGGTCACCGCCTGCACCAAGGCATTCGACTCCTTCGACTACACCCAGGCCCTTGAGTCCGCGGAGTCCTTTTTCTGGTCCTTCTGCGACGACTACCTGGAGCTGGTCAAGGAACGCGCCTACGGTTCCCAAGGTCCCGAGGCGCAGGCCTCCGCGCAGTCAGCCTTGGCCATTGCCCTCGACGTGCAACTGCGGTTGTTCGCCCCGTTTCTGCCGTTCGTGACGGAGGAAACCTGGTCCTGGACCCATGGTTCCTCCATCCACCGTTCCCCCTGGCCCATCACCGGAGAGCTGGTGATTAACGGCGACCGGCAGCTGCTGACCGACGTCGCATCGGTGCTGATCACGGTTCGTGGGGCCAAATCGAACGCGAAGGTGTCCATGAAAACCCCGGTCCGGAAGGCCGTCTTCCTGGGCGATCAGGCCACCTTGAAACGCCTGAAGACCATCGAGGAAGACCTTCGTGCCGTCGGTCACATCACGGGCGAGGTGGTGTGGAAGACCGCCGAGGATCCCCTGACCGTCGAGGTGGAGCTGGAAGCGCCCCCCACCGCCTGAAAACAACTTGGAAAGGGGGTCATCGCTGGTAAAAGCAGCGATGACCCCCTTCGAGTTGCAGGTTCATCCGAGGAAGGCTGCCGGGGGCAGCTCCGGGGGTGTCATCGCGGGTTTTTCCTCCAGGCGGGCCAGAGCTTCGTCGACCGCGACGTCGAGTTGTAGATCCTCGCCATTCTCCCAGTCGGATGGCTCCAGGGGAACCTCGATGTCGGGGTCGGTTCCGTGGTTCTCCACCCCGAAACCATGCCGGTGGAAGGCAAAAGCGTAGCGGGGCTGGGTCACGCTGGTGCCATCAACCAGCTCGAACCGTCCATCGATCCCGATCACACCGCCCCAGCTGCGCTCCCCCACCACGGGGCCGAGCCCGAGGTTCTGGGCGGCGGCAGTGATGATGTCGCCGTCGGATCCCGCGTAGGGATTGGTGATGAATACAACCGGGCCGCGCATGCCCTGTACCGGATACGGTTCCGGGGAATCCATGTGCCGGGCATAGCCCCAACCGACGACGGTCCGCGTCAAACGTTCCAGCACCAACGACGACGTGTGTCCACCGCCGTTGTACCGCACGTCCACCACCACCGCCTCACAGCGGGAGGCCTGTTCGATGAGCCGGTGAAATTCGGCCCAGCCCTCAGCCATCATGTTCGGGACGTGCACGTAGCCGACCCGTCCCCGTGAGCGCTCCCTGACCCGTGCGACCCGGGAGGCCACCCATTCGTGGTAACGCAACCCGGCCTCGCTGGCCACGGGAACCACCGCCACCCTTCGTCTCGATTCGCCTCGGGCCAAGGTCAGTTCGACGGCGGTGCCCGCAGCTCCCAGCAACAGGGCATTGATGTCGGGGACTCCCACGGTGGGTTTTCCGTCGACAGCCACGATCACGTCCCCCGCCCGGGCTGCCACACCCGCCGCGCGCAGCGGGGAACGGGCCTTGGGGTCGGAGGATTCACCGTCGAGGATACGGTTGATGACGACCTCGCCCTTGTCGTTGCGCCCCAGATCCGCGCCCAACCAGGCCACCTTCGCCTCCCCGTACCCGCCAGTGGGGGTGACGTAGGCGTGGGAGGTGTTGAGTTCCGCGTTCGTCTCCACGAGCACGTCGACCAGGTCGTCATGGGTGGTGATCCGTTCCAGCAGCGGCCGGTAGCCCGCGCACACCGCATCCCAGTCGATGCCGTTCATGTCCTCGCGCCAGTAGTGGTCGCGCATCAGCCGGGCATTCTCGTTGAACATCTGCCGCCACTCGTCGCGCGAAAGCAGCTGGCGGCGCAGCCGGTTCAGGTTCACGGCGATGCGGTCCTCGTCATCGGTCCGCGCATCAGCTGGCTGCACCCACAGGTCATCGCCGTTGCGGACCACCAGGTGTCTGCCATCCCCACTGACCTCTGCGTCGTCGCAGGCATCAACGACAACGGTCAGTTTGCGTTTGGTGATGTCATAAGCCTCGACGCCATCTTTCATTGCCTGTCCCGGCAGCTGTCCGGAGCCGAGCACTCCGGCATACGGAGCGAGACGCCGCCACAGGACACCGCTGGCCGTCGCGCGGAGAGCGTCGTAGCGGCCGGCCGATACTGGTAGTGGAACCATCCGGTCCTCTGCGCCCTCGGCGTCCAGAGCCACGTCCACGTCGAGTTTCCCGGACTCCTTCTCCGGTTTGCTCTTTTTCGCATCCGCTTCTGGCCCTTCGTCCTCACTAATGGCCCAGCCGTCAGCCGACGGTCCGAAAGGGACAGGATCCTCCGCACTCAGGGGGATCACGTAGGGACGCACGGTGTTGGTGAAACCGAGATCGAAATTGATCTCGTCGTAGGCGGGATCGATGGTTCGGCTCGACAAGAAGTACAGGTAACGGCCATCGTGGCTGAAGGTGGGAGAGAAGTCGTTGAACTGTCCACGGGTCAGTTCGAATGACCGGTCCTCCGTGAGGTCGTGGCCGACCAGCCGCCCCAGCGCACCCTCGTTCCCGACCGTTTCCCGCCACACCAAGTAACGCCCGCCGGGGCTGAAGGCCAGGCCCGTCGCCTCTCCCTGCCGCGACCTGCCCACCTTCCTGACCGTATTCCCTGCGACGTTCACCACGAGCACCGCGCCGTCATGGGAGGCCACGGCTACCTCGGAACCCTCTGGGTTCGCCGCGAGGGCGAGCACTCGGCCCAACTTGCCGTGCCCGATCCGGTGGAGATCATCCTGGCCGTCGAGGGAGGCGATCTCGAGGCAGTCCTCACCCTCAGCGTCGGTGGCCCAGATGCCCTTTCTCGTGTTCCCGAGCGGAATGGCCTCCCGGATTCGCACGCCGGGCAGGGCACTCAGGACGCGGGCCGGACCGGAACGGTGGGTCAGGAACCACGCCTGTCCCCGCCACTCCACGAGGGAACCATCCCCGCCGTGATCTGGCGTCACGGACTCCAAACGGTCCAGCGCCTCGACGGTGACGGGAAGTGGTTCGCCCAGCGCCAGGTCGACCGGGATCTCCCGCGGTTCGGCATCCAGGGAGTCGAGGACGTGAAGCCTCCCGCGGGCGTGGAAGACGACCCGCCTGCCGTCCGTCGTGGCGTCCCGGCAATACCCGTCTGTGAACGTGTGCGCGGTGTGGGCCCGCAGGCCGCTGCCATCCGGTTCCACGCTCCACACCTGGGCCTGTTCCCCCGGCTTATCCGGGAGCCGCGCTCCAAGGTCCGATGTGAAGACGATGCGCTCCCCCACCCAGCAGGGACCGGCCAGACTCGCGGTCTCCCCGGGAAGCAGACGTGTCCAGTTTTCCTGCTGCGCGTCGGACACCCAGGCCCGGTTGACCATGCCGCCCCGGTAACGCTTCCACTGCTCCGGGCCGCGGAAATTCGGGGATGTCAGTACGACCCGGCCGGCCGGGTTCCGATCCGCGGCCGAGGCGGGTCCCCACGGCAGTCGCTCCAGTTCACCATCCAAGGAAACCGAGTACAACCAAGAAAGTGCCCGCAGAGCCTCGTTGTGCATGGAAGCCACCAGCACATGGCCCTCGTCCAGCCAGCCGCACACCTGCACACGAGAAGCGCTCAACCATGTGAGGCGGCGCCTGCCGCCCTCCAGATCGAGAACGTGAAGATCCTGGTTGCCCGGCTCGCCGGCCACGAACCCCACTCGTCTGCCCGAGGGTGAGAAACGGGGGCTTCGCACTGGAACGTGTTCGGAGGTCAGGCGGTGTGCCCGACCTCCCGAGATCGTCGTCAACCACAGATCGTCGTCGGCGACAAAGACCACCTGGTCCTCATTGACGTGTGGGTAGCGCAAGTAGCCAGGAATCATGGCGCCAAACCTACCCGAAGAAAAGCCGGGAGACGTCAGGCCGACAAGTCCCGGCGCCTAGCCACACGGGAGGAGGCCACCAGCTCAGGTTGCGCTTTTCCAAGAACGGCCTCGCGGGTCACGACGACCTGCGCCACGTCCTCCGCGGAGGGCACCTCGAACATCACGTCGAGCAGCAACTCCTCGAGGATCGCCCGCAGACCACGGGCCCCGGTGCCACGCTCCAGGGCGAGCTCCGCGATGGCGTCGATGGCCTCATCGGTAAAGTCCAGCTGCACCCCGTCGAGCTCGAAAAGGCGCGAGAACTGTTTGGTCAGGGCGTTGCGGGGCTCGACGAGAATCCGGTTCAAGGCCTCGCGGTCCAGCGGCGATACCGTCGAGATCATGGGAAGACGCCCGATGAACTCCGGGATCAAACCGAACTTGTGCAGGTCCTCGGGACGAACCTCGGAGAAGGGATCGGTCACTTCCTTCCGGGCCGAGGTGTCGACGCTGAAACCGAGGGGCCGCTTCCCAATACGGGAATTGATGATTTCGTCGAGACCGGCGAAGGCCCCGCCGACGATGAACAACACCTTGGTGGTGTCGATCTGGAGGAAATCCTGATGCGGATGCTTACGCCCGCCCTGGGGCGGAACCGAGGCTACGGTTCCCTCAAGGATCTTCAACAGCGCCTGCTGCACTCCCTCACCGGAAACATCGCGGGTTATCGATGGGTTTTCAGATTTGCGCGCGACCTTGTCGATCTCGTCTATGTAGATGATCCCGGTCTCGGCCTTCTTGATGTCGAAGTCTGCCGCCTGAATGAGCTTCAGGAGGATGTTCTCGACGTCCTCACCCACGTAGCCAGCCTCGGTGAGGGCCGTCGCATCAGCCATTGCGAAAGGCACATTGAGCATCTTCGCCAAGGTCTGAGCAAGATATGTCTTCCCGCAACCAGTGGGCCCGATCAGCAGAATGTTCGATTTTCCCACCTCGACGGACTCTTCACCCTGGCGTGAACGACCGATCCGGGTCTGTTCGGAGGTGATGCGCTTGTAGTGATTGTAGACGGCGACCGCGAGTGCTTTCTTGGCCGCATCCTGTCCGATCACGTACTGGTCGAGGAAATCACGAATCTCCTTGGGCTTTGGGAGTTCTTCTTGCAGCCCGAAGGTTTCAACCCTGGGAAATTCTTCCTCAATGATTTCGTTGCACAACCCGATGCACTCATCGCAGATGTAGACGCCATCACCCGCGATGAGGCGCTTGACCTGTTTCTGCGACTTGGTGCAGAAGTTGCACTTGAAGACCTCGCTGGTCTCACCGATCCGTGGCACCGAAAACTCCACTCTGTCCGTCAATTAACGACTGGCCACAACCTTACTCGTCAGGGTGTCATTCCGTGGCGCAACACCCTGACGAGTCCCAAGGTTCAGGCCCCGACATCCTTGAGGGAGGTCAGGATGTCGTCGACGATTCCATATTCCACGGCCTCCTGAGCGGTCAGGTACTTGTCGCGTTCGATGTCGCGACTGACCTTCGTAACGGCCTGCCCGGTGTCGGCGGCGAGCATGTTCTCCATCAGCTCGCGGATACGCATGATCTCCTTGGCCTGGATCTCCAGGTCGGAGCTCTGCCCATAGCCCCCCTCCGTCGCTGGCTGGTGGATGAGGATGCGACTGTTGGGAAGAGCCAGACGCTTACCTTTGGTGCCCGCCGCAAGCAGGAGCGCGGCAGCGGAGGCGGCCTGCCCGAGACAGACGGTCTGGATGTCCGGCTTGATGTATCGCATGGTGTCGTAGATGGCGGTGAGGGCCGTGAACGAACCACCGGGCGAGTTGATGTAGATGGAGATCTGCCGTTCCGCATCCATCGACTGGAGGCACAGCAGCTGGGCCATCACCGCGTTGGCGATGTCATCGCTGATCGGGGTGCCGAGAAAGATGATCCGGTCCTCGAACAGCTTCGTGTAGGGATCGACGCGACGCATGCCGTAGCTGGTGCGTTCCTCCCACTGGGGGATGTAGTAGTTGCTGGTCACTTGTTGGGAGCCTCCGAGTTGATCTGGGACGCACGCTCGTAGACGTGGTCGATGAAACCGTATTCGAGAGCCTGCTCGGCCGTGAACCAGCGGTCCCGGTCCGAGTCGGCCTCGATCTGCTCCACGCTTTGGCCGGTGTGCTGCGCGATGAGCTGGGCCATGGTCTTCTTGATGTGCAGTGACTGTTCCGCCTGGATCCGGATGTCAGAGGCAGTGCCACCCAGCCCACCGGAGGGCTGGTGCATCATGATGCGGCTGTGCGGCAGGGCGTAACGCTTGCCGGGGGTGCCCGCTGAGAGCAGGAACTGTCCCATGGAGGCCGCGAGCCCCATCGCCACCGTGGCGACGTCGTTGCTGATCCACTGCATGGTGTCGAAGATGGCCATGCCGGAGTCGACGGACCCGCCGGGGCTGTTGATGTAGAGGTAGATGTCGGAGTTTGGGTCCTCGGCGTTCAGCAGCAGCATCTGGGCGCAGATTGCGTTCGCATTCTCGTCACGCACCTCGGATCCCAGAAAGATGATGCGGTTGGCCAGCAGGGATGAGTAGACGTTGTCCGTCATTCCCAGACCTGGAGCCTGCTGGGCCGCCATTGAGATGTCGTTTCGCTTGTCGGTCACGCCATACAACGTACCGACTCCGGGCGATTTTCCAAGGACGGCCCGCCCGTATCACTCAGTAGCGACGCCTACCCCGAAATCGTCGCAATCATCGGCCCCTCCGGGATCGCCGGTCTTCCCGGAATCACCGGCGGCCACGGATTCCCCGCAGTCGCTGGTATCCACGGAATCGGGGTTCGAGGAGATCAGGGCACCCACCCAACGGGCTCTCGGGTCGTTGTCGAGCAGGAGGGATTTCACCATGAGCGTCAACGGCAGGGCCAGGAGGGCGCCGAGAGCGCCGAAGACCGCGGTCCACAGCAACAGCGACACGAAGGAGACCACCGGGGTGATACCCACGGCGTCGCCGGTGAACTTCGGCTGGATCACGGACTGGATCACGAAGTTCAGGGCGCAGTAGGCGAAGACCACAATCAACGCCTCAGTGGGCCCCTTCTCAAGGAAGGCCAGCAGCGCGGGCGGGATCAGCCCGATGAAGAAGCCTACGTTGGGAATGTAGTTGGTGATGAAACTCAACACCACCCACACCAGCGGGAGCGACACCCCGACGATCACGAGGACGATGCCGTCCAGAACTGCGACTATGAGGCCGAACAGGCTGGTCACCAGCCAGTACCTGCGGATGCCCAGGGCGAATCCCTCCAGGGAGCTCGTGAAACTGGGATGCAGCCTATCGGTGATGGTCAGTCGTTTGGCCATCGAGGGCAGGTCGGCCACCAGGAAAGCCAAGCAGATCAGTATCACGGTCATGGTGCCCGTGGCACCCGACGCCTGGCTGACGACGTTGCCCACGAGATCGAGCACGTTGGACGGCGAAACCGCCTTGAGCTGTTCCAGCAGCGCCGCCTCGTCAAAGCCCAGCGTGCCCAACCACGTGATCAACTGCTTGTAAAGCTGGGTGAACTGAGGTCCGTAGGAGGTGAGCGAAGTCACCATGGAGGTGCCCGCCCACACGATGCCTCCTGTGGCGAGCACCATGACCAGCAGCAGCATCACACCGGTGATCAGGGCCGCCAACGCACGGGGCACGTGATGCTTCTCGAGCCACCGGTACACCGGGTAGGCGGTGATCACCAGGTTGATGGCGAGGAAAGTGGGGGCCAGTACCGAGCTGAACTCTTTGAACAAGCCGAGGGTGAGTGCGACGGCACCCAGCACCACGACGGCCATCACGAACAGGGGAAACCTGCCCGTGCCGGGCTTCTCGACGGCCCCCACCACCTCACTCCGGCTTCTCAGCTTCGGGGGTCTCCTGGGTCTCGGTTTCCCCAGCTTCGGGGGTCTCGGTTTCCTCTTCTGCCTCGGGGGCCTGCGGGGTCATCTCGACGGGTTCCCCCTCGGAGTCGGTCACCTTCGCGGCCTCACAGATGGCGGCGAGCGCCTTGCCACGGCGGATCTCCTGCTGCCACTCGAACATATGGTTGTGTTCCATCATGTGGTTGACCACTTCCTGCGGCGTGGTGCGCTGCTCGGTGGCCCTGCGAAGGATCAGCTCGGTGAACTCCTGCTGGGAGACGGGAATCTCGTTGTCGTCGACGTACTTGTCGAGGAGCAGCTGCGCGCGCAGCGCCTGGGTGGAACGCTCGTCCACCTGCGCCCAGAACGCGTCGACATCCTCCGCGTCCTCATCCTCGGCCTGCTCCAGGTAGGTTTCGACGGTCAGCCCGGCCCGCGCCAGCTGATCGGAGATCTGGTTGCGGCGAGCCTCAAGCTCGCGGGCCAGCACGGCGACCGGCACCTCGAACTCGACCTGTTCGAGGGCAGCCTCCAGGATCTTGTCCCGGGCCTCGGCGACCTGTTCAGCCTTGGCCTGGGCCAAGACCGCCTTGGACAGGTCCTCGCGCATTTCCTCGACGGTGTCGAACTCGGAGATCAACTGGGCGAACTCGTCATCCAGCGCGGGCAACTCCTCCTCAGCCACCTGCGTGACGGTGACCGTGATGTCGGCCTCCTGACCGCGGAAGGGACCACCGATCAGGGTGGATGCGAAGGTCTTCGACTCTCCCGCTTTGAGGCCGCGAACGGCCTCGTCGAGTCCGTCGAGCATCCCGGACTCCTCACCGACGGTGAGGGTGACGCCTGCGGCGGAGGCCTCAGGCAGCTCTTCCCCGTTCTGGGACGCGGTCAGGTCGACGGTGAGAACGTCGCCCTCCTGGGCCTCGCGGTCGAGCTCCGTGGTGGTGGCGAACCTCTTGCGGAGCAGCGCGATGCGTTCCTCCACCTCATCTTCGAGCGACGGCAGGGCATCGACCGTGGTCTCGATGGCGGTGAAGTCCGGAAGGTCGAACTCGGGTCGGATGTCGACCTCGGCCGTGAACTCGACGAGTTCGCCGTCCTCCAGTTTGGTGATCTCGATCTCGGGCTGGGCAAGTGGCACCGCCTTGGCCTCAACCATGGCCGCCTCGTAGGCGGGCTGGATGGCCTCATTGATGGCCTCCTGGAGGACCACTCCCCGGCCGAAACGCTGATCGATGACGACGGCAGGCACCTTGCCCTTGCGGAATCCGGGGATGCTGACCTGCTCTGCGATCTCCTTGTACGCCTTGTCGAGATGGGGCTTGAGATCAGCGAAGGGGATCTCTACGGTTAGCTTGACCCTCGTGGGGCTCAGCTTCTCTACGGTGCTGGGCACGAAACGACTCCTGAACTTGAAATGGTCGCCGCAAGTTTAACCAAGGGCGTCCAGGCCGACCAACCGTGACGTGCGCACCTGCCGGATCGGCAGGGTCAGCCCCTACGATTGCTCCATGCCGAATCCCCTCATCGACTCGTTGCTGCAGGTCCTGTCCGACCGGCCTGACGACGTTCCGTTACGCCTCCACGTGGCGGAGCTTCTCATAGCTGATGGCCGGGGCGCGGAGGCCGTCCAGCACTGCGCCATCGCCCTGCAGCAGGACCCCTCGAATCAGCAGGCCCATGCGCTGCTCGGCCAGGCCTTCCCCACCCCTGCGACACCCTCCCCCGCCCAGGAAGCGCCTGTGGCGCCAATGCAACAGGCGCCTGAGCCGACCGACCACCCCCAGGACACCCCCACGGTCCCGGCATCACCACCCACCCCGGTCAACGAGGATCAGGCCGCCCCGACAGAACCGGGCCAGGACACGGGACAACCGGCAACGGAAACTGGACCGAAGCCGGGACAGGCGGGTTTCAGCTGGTCACGGGCGGAACAGCAGTTCAAGGACGGCCCGGCGCCGCGTTTCGTGGCGGATTCCGGATCCGGCGAACCGGAACTGGAACGGGTCCACGAAGATGACGGGGCGCGCCCCGAGGACGTCTGGGAAGTTGAGAGGACAACCCTCACCCTCGCCGACGTCGGCGGCATGGAACACGTCAAGGAGCGTCTGGAGGTTTCCTTCCTGGCCCCCATGCGCAACCCGGAGCTGCGGAAGCTCTTCGGCAAGAGCCTGCGGGGAGGCCTGCTGCTGTACGGACCCCCAGGGTGCGGCAAAACCTTCATCGCCCGCGCCGTGGCGGGAGAGATGGGGGCCTCGTTCATGAATGTGACCCTCTCGGACGTTCTCGACATGTTCCTGGGACAGTCGGAGGGCAAACTGCATGACCTGTTCCAGGCGGCCAGGCGCGCCGCTCCCGTGGTTCTGTTCCTCGACGAGCTGGACGCCATAGGGGCGAAACGCACGCTCACGCGCTTCAGCAGCATGCGCAACGTGATCAACCAACTTCTGCAGGAACTTGACGGCGTCGATACCAACAACGAGGGATTGTTCACGCTCGCGGCGACGAACGCGCCGTGGGACGTGGATTCGGCCCTGCGCAGACCGGGTCGCCTGGACCGCACCATCCTGGTGCTGCCACCCGACGAACCCGCCAGGATGGCCATCCTGAAACACGATCTGGTTCGCCGCCCCGTCGAGGGCATCAACCTGGCCAAGCTGGCCCGGGACACGGACGGATTCACGGGAGCCGACCTGAGCCATCTGTGCGAGAGCGCAGCAGAACTGGCGATGATCGACTCCGTCCGTTCCGGCAGGCCGCGCATGATCGGCATGAAGGATTTCACCACGGCCTTCAAACAGGTCCAGCCCTCCGCCAGGGCCTGGTTCGAGACGGCCCGCAACGTCGTCACCTACGCCGATCCAAACGGTGAATACGCCGACCTCGCCGCCTACATGAGGAAGAAGCGCCTGCTGTGACCGGATCCCAGCAGCAGCTGAGGCGCGCCGATGAGCTGATCGCCCTGGGCCGCCACGAGCAGGCGCTGGAACTGCTGTACCCCATGCTGGGTGACGGCGAGGCGGACCAGGCGCTGGTGCACTTTCACATATCCAGGGCCCACATCGTGGGAAATGACCTGGAACAGGCCGAATCCCATGCCCGGTCGGCACTGACTCTGGAGCCGGAGGACGCCGTCTCCCTGAGGTTGCTGGCCATCGCCCTGCACAGCCAGAAGAAATACCCCGAGGCCTTGAAGCTGCTGCAGGAAGCGATCCGCCTGGCCCCAGAGGATCCGTACAGCCATGTGCGGCTCTCCTTCACCTACTCGGAACTGATGTGGTTCACCATGGCCCGCTACGAGGCGGAAAAGGCCGTGGAGCTGGGACCGGATGATCCGAGCAGCTACATGGCCCTCGGCTTCGCGCTGTTCGAGACGAACCCGGAGGAAGCGGAACAGGCCTACCGAAAAGTGCTGGAGCTGGAACCCAGCCACGTGGACGCCAAACACAACCTCGCGATTCTGGCCCAGAACCAAGGAAACCTTGAGAAGGGAAGCTCCGGACTGGTACAGGTGCTCGCTGAGGCGCCGAGCAACAGAGATTCGGCCATGGTGTTGCACGGCTGGGTGTCGCAAGCCATCTGGACGGCGACGTTGACACTGTTCGTGGGTGGCTTCTTTGCTGCTCTGCTCAGTGCCGAGAGCCCGATTCCCGGGTTCGTCATCTCCCTTCTGCTGCTGGTGTTCATCACCTTCAAGACCTATCCGCATCTCAGGGCCATCCACAAGGGTGCAGGAAACCGGTTCCTGCGGAGCTTCTTCAGACAGGAACGACAGGTGACGGTCTGGGCCTGCCTCACCGTGCTCGCCTGGCTCGTCCAGTTCGGCAGCTTCCTGCTCGGCCTGATCTTTCCCGGGAGCAATGCGCAATTGTTCGCCTATGCCGCGCTACCCATGGTGGTAGCGGGTATCGTGCTTGGGGTGAAGTACGCGCTCCGGCGCACCAAGAACAGGACCAATACCTGACTTCCCTGCTCCTCACGCCTCCGAGCTGGGGATCTGTCGAGGAAGCTGCTAGACTCTCCGACGCTTCGCGGATGTAGCTCAATGGTAGAGCCCCAGTCTTCCAAACTGGCTACGCGGGTTCGATTCCCGTCATCCGCTCCAAGGCCCCGCGGGGTTCTCCACCTCACTGAGCCAAGCAGCTCAGTGCTACCCTCTGATTCCATGGCACGTCTTTTCATCTTGGAACTGACCTACCATCGCGGACTCGCTCCCGTCGAAGCCAACCTTCAGGCACACAAGAAGTATCTCGCCAAGAACTACTCCACCGGTCGTTTCCTGGCAAGCGGGCGCAAGGAACCCCGGAACGGGGGCGTCATCCTTGCGACAGGCACCCGAAAAGAAATGGAGGAGACCATCAGAACAGACCCGTTCACCATCAATGATGCCGCCAAGTACTCGATCACCGAGTTCCTTCCTTCAATGACTGCCGACTGCCTGTCCCTGTACCGGGAGACGCCGTAGCTGCCGCTCTCTCGCACGCCCGGGAGCTCAGTCATCACGGAGGATCAGCAGGTACCGTGGAGGTATGGAAACCCTTTTGAGACTCGTTGTGGGGGCAATCGCAACAGCAGCCGCTGTCTGGCTCATCCCGGGAATCCGCGTGGTCGCCGCAACCGATCAGCAGTACGTCCTGATCCTGCTCGGGGTGGCTGCGATCATGGGGGTGGTGAACGCCGTCGTCAAACCGTTCACCCAGGCACTGTCCTTCTGTCTCGTGCTGCTCACCTTCGGGCTGTTCCTGCTGGTTATCAACGCCGCCATGCTGCTGCTGACCGCCTGGGTGGCGCAGAAGTTCGGCATCGGTTTCTTCATCGACGGGTTCTGGCCAGCACTGTGGGGAAGCATCGTCATAAGCATCGTCAGCTCCCTGCTGGGTGGTGCCTTCGGAACCGAGAAGACCTGAGGGGGGTTCCCCCGTTGGGCACCTGCGAGGGCTTGCAGTAGACTGCGCAGGTCCCCTCAGCGGGGCATCCGGGACGTAGCGTAGTGGCTAGCGCGCCTGCTTTGGGAGCAGGAGATCGCAGGTTCGAGTCCTGTCGTCCCGACTCGGTCTCGTGAAGGATTCTGCACATCGCGAAACCCTTCCAGGAGCAATGGTGTAATGAAGAGGTCGCAGCCTCCTCCGAGGCGAGGTACACACGTTTCACAGGCAGCCCCCAGCGCTTCCTGAGCCGGGTCCAGTTCGCTTTGTCGGCGGCAGAGAACTTTGCCGCAAACAGGCTGCAAGCCCATCACGAGAGGAGCCAGCGTGCTGCTGGAGACCACCACAGCGGAATCGCTGACAGGAATCGCGGCCTGGGCCGTGGGGATCATGACCACCCTGGGCGGCCCGGGCGCCGCTTTCCTGATCGCCCTCGAGAACCTCTTCCCTCCCCTGCCCTCCGAAGTGATCCTTCCCCTGGCCGGTTTCTCCGCCGGCACCGGCACCTCGAACATGACCATTCTCACAGCGATCCTATGGTGCACCTTCGGTTCCGTCGCCGGCGCATGGGCCCTGTACGGGGTGGGTGCTTGGCTGGGACCGGACAGAACCCGCCGGATCCTGGCCAAGGTGCCACTGGTCAAGACCTCCGACATCGACCGCACCGAGGCGTTCTTCCGCCGCCGGGGAGGCTGGACCGTCTTCACGGGACGCATGGTGCCGGTGTTCCGGTCGCTGATTTCCATCCCCGCAGGGGTGACCCACATGAACCCGCTGCGGTTCACCTTCCTGACCACGGCCGGGGCCGCGATCTGGAACACCATCCTGGTGAGCGCCGGATACGCGCTGGGGGCGAATTGGAGCGTGGTCGAAGACTACGTGGGGATCTTCTCAAAGGTGGTCATCGCCGCGTGCATGGTCGCCCTGGTGTGGTTCATCGCCGTCCGGTTGCGCGCCTCGCGACGCGTCACCACCGACTGACCACCCGGCCCCACCGGGAACAGCCGCGATGGCGACCTCCCGTTTGACGCGACCCCTAAAATCAGGAGGGTTGTTCCCTACTCGGTTCGGAAGAGGAATTTCGACACACCGGTCCCAGCGGTCACCCGGTCCGCAGGTCCCAAAGATCGCCGGCAGGCGATCGCCGAACACGTCATCGCCCGGGAGCGGCGTCCAGGTCGAGAACCTGGCCTGGAGCATCGGCATCTCGACCACGATCATCTACCGGGACGTGGCGAACCTCGAACAGGCGGGCGTCATCCACCTCGACCGGGGCTTGGTACGCACAGTGGCAACCAGCCTGAGCAAAGCCGACGCAGAGTTCCGACTCCAGCAGAGCCGCGGATAAACACGCCATGACCGAGACCCTGGCCCTCGGTTCACCCCAGGAAGCTCCGTGATGCTGGACGACTCGACCACCGCGATGTGAATGCTGCGCGCCCTGCGGGACGTCCACCCCACTGACCGCAACACCACCTCTCTGCTGGGGGCCAACCAGGCGAAACATGTGGAAGGCGTACGTTTGCCTGATGGTGGGTGGCGAATACGAACGCTGAGCCCACGCGACGATGGGCCCACCCCATGACAGTCGAGGAGACATGGGACTGACCATAGTTGTCGGCGCCGACATAGCCGGAGTGAGCTACAAGGAAACCCTGGAGGCCGACGAGAGCGTGACGAAAGTCATCGACGTGGGCTTCCGGCTGGGCGAAAACATCGACTATCCGCACACAACGGCGAGAGGAGCACCGACGTGATGCACCGCCTCAAAACCCGCCGCAGGGAAATCTTGGTGGTGAAATCGACTGGATGAAAGTCGGGGTGCCCCTCGGGGCACCCCACCTTCCCTACTTTTCGCAGGCAACCCCATCGCCATCGCGGTCCAGTTTTGGACTGTACCCGGGGTCACCCCTGTAAAGCGGAGCGGCTCCGGCCTCCTTGGCCTCCTCACAGTTCTTGTAGCGCGCCTTGCCTTTTCCGGAAGAGCTCGAATCGGTTCCCTTCGACTTGGTATTCTTCTCCGGTTGTTCCGCCCGATCGGATCTAGGTGCAGGGCCCGATGTTGCAGTCGTCTCCGCCACTTCGGTCTTCTTCTCGGGGGCAGCCTCGGTCGCTTTGTTGCCCGCGGGCGTTTGGGTGGCGGTTGCCGCCGTCTTCGAACGATTTGATTCCACACCCTTGCTCCCGAGGTCGCAGCCGGATGCACCCAGTCCCACCAGACTAGCCACCACGATAGTCGTCAGCCATGTTTTGCGCCAAGCGGTTTTCACGCCGGTCATTTCTCCCCCATGCCTTTCTCAGCAATTCTCGTTTCACCGGGGAGTTTATACCCACTACTCCGCCCTGCACGCAACAGGTCGAGCGGGACCGTTTCTCACGTCCTGCCGCCGTAGTGGGCGCGGTAGGATTCCAGCAGCCCGCACAGCTGCTCTGCCTTCAGCCCACCGTAAGCGGCGTTGATCACACCCCCGGCACCGAAGACCTGTTCTGCGATCTCCCGGCCGGCTGAGCCCCCTGCCGCATCCGGTCGGTACGTGATCGCCACCACGGAATTCCCCGACAAGCTGGCCACCTCGAATCCGGCGATGTCGGCCCATCGTGAGCGGTGGGTTCTCTTCCCCGCCAGGGGCATCTCGAATCCGTCCTCGTCCAGCAGCAGGTACATGGGACGCGCCAGCATGTAGAAACACACGGGCAGGCCCAGCACCCCGAAGAATCCGACGCCCAGGAACCCCGCCAACCGGCTTTCCGGCGATCCGTAGAAAATCACGAACAGGGAGCCTGCCACGAAGGCCAGACAACAGAGGATCAAAAGAATTGTGCGTTTCTGACTTTGAGCCAAACGCACAGGAGGATATTCCATGGCTTCACCTCAACACATGTCGTTGTCCGTGAAGACAGCGTACCACCCGGGGCCCGCGAACCCCACCCGGAATGGAATCCGACCCGGGGAAATGGTTTGGAACCTGCCACGTTTTGACGACTGGAATTCCGTTCCGGCAACGACGAAGGAGGCAATGGGGATTGCGGGCGGCAAAACAGAAACATGAATTGATCAACAACTGTCGGGAAACGCAACGATTCCGTTGCAACTCACGCCACGACAGAAATCATCATGGCATTATCCGAAGACATGAGAAATGGTTTTGCCAATTTCAGAACCGCAGGGCAAGGAAGCTTACCCACAGGCAGCGCGTCGACCAGCAAAACCCTTGGCCAGCGCACGCTTGAGGAGGGCCGTGAACAAGCCTCAAGAAATCATGATGGATCGGCGTCGACCCGATTCACCGGGGCCCAGACTTTGATGGCTCCCCGCGGAATGCTACATCATCAATATGTTCGAGGGTCTCGAAAGGGGCTGTTTCACCATTCAGCCGATCGAAGCCCCCCAAGGACCGGAAAAGAGTGTGGATACGAAGCAGGTCGATGCAGCACACCGAGACCTTGGAATCTGAGGAACAACGCGAACGGGCCGTGCACCACCTCCGCGCTCTCGCCCGTCACATCCACGAGACGTCCCTGGCCCGTCCGGAAAAGCTCTGGGCGGCTCTACAGAAACGGGACAGGGGACACACAGACTCACCTTGTTGGCTGTGATTACGACAGCACAAATCCCAGGAGTCAGCATGAATCTCAGTCGTCGTTCCCTGTTCAGATCGGCCATCGCCTTTACTCTCTTCAGCGGTCTCGGGCTGGCCGCCTGCAGCAGCGGGACCTCCGGCGTTGGAACCGCATCCACCGGTGGTTCGGGGACAGCAGCGGCGGGAACCCTGGCCCTGAACAACGCCAAGTGGAGTCACGACGCCGACAACGATGTCTACTACCAGATCGGGCTGAGCTACGTCGCTTCCCCGGCCGCACCAGATTACGAAACCCTCGGGATCTACGTGCCTGGCGCATATTTCACCGGCACCGACAACGGCGACGGAACCCGCAAAGTGGAAATCAACGCCTCGGGCAGCATCAACGGGTTCACCCCGGCCACCGCACCCATCGTGCTGCCGGTCAACACCCCCGGCTACGCCTCCCAGAAACCACCCACCCAGTACTCCTACGATTCGATCTCGGACTACATGGCGGCCGGTTTCATCTACGTCCATGCGGGCCTGCGCGGCAAGGACTCGAATGCCGATTCCTACGTCGGTAACGCTCCCTGGGGAGTCACCGATCTCAAGGCAGCGGTGCGTTACCTGCGCTTCAACTCGGCTTCACTGCCGGGCTCAATGGACAGGATTTTCGTGTTCGGGCACAGCGGCGGTGGCGCGCAGAGCTCCGTGATGGGCGCCTCCGGTGACTCGCCGCTCTACACCAAATACCTGGAACACCTCGGTGCGGCCATGACATCCAGCGACGGCACCGCCATCAGCGACGCGATCGCGGGCGTGATGGCATGGTGCCCCATCACCAGCCTGAACGTCGGCAACGCCGCCTACGAGTGGAACATGGGTCAGTTCACCAGCAGCGGGACGCGCGCCGAAGGCACCTGGACCGCCGCCTACGGCAAGGACCTGGCAGCGGCTTTCGCGGAGACCGTCAACGGACTCGGCCTGATCGACTCGAAGGGCACCGCGTTGAAGCTGGAACGCAGCAGCGAGGGCGTGTACCTGGCAGGCAGCTACTACGAACGTGTGGTGGCCGAGATCACCACCTCCCTGAACAACTTCCTGGCCGACACCACCTTCCCCTACACCCCCAGTTCCCGTCAGATGGCGGGCATGGAACCCGGTGGCGGGGGCGGCGGCCCTTCCGGTGGGGGCGGTACTCCCCCCTCCGGCGAAGCCCCTGGGAGACAGAGCCCGGGTGGCGGCCAGCCCCCGGGCGGTGAATCGTCCGGTTCGTCGACCACCTACAACACGGTGGAGGAGTACATCGCGTACCTGAACGGCGAAACGCCGTGGGTCACCTACGATTCGGCCAGCAACACCGCAACCATCACCGGTCTGCAGGGTTTCGTCACCAGTCAGAAGAAACCCAGCAAGGAGGTCGGTGCTTTCGACGCACCGGATCGCAGTGCCACCGAGAACATCGTGATGGGAAAGGGCACGCAGGGGCTTCACTTCTCGAAACTGTCCCACGATGTGCTGGCGGCCAACGAGTCCACCTATTCGTCGCTGACCGGCTGGTCCGGCGACTATGCGGCCTCCACGTGGGACAGCGATTTCACCACCACCGACGAGGCCGGGGGTGATGTGGTTGCGCGCGAGCAGATGTACGAGCCCCTCTACTACCTACTTGATTCGCAAGGTGGGCGGGGCAGTTCACGGGTGGCCCCGAACTGGCGCATCCGGACCGGCATCACCCAAGGGGATGCGGCCAGCACCGTCGAGATCAACCTGGCGCTGGCCCTCCAGGCCCTCGGGAACACGAAGGTGGACTTCGCGACGGTGTGGGGACAGGGCCACACGATGGCCGAACGCACCAGCGACGGCACCGCCAACTTCATCGCCTGGGTGAAGGAGGCATCGGCCTGATCACCGGGATCGCGCCCGTGGGGAGACGCGTGAAGCTTCCCACGGGCCGAGTCAACCAGTTTCCAGGAAAACCCTGCCGGCACGACGACCCGTCAGAAGGTTCCGAACATCACAGCGCCGACCACGGCCGCCGACCAGATGCACACGAACAGCGTCAGCGGCATGAAACGGGTGGCGAATTTCGCCCCGAAGGCCCCGGACTGCATGGCGAACAGTTTCACGTCCACCATCGGCCCGACCACGAGGAACACCAACTGAGCGGTCGGGGAAACCCCGGGCAGGGAGGCAGCGACGAAGGCGTCGGCCTCGGAACACAGCGACAGCAGCACCGCCAACAACGCCATGACCATGATCCCGAGCCACAGGTTCTCGGTCAGGAAAGCCAGGAAACCGGCGGGTACCGCCGCTTTCATGAGTGCCGCCACAGCAGCCCCGACCACCAGGAAACCACCCGCCTGCTGTAGGTCGTGCATCGCGGTCTCGCGGAAGACCGCCGCCTTGGACTGGTGGCCGTGGTCGTGTCCTTCCTGGGGTTTCATCCATTCGGCCTTGCCGACTCCGACCCACAGCCAGCACACCGCGATCACCGCCACCAGGGACGCGATCAACCGGGCCCAGACCATCATCGGGTTGCTGCTGGCGAAGGCAACGGCCGTGGCGACGAGCACCACCGGGTTGACGGCCGGCGCCGCGAGCAGGAAAGCGAGGGCGGCGCCCTGGGGAAGTCCCCTGCGCATCAACGACTGCGACACCGGCACCGACGCGCATTCGCAGCCCGGCAGCACCATGCCCGCGACGCTCGCGGCAGGCACCGCGAGCAGCGGGGATCTCGGGGTGATCCTGGACAGCAGGTCCTTCGGGACGAAAGCGGCGATGAGCCCCGACACCAGCACCCCGAGCACCAGGAAGGGCAGGGCCTGAACGACGATACCCATGGTGAGCGTGCCCCAGGTTGCCGCGCCGCCCTCCAGAGGCAGGAGTGGGCCGCGGATGGTGGTCGCCCAGACAAGAGCGATGACGACGGCGACACCGACAAACGGCAGCGCCCAGACCCTGACGAATGTGCTTCTCACAGGTAGGGGTCCTCCGGCTGCTGGATCACCTTGACCTTGGACGCGGTCAGCACGGGATGTTCCTTGCTGGCGTCCAGATTGATGACCCCCTCCACCTCGACCCAGACGTTGTCCCCCTCGGGTCTTGCGACCCCCTCGACGGGGACGGTGAACAGGGACGCGTCGGCGACGCAGCAGTAGATGCGGAACCGGTTCACGCTCCACTGCCCCTCCGGGAGGGTTGACTGTTTGGCGACGAAACCGAGCAGCCGCACGGGCCGTCCGACGAGCAGTTTCGGATCCCCGAAGGCGTAGCGGTCCTCGAAGTCCTGCACGGACATCTCGGTGACGGAGTCCGTCGGCAGCGGGGGAAACTCGATCGTGTCAGATGCGGTCGACTTGGGTTTCGCTGCAGTGCTGCCGGCCGCGTCCGCCCCCAGCGACGCGGGGGCCGAGACCGCGAACAGCAGGGCGGGCAGCAACAGCAGCGCCGCGACCTTCGGGGAACCGTGTCCGTGGATGCCCCGTTTCAGCCCGGTGAGCTTGTCGGTGGCATCGAGCAGGGTCCACAACGACAATGCACCCATGGCGACCGCCGATGCCAACAGCCAAGGACCCAGCCACTCCTGCAGGTAGTTCCGGAAGCTGCCGGAGATCGCCATGATGAAAACCACCGTGGCGAGCAGCAGAACCAGAGTCGCTCCCACGACCTGTCCCAGCGTGCTCGGGGGTTGGTCGGCATCTCGCGAGGTGTCCATGTCCATTCAGCCTAGCGGGGAACCCAACAACAGCCACGCGACGGCCTCGGGGTCGGGATCGGTGGACAGGGCGCAACGCAGCCTCGCCTCGGCACTCCTCAGTCCGTGTTCGAGTTCCTGCTGGGCCGGGGATTCGGGTTTCCCGTCGAGCCGGAACCGGGTCAGCGTCATGTCCCGGGCAGTGAAATCGATCCGGGCGGAACTGGGATGCGAGGTCAGTGCAGCGCCGCCGATCACTCCCTCCGCGGTCAGCGCCTCCTCCACGCTGAACCCGCTGGCGGCTGCCTCCACCTCGCCCCGGATCGGTAGGTCGGTGATCTGGGCGGCGCGCACACCGGCCAACACGCCCCACAGGCCCGGGGTTTCCAGGCAGTGCCCCAAGGCCAGATCAAGCCGGTCCAGCAGTTGTTCCCGCTCCCCCAGACCCGGTTGGGCGAGCAGCCAGCTGAGCAACCATGCCTCCAGGTCGGGGCGGTTGCCTACCCGTCCCAGGGCCTTCAAGACCAGCTGCTCCATGGGCAGGTGCCAGCCGATCTCCAGGTGACTGACACCGTTGGAACCGTGGATCGTGAGCTCGTGACGGCCGACGGGGCCGCGCACCAGGCTGCCGTCGTCGACGGTCTCGAAACCGAGACCGTTTCCCGTGCACGCGACATCCAGGTCCGGAACCTCGACGGCCTCACCCTCCGGGAGGTAGCGTTCCGGGGGCAGCCAGGCGGGCAGGGGCGGGATCTCGTGTTCGGGGTACAGCCGCCAGCGCGACCACGCCCGCCGCCTCGGGGCCAGCCCGGCGCTCTCCCCGAGGACCAGGGTGACGCGTCCCTCGGGGCCGGCTCCGCCCTCACCGCACCAGCCGCTGAGCATCACCCAGGCGGCGCCGTCCAGCAGCATCCGGCCCGTCGCTCCGGCCAGCCAACCGACCACACAGCCCTCGACGACGAACCGGAAACCCTGCGTCTCGACAGCGGATTCCCCGAGGCCCTGGAGGGAGAATTCCAAGGCCTCACGTTTCCCGGGTCTGAAACGCAGCTCCGCCAAGAGACTGCTGGATTCGAATGCCCAGTACCCGGGTTCCTCGGGAGGAAGCGGCCTGCATCCCTCGGGGGCCTCCACCCGGACCGTTCCGGCCCCGGTGGAAATGGTGATGACTCGTTCCGGGTTCAGTCGACCACCGCCAGATCCTGGTCGTAGGGCGCCTCGGGCACGTTCGCGGTGATGACGGACCCGTCGGCGCGACGCCCGCCCGTGACGGGATGGCGCCCCGTCAACGACGGCAGCTCCTCGCCCTGGTGCTCCAGGGGAATCCGGATCGGTGTGCCGGGCTGGATGACGAGCCGCTGCCCCCGCACGTTGACCTCCAGCGGCCCACCGGTCTCCACTTTGAAGGAGATGGCCTCGCGTTCCAACAGCACCCTCAACCGCGACTCGCGGACCTGGAGGGGGAAACGCAGGTACTCCCATCCTCGCGGCAGCCGTGGATCGAAGCTGATGTCACCGTGGTAGTCGCGCAGCCCGCCGAAACCGAACACCAGCGCGTTCCACACACCACCGGTGGAGGCGATGTGAACGCCGTCACGGGAGTTGGCGTGAAGGTCCGCCAGGTCCACGTAGAGGCCCGTCAGGAAGTACTGCATCGCCATGTCCTGGTAGCCGACCTCGGCGGCGATCACCGACTGCACCACCCCGGACAGGGTGGAATCGCCCGTGGTAATCGGGTCGTAGTACTCGAAGTCGGCGCGTTTCTGTTCCTGGGTGAACTGATCGCCCTGCAGGAACAACGCCAGCACCACGTCGGCCTGTTTGAGCACCTGGAACCGGTAGATCACCAAGGGATGGAAGTGCAACAGCAGCGGGAACTTGTCGGCCGGGGTGTTCTCCAGGTCCCACAGCTCACTGAACAGGAATTTCTCGTCCTGGGGGTGGATCCCGAAGGTCTCGTCGAAGGGGATGACCATGCCCTTGGCGCAGGCTCGCCATTCCTCGACCTCCTCCGGGGCGACATCCAGGGTCTGGACCAGACGGTCCCAGCAGAGTGGATCGGCCTCCTCGAGTTCCTGCACCAGGTCGGCGGCGAGCTTCAGGTTGGCGCGCGCCATCACATTGGTGAACATGTTGTTGTTCACGACGGCCGTGTACTCGTCGGGCCCGGTGACGCCGTGAATGTGGAATCGCTGCGACCCATCGGCCTCGGTACGCCAGAACCCCAGGTCCGCCCACATCCGTGCCGTCTCCACCAGCACGGCGGCGCCGTCGCGGTACAGGAAGTCCACGTCCCCGGTGATCTCGCGGTACTTCCCGAAGGCGTGCGCGATGTCGGCGTCGATGTGATACTGCGCGGTTCCCGCCGCATAGTAGGCAGAGGCCTCCTCGCCGTTGATGGTGCGCCACGGGAACAGCGCACCCTCTTGGCTGAGCATCTGGGCACGTTCCCTAGCCTTCGGCAACAGGCCGACCCGGTAGCGCAGGGCGTTGCGGGCGACCCGGGGGGCCGTGTAGGTCAGGAAGGGTACCAGGTAGATCTCGGTGTCCCAGAAGTAGTGTCCCTCGTAACCGGAACCGGTCACTCCCTTGGCGGGGATGCCGAGCTGGTCGGAGCGGGCCGTCGCCTGGGCCAGCTGGAACAGACACCAACGCACGGCCTGCTGGATGGCCGGCTGGCCGCCCACCTCGACGTCCGAATTGGCCCAGAAGTCGTCAAGCCAGGCGCGCTGCCCCTCGAAGAAAGAATCAAAACCCCGCTCCCCCACTCGATCGAGGGTGCGGCGACAGCGATCGAACAGTTCCGTGACGGGCACCCCGCGTGAGGTATGGTAGGCGACCACCTTGCGGATGACGATCGGCACGCCCTCGCGCGCCTCGATGCGGTAGACCTGCTTGGCTTGGTCCTCCTCGATGCGGGAGATCACCTCGTAGGGATTCGCGGTCTCAAGGGTGTGCTCGGCTGCCACGCACAGCGTCATGTGGGAGTCGGTGGTCTCGTAGCCGAGCGCCATCCGCTGGTCGTCATGCCACTGGCCGCGCGGCTGCAGCACCCGGCCGTCGAACTTACCCGCGCGCCGCGGGTCGAAGCCCTCCTCGTTTCTCGGCTGGCGGTAGTCGTCGAAACCGTCCTGCCGGTTGACCACCTGGGAGCTGAGCACGATCGGGGCATCACCCTCCAGCATGGTCAGTTCGATCTCGAACAACGCCAGGTGCCGGTCGGTGAAGCTGACCATACGGCGAGAACTCAGTTTCACCCGCTTGCCCGCCGGGGTGCGCCAGACCAGGTCACGGGTCAGGCATCCCGCGCGGAAGTCGAGGGCGCGTTCGTAGTGGTCCAGATCGGACTGCCCGAGGGTGAGTGGCTCATCATCGACGTAGATCTTGATGAGTTTCGCGTCGGGCACGTTCACGATGGTCTGGCCCGTGCTCGCGAACCCGAAGGCCTCCTCGGCGTGCTTGATGGTCCAGGTTTCGTGGAAACCGTTGATGAAGGTGCCGTGCGAGTAGGACTTGCGTCCCTCCTCGGGGTTGCCGCGCATCCCCAGGTAGCCGTTCCCGATGGAGAACAGGGTCTCGGTGACGCCCAGGTCATCGAGGCCGGGTTCCACCTCGACGAAACGCCAGTCGTCGACGGGGAAACGGAAACGGTTCAGCGGGTCGGAGGAGATCCAGCGCATCAGGCCACCAGCTCCCCGAGGTCGGAGACCACCAAACCCGCGCCGGATCGGCGCAGAGCGTCGGGACCGACCCCCCGGTCAATTCCGACCACGAGCCCGAACCCACCGGCGGCACCGGCGGCCACCCCGGACAGGGCGTCCTCGACCACGACGGCCCGGGAGGGTTCCACCCGCAGCTGCTCGGCCGCGTATTGGAAGGTGTCGGGGGCTGGTTTGCCGGCCAGGTTCTGCTCCTTCGCAACGTTCCCGTCGACGATCACGGGGAAAGTGTCCTCCAGTCCTGCGGCGCGCAGAACCGGAACGGCGTTGCGTGAGGAGGAGACCACCGCCAGTTTCGCGCCCCGCACCCGGAGCGCGTCGATGAGCGCCCCGGACCCGGGGTAGGGGGCGACGCCGTCGCGGCGGATGATCTCGTTGAAGGTCTCGTTCTTGCGATTTCCCAGGCCGCAGATGCTCTGCCTGGTAGCGGTATCCGAGGGGTCACCCTCGGGCAGCTCGATGCCGCGGGATGTGAGGAAGTCGCGGACACCGTCGTAGCGGGGTTTCCCATCCACATGAGCGAAGTAGTCGGCATCGGTCCACGGTTCCTGGCCAGGGAAACCGGCCAGGAAGGCGTTGAACATCTCGCCCCAGGCCTTCATGTGGACTTCAGCGGTTGGAGTTATGACCCCGTCCAGGTCGAAGAGGTAGGCGTCGAAGGCGCTGAATTGCATAGCGAACAGCCTAGTCGGAAGCGCTGTTGAATCGCTGACATCTTGAGCACCAGTAGAGGTTGCGTCCCTCCAGCACGGTGGTGCTCACCTCGGTTCCGCACACCAGGCAGGGTTGCCCGGCGCGCCGGTACACGTAGACCTCACCCCCGTGGGCGTCCACCCTGGGAGGGCGTTCCTGAGCCTCGGGTCCGTGTTCGTCGGCGACGGTGTCGATGCGGCCGCGTTCCAGCGCCACCGTCATCAAACCCACCAGGTCCTCCCACAGCACATCCCAGGTGGCCTCGTCGATCTCCCGGCCCGGGGTGGTGGGGTCAATGCCGTGGCGGAACAACACCTCGGCGCGGAAGATGTTGCCCACCCCGGCTGCGACTCGTTGATCCATCAGCAGAGCGGCGATGGATTTGCCCGATCTGCGGATCCGTGTCCATCCGCGGGCGGGGTCGGCGTCGCCGCGCAGCGGGTCAGGGCCGGAGTCCGCGAGGACCTTCTCGTACTGGTCCTCGGTGATCAGTCGGCACCACTGCGGGCCGCGCAGGTCGGCGGCCCGGTCGCCGGCCACGATTCGCAACCGCACCTGCCCGACGGGCTCGGTGACCGGGGAGAACCCGAGTTTCCCGATCAGCCCCAGGTGGATGTGAATGCGGTTCGCGCCGGGAACGTCGAAGTTGACGAACAGGTGTTTCCCGATGGCCTCGGCACTGGTGAGGGTGTGGCCGTCCAGGGCGGCGGCCTCGTCGGCGAACCTTCCCTGCGGGGAGCTGACCCGCACCTCATGATCAGCGAAGTCTTCCTGGAAGGTGTTGGCGAGGCGGTGGATGACGTGTCCTTCGGGCATTGCCCTATTCCAGCAGACGCCGGATGTCCGCGGCGGTGATGGCTGCGCTGTGGAACTCCCCCGTGTCGATGACAGATGCGAACAGGTCACGTTTGCGCTGCTGCAGGGCCACAACCTTTTCCTCAATGGTGTCCGCCGAGACCATGCGGTAGACGTTGACCGCCCGGGTCTGGCCGATACGGTGTGCCCGGTCGACGGCCTGGTTCTCGGCGGCTGGATTCCACCACGGGTCCAGCACGAAGACGTAGTCGGCCTCGGTGAGGGTGAGTCCGAACCCGCCAGCCTTCAGGGAGATCAGGAACACCGGGGCGCTGCTTTCCCGGAACCGCGCGATGCGGGCGGGCCGGTCACGTGTGCGGCCGTCGAGGTAGACGTATTCGATGCCCTCCGTCTCCAGCGCCCCTCGCACCAGCTTCAGGAACCCGGTGAAGGAGGAGAACACCAGCGCGCGGTGTCCCTCCTCGGCCAGTTCCCGGATCTGCTCCAGCAGGGTGGTGATCTTCGCCGACGGGGCGGGCGGCAGTTCGGTGTCCACCAGGCGGGGGTCCAGGGCGAGCTGCCGCAGTTTCGTCAGAGCCCGGAAGATCGCCACCCGGTTCCGGTCCATGTCCTCGAGCATTCCGAGCACCCGGGTGCGTTCCCGGGTCAGGTGCTGGTCGTAGCGGCGCCGGTGCGCCGGGGTGAGTTCCAGCCGCGTGATCTGTTCCACCTTCTCGGGCAGTTCCTTGACCACCTCGCGTTTGGTGCGGCGCAGCATGAACGGGCGGATCCGGGCGCGCAGCCGCCCCAGAACATCGGCCTCGCCATTTTTCTCCACCGGTTTGCGGTAGTTCTCGGTGAAACCCTCCAGGCGCGGGAACAGTCCCGGCGCGGCGAGCGAGAACATCGACCACAGGTCGCCGAGGGAGTTCTCCAACGGGGTGCCGGTGATGGCCAGGGTGAACGGGGTCTCGATGCGGCGCGCCACCTGATAGGTGCGGGAGCGGTGGTTCTTGACGAACTGGGCTTCGTCCAGCACCAGGCCACGCCATTTCTGTTCCAGGTATGCCTCGTCCTCCATGCGAAGGAGGGTGTAGGAGGTGACCACCAGGTGCGCGTCGCGGATCTCCTCGGCCAGTTCCGTGTCCCGCCGGGCCCGGGTGGCCCGGATGACGGCGACCTTCAGGCCGGGCGCGAACCGGGCCGCTTCCTCCGCCCAGGTGCCGACGACGCTGGCGGGGGCCACGACGAGCACCGGCGCGTCGTCGAGCTGGCCGAGTTCCCGGGCGCGTTCCAGCAGGGCCAGACTCTGAAGGGTTTTCCCGAGCCCCATGTCGTCGGCGAGCACGCCGCCGAGGTCCGCGTCCCAGAGCGCGGCGAGCCAGGTGAGTCCCTGCTCCTGGTAGGGCCGCAGCATTGCGTCCAGCCCGTCCGGGACCGTGACCCTCGTCTCGTCGGAACCGAGGTTCAGCAGGGTCTGCACGCGTTCCCGCCAGCGCCATGACTGTTCCTCCACGACCCCCAGTCCCGCGAGTTCCTCCCACAGGCCGGCCTGGTAGGCGCTGATCCGCAGTTGCCCGCCCGGGCCGGGGTCCACGAGTTCCCGGGCCTCCGCGAGGAGCTGTCGCAGCCGGTCAAGTTCGGGGCGGTCCAGCGGGAACCAGGTCCCGTCGTCCAGCAGCATCGCCTCATCGCCCGCGGCGAGCGCCCGGAAGAGCTGTTCGAAGGGCACGTCGCGGCCGGCGACGGTGACCCGGACGTGGAGGTTGAACCAGTCGTTGTCGCCGGTGTCCTCCGCGCCTACCGAAATCACCGGGGCCTCGGTGGCGCGCGAGTACTCGGGGGTCTCGCCGTGGTGGGTGACGATGACTCCTTCATCCTCCAGGAGGGGCAGGGTCTCGGTGACGAACCGTGCCGCATCGGCCCGGGTCACCGTCGCATTCGGATTCAGTCGTTGCCAGTACGGTTCCCGCAAGGCCGGGTGGTCCCCGACCAACCGGAGCGCGATCTCCTCGAGGATGTGCTCGGCCTCCTGATCCCGGAAGGCCTCCCCCGCCCGGGGATGAAACGCGACATCGACGGTAGTTTCCCCCGCTACATACCTGAAACCCCATTCGAGCAGCATCCGGTGGCCGGGTTCGTGGGTCAGGCCGAGGGTCAGTTCCGGATGCGGGAGGTCTTCCGGGTCCCACGTGCCCGGTGGAACGAGTTCTCTCTGCACCAGCGCCGGGAGATACATCAGCTGGAACCGCCCTGCGTCCTGGGCCGGGATCGTGACCGCCAAATTCTGGTTGAACAACCCTCGGATCGCGTCGGGTACCGTCCCGGCCAGTGGGCACAGACGCAACCGGCCGCCCGGTTCCAGCTCCCCCACTCCGTGGGCCGGTTCCCCGATCAGGAATCGCCGACTGCCCGGGGGCACCGGCCCCAGGTCCCCGGACATCGCGAGCTGTCGCGATCCGTCGTCTCGGAGATCGACATCTAGCCAGATCCTGACCGGTTCGAATCCGACCTTCACGTCCTGGAGTCCCTGGCCCGCGATCAGGTGGATTCCGGCGTCCACACCCCGGCTCAGGAGCGACCAGCCCAGTGGGCCGAGGTCGGACAGGGAAACCGAGGCCGGGGTGCTGTAGGTGTACTGGTGGCGCCCCGTGAGCCTCGCCATCTGCAACAGGACCTCACGTTGCGCGGGTTCGTAGTTCACCCCCCGGTAATTCGTGACAATGTCCAGCCAGCCGGCCTGGGATTTGATCCAGCCCTGTTTCCCGAGCCGCAGGGGACGCAACACCAGTCCGTTCGGCTGCTCCGGTGGACCGTCGATCCGGAACTCCAGGCCGAGTTCGACGGGCCTCCCCTCGGTCTCGGTTGCGGGCAGCAGCCCGGCCAGCGCTTTCTCCCAGGAGGACGCCGGGGAAACGGTCTCCATCGTCGATTCCCGCGCGGCAAGCAGCACCGCCACGGCGTGTTTGCACCCCATCCTCATCGGGCACGAACAGGCGCTGTTGATCCCTCGGTGATCGTGGTGGAGGAACGTCCGGTAGACCTTTCTTCCGCTGCCCTTGACCACCGCTTCGATGGAGCCGGTGCGGTCCGTGGAGTACTTCAGGACGTGCCCGGCGGCCTCGTAGGAACGTCCCCGCAGGAACGTGGCATCACCCCAGGAAGCTCGGATGGCCTCGTCGCTGACCTCCGTGACCCAAGCTGTGGAGTGGGGACCCATGCCGCCCCACCCTAGTGCGTTCCTAGACTGTTCCCATGAACAATCGAGGCACGCCACGGGAACTGGGGCGCGACGGCATCAGCGGACTGGTCACTCGTCACCGGGCGATCCGGGCGCAGATGCTGCCGCGTCGCCGCCGTCGCTGAGCCCCGCGGGTCCCTTCTCCAGGAGGATCAGGAATCCCGCCTCGTCGAGGATGGGCAGCCCCAGTTCCTCCGCCTTGGTGGCCTTGCTTCCGGCGTTCTCCCCCACCACCACGTAGCTGGTTTTCCGGCTCACCGACCCGGCGGCCTTGCCGCCCCGGGAGACGATGGCTTCCTTGGCCCCGTCGCGGGTGAATCGCTCGAGGCTTCCCGTGACGACCACGGTCAGTCCCTCAAGGGTGGCGGAGGGCCGGTCGTCGTTGCCCGGTCCGGGGAGTTCATCGGCCATCCGGACCCCGGCGGCGGTCCAGGCCTCGACGATGTCGGCGTGCCAGTCCACCTCGAACCACAGTTTCAGCGACTGGGCGATCACCGGGCCCACGCCCTCGGTGTCGGCCAGTTCGTCGACGGAGGCGGCACGGATCGCGGACATGCTCCCGAAGCGGGACGCGAGCGCGCGGGCCGCGATGGGGCCGACGTGACGGATGGACAACGCCACCAGCACCCGCCACAGCGGCTGCTGCTTGGCGGCAGCCAGGTTTTCCAGCAGCTTCAGGCCGTTGGCGGTGATCCCCCGCCGGGTGGCGTAGATGGAGCTGCGGGCCAGGTCCTCCTCGGTGAGCGCGAACAGACCCGACTCGTCGGTCAGCAAGCCGGATTCCAGGAGGTCGCGGGCTCCCACCTCGCCCAACGCCTCGATGTCGAAGGCCCCGCGGGCGGCCAGCGAGTAGAGGCGTTCCCTGAGCTGGCTGGGGCAGCTGCGGGCGTTCGGGCAACGCAGATCCTTGTCACCCTCCTTCTGCTGCGCCAAGGCAGTGCCGCAGGCCGGGCAGTGGGTGGCCATCACGAAGTCGCGTTCGTTGCCGCCGCGCAGCGAGACGACGGGGGCGACGATCTCGGGGATCACGTCACCGGCCTTGCGCAGCACCACCGTGTCCCCGATCCGCACCCCCTTGCGCGCCACCTCGTGGGCGTTGTGGAGGGTGGCCATCGCGACCGTGGAGCCCGCAACCAACACCGGTTCCATCGCCCCGAACGGGGTGACGCGCCCGGTACGCCCGACCCCGACGCGGATGTCGAGGAGCCGGGTATGGACCTCCTCCGGGGGGTACTTGTAGGCGATAGCCCAGCGGGGTGCCCGGGATGTGGATCCCAGCCGGCGCTGGACGGCTATGTCGTCGACCTTGACCACGACCCCGTCGATCTCGTGTTCGGCGTCGTGGCGGTGTTCGCCGTGATGGGTCACGTATGCGTGGACCGCAGCGGCTGAGTCGACCACCCGGGTGTGGCTGGAGACCGGTAGCCCATAGGAATCCAGTACTTCATAGGCCTGGCTCTGGTGGGTCAGGGAGATGCCGTCGTGGGTTCCGATGCCATGGACGATCATCTGCAGAGGCCTGGCCGCGGTGATCCTGGGGTCCTTCTGCCTGAGTGATCCGGCGGCGGCATTGCGGGGATTGGCGAACCGGTGCTGCCCGGCCTCTTCCAGGGCCTCGTTCAGCTCTGCGAAAGCCAGCTTGGGAAAGAACACCTCACCTCGTACCTCCAACACATCCGGGATATTTGCTCCCCTCAACCGATGCGGTATGCCGCGGATGGTGGCGACGTTGCTGGTGATGTCCTCCCCCACCCGTCCATCCCCCCGGGTGGCAGCCTGCGCGAGGCGCCCGTCGAGATAGGTGAGGTTCACCGCCACCCCGTCGATCTTCAACTCGCACAGGTAGTGCTCGGCTGGCACCCTGGTCAGCCACGTGGCCAGTTCGGCCTCGTCGAAAACGTTGTCGAGGCTCAGCATCCGCTGCCGGTGGGTGACGGGGGTGAACTCGGTCACGCGCGCATAGGCAACCCGCGTGGTGGCGGAACCCGGGCGCCGCAGTTCGGGGTGACGATCCTCCAGGCCCGCGAGTTCCTTGAGCCGTTCGTCGTACTCGGCGTCGGAGATGATGGGCTCGACACCCCCGTAGTAGGCATCGCTGGCGGCCAGGAGAAACTGGTTGAGTTCCTGCCAGCGGTATTCGGTTTCGGGGGAAATCGTCATGGCCCCATGCTGTCACAATCCCCGCACGGGGAATGATGCGATAAAGTGCTTGGGCTTGGCAGAACAGCAACGATGATTGAAGGTGTCCATGGCAACCGCCAATATCACTCGCGAAGAAGCCGTCCTCCGCTCCGGCGTCGTCAAGGCAGGGGCCTACCGGGTGACGGTTGACGTGACCGGCAACGGTGTCGCCGATCCCGAGCGCACCTTCGCCTCTCACACCGAACTCGATTTCGCATCGAAGGGTGGCTCCACCCACTTGGACGTGATCGCGGACGAGATCCGTTCCGCCACCCTTGATGGCAATCCGCTTCCCACCGATGGGTTCGATGGCTACCGACTGCCGTTGAAGAACCTTCCGGAAGGCGACCACACGATCGTCGTCGACGCCGTGTTCCGCTACTCCCGCACCGGTGAGGGATTGCACCGTTTCGTCGACACTGACGGCAAGGTCTACCTGTACTCCCAGTTCGAGACGGCCGATGCCCGGCGCATGTACGCCACCTTCGAACAGCCCGACCAGAAGGCGACCTTCCAGCTGACCGTCCTGGCTCCCGCGCACTGGAGCGTATTCACCAATTCCCGCTCCGTCGAGGGTCAGCCGGCCGGGGAGGGGATAGCGCGTTTCGAGCACGCCCCCACCCCCGTGATATCGACCTACATCACCGCCTTGGTGGCCGGCGAGTACCACGTGGTCAAGGGCCAGATCAGCTCCGCTTCCGGGGCACTGCCCGCTTCTGTGGCCTGCCGCGCCTCAGTGGCCGAGTTCCTCGACGCCGACCGGATCCTCGAGACCACGCAGCGCGGTTTCGAGGTGTTCGAGTCGGCCTTCGGGGTGCCCTACGCCTTCGATTCCTACGACCAGATCTTCGTACCCGAATTCAATTTCGGCGCCATGGAGAACGCGGGCTGTGTCACCTTCCGCGACCAGTATCTGTTCCGTTCCCGGGTCACCGCCCGCGAGATGGAGGCTCGCGACAACACCATCCTCCACGAACTGGCCCACATGTGGTTCGGCGATCTGGTGACGATGCAGTGGTGGGACGACCTGTGGCTCAACGAGTCGTTCGCCGAGTGGGCCTCGCACTTCGCGGCCGACGAGATCGCGAAGAAGTACGACACGGGAGCCAATCCGTGGGCATCGTTCTCGAACGAACGCAAGGCCTGGGCCTACCTACAGGACCAGCTGTCCACCACCCACCCCATAGCCGCTGACATGAGCGACCTGGAGAAGGTGGAACAGAACTTCGACGGCATCACCTACGCCAAGGGTGCCTCCGTGTTGAAACTGCTGGTCTCCTTTGTCGGCATTGATGCTTTCACCAAGGGGGTCGGGAACTACTTCCGCAAGCATGCCCACGGCAACACCACCCTGGCCGACCTGCTCACCGAACTGGAGGCGGCCTCCGGGCGCGACCTGTCCTGGTTCGCCGGGCAATGGCTGGAAAGCGCGGGGGTGAACACTCTGCGGGCCGAGTTCGAGGTCGACGAGACCGGTACCTTCACGCGGTTCACGGTCGTCCAGACAGCACCCGAGGCCTGGCCGACGCTGCGCACCCACCGACTCGGAATCGGCATCTACGCCAATACCGACAACGGCCTGGAACGCGTCGACTACGTGGAAACCGACATCTCCGGCGAACGCACCGAAGTGCCTGAGCTGGTCGGCCGGGCCCGCCGCGACGTGGTCTTGTTGAACGACGGAGACCTCACCTTCGCGAAGATCCGCCTCGACGAGATGTCCCGCAACGCACTAGTGGCCGGGATCGACAGGTTGACCGACCCGCTGGCCCGCGCCGTCACCTGGTCGTTGTTCTGGGACTCGGTTCGCGACGCCGAGATCGCCCCCCAGGAGCTGATCTCACTGGCCCTCCAAGGCGTCGGTTCAGAGAGGGACATGGCCGCCGTCACCACGGTACTGGCGCAGGCCGCGGTATGCTCGGGTCGTTTCATGGCTCCCGAGCTGCGTGAGGCCGCGAACATGAAATTCGTCACCGGTCTGGCTGGGCTGCTGAAGGAAGCCGAACCCGGTTCTGATGCTCAGCTCATCATTGCCAAGACCCTGATCGGGGTCGCCCGCAGCGAGAGCGCCTGCGAGCTGATCCGCGGCTGGCTGCACGACGAGGAGGTCCCCACCGATCTCACCGTGGACACGGAGGTGCGCTGGCTCATCGTCACCACACTGGCCCGCCGTGGGGTTTTCGGTGAGAAGGAGATCACCGCCGAGCTGAAACGGGACAACACCAATACGGGTGCCGAACGCGCCGCCGGCGCCCGCTCAAGTCTGCCATCCTCAGAGGCCAAGGCCGAGGCGTGGCGGCTGGCCACCGCGGACCCGGACGTCCCGAACGAGACTCACCGCAGCATCGCCGCGGGGTTCATCAACTACGGCCAGGAGGACGTGCTGGCTCCCTACGTGGATGCCTATGCGGAACTGGCAGAGGCCATCTCGAAACGCGCGGACGGCTGGGATACACGCGGCTACGCTGCCATCGGGACGGCGCTCAGGTGGCTGTTCCCTGAAACCCTGGCGACAGCCGATGTGATCAGGCGGTTCCGCCAATATCTTGCCGAGGGTGAACCCGCGGACCAGGTACGACGCCTGTTGAGCGAGCGCCTCGACGAGGCAGAACGGAGCCTGCGGGTCCAGGAACGCAGCCGCCACTGATCCAAAGCCCCGGAGGAGCCCGGCCATGAAGCATCTGCTCAGCATCACCGATCTCAGCACCGACGAGATCCACTCGATTCTTCACCTGGCCGGGCGGATGCACCAGCTGCAGGAGGCCCGGGTCAAGAAATTGCCCTACCTGAAGGGCCGCACCGTGGTGAACCTCTTCTTCGAGGACTCCACCCGCACCCGTAGTTCCTTCGAGCTCGCCGCCAAGTGGCTCTCCGCTGACGCCATCAACGTCTCGGCCCGCGGGTCGAGCGTCTCGAAGGGCGAATCGATGCGCGACACCCTCATGACCCTGGACGCCATGGGGGTGGACGCCATAGTGATGCGCCACCCGGGTTCCGGCTCGGTTGCCCAGGCCGCGGGTTGGGTACGGGCCTCCATGGTCAACGCCGGGGACGGAACCCACGAGCACCCGACCCAGGCCCTCCTGGACGCCCACGCGATGCTGACTCATTTCACCCGCACCAGGCTGGGGACCCTGGAAGGCAAAATGGTCGCCATCACCGGGGACCTGCTGCATTCCAGGGTCGTCCGCTCGAACGTCGCGCTGCTGGTCAGGTTGGGGGCGCGAGTGGTACTCGTCGCCCCACACACGCTGCTGCCGCCCGGGGTGGAGACCTGGGGGGTGCAGGTCACCCCCGATCTGGACGAGGTGATTTCGGACGTCGATGTCGCAATGATGCTGCGGGTGCAGCGGGAACGCATGCAGGGCGGTTTCTTCCCCTCGGAACGGGAGTACGTGGCCGCCTACGGGCTGACGGCTTCCCGGTTGACCCGGTTGCGCCCCACGGCGGTGATCGCGCATCCCGGACCCATGAACCGCGGCCTGGAGATCAGCTCCACCGCCGCCGACGACCCACGTTCCATCGTGCTCGACCAGGTCTCCTCGGGGGTCGCGGTCCGCATGAGCGTGCTGCACCACCTACTGGCTGATTGACGGGAGGAAATCAATGTCGAAACTCGCCATCACCGGGGTGACCCTGCCCGACGGGTCGCGAACGGACCTGTTCATCGAATCGGGCCGCCTCGTCGATCAACGCCCCCTGGGTACGACCACCATCGACGCGGACGGGTTGATAGCGCTGCCCGGTCTGGTGGACATCCACACCCATCTGCGTGAGCCAGGACGCGAGGACGCCGAAACCGTGGAATCCGGTTCCCGCGCGGCTGCCCGTGGGGGTTTCACCGCTGTCTTCGCGATGGCCAACACCCAGCCGGTCACAGACACTGCCGAGAACGCGGAACACGTGCTGGCCCTGGGAGTCGCCGCCAACAACTGCCAGGTGTTCCCGATCGGCGCCATCACGAAGAAACTGGCGGGCCGAGAGCTGGCGGAGCTGGGACTGATGCACCGCTCACGGGCCCGGGTGTCGATGTTCTCTGACGACGGGCACTGCGTGATGGATGCCAGCCTGATGAGGCGTGCTTTCGAGTGGGTGAAACCTTTCGACGGGGTGCTGGCGCAGCACGCCCAAGACGCGACCCTCGCGGGACCCGAGGCGTGCTGCCACGAGGGGGAGATCTCCGGCCGACTGGGACTCCCGGGCTGGCCTCCGGTGGCTGAGTCGGTGATAATCGCCCGCGACGTCGCCCTGGCGGAAGCCACCGGTTCCCGACTGCACGTGTGCCACGTCTCGACGGCGGAGGGCGTGGACGTGCTGCGCTGGGCCAAGAAACGAGGCATCCGGGTGACCGCCGAGGCCACCCCCCATCACCTGTACCTGACCACCCCGGAGGTCGTGGGCTACGATACCACCTTCAAAGTCAACCCCCCGTTGCGCACCGACGAGCACGTCGAGGCGGTGCGGGTCGCGCTGGCCGACGGCACCATCGACGCGGTTGCCACGGACCACGCACCCCACGCCCCGCAGGACAAGGACCACGCTTTCGTCGACGCCCGACCAGGGATGTTGGGGCTGGAGCAGGCCCTGGCGGTGGTGATGGAGACCATGGTTGCGCCTGGCCGCCTGACCTGGCAGCAGGTGGCCGAGCGGATGAGCCACTCCCCGGCCCGGATCGGGAAGGCCAGGGGCCAAGGCCGTCCCCTGGCCCCTGGTGAGCCTGCGAACCTGGTGCTGATCGACCCGGAACGGCGGGCTACGGTGGACCGGAGCGATTCCGCTTCCATCAGCCACAACAACCCATACCACGGCCGGAATCTCCCTGACCCGGTGGAGATGACCTTGTGGAACGGCAGGGTCACCCACAAACGCTGAAGATCCGCTTCACGAACAACCGGATCCGGGTCATCCATCGACCACCGGCAGCCCGGATCCCTTGAGGGTTTCCCTCGACGTGTTCTCGGCGACGGTGAAGATGTCGGTCACCTTCGCACCGCCCGCCACCACCTCGTCGGCCTTCTCATTCATCTTTTGGGCGACAGTGGAGAAACCGGGAATGTAACTCCACTCGGAAGGCAGCTCGCCGTTGGCCTCGGCCAGCACCTGATATACCTCCTGACCGCCGAACTGGCGCAGAGTTTTCTCAGGGGTGGTGACGGTGCCCTTGGCGGCGGGCAGGAGACCTTGGGAGGCCAGATCGGCCACCTGGGTGTTCAACCAGTCGTTGAACTCCATGGCCTCGGTCTTGTGCTGGCAACCCTTCATCACAGCCACGCCGGATCCCCCGTCGGGACCGGTCATCCGGGTGCCCCCGAAGGTGGGCAGCTTCGCGACACGCCACTGCCCCTCGTAGGAGGTACCGTCCAGCCCGTCGAGTGCGTAACCGACCTCCCAGGCCGGGGCGATGTTGCCAATCAGGGTCCCGCTTTTCAGGGCTTGCTCGTAGGAGCCGTCCACACGCTTGTGGGTGAGCGCGGCCTGGGCGTCCAGAACGTCCTGCCAGAACTTGGCCACCGACTGCGTTTTCTCATCGGTGGTGCTGATCTTCCATTTGTTGTCGGCCGTCGAGTACCACACGGCACCGGCAGCGGCGGCCTGGGCGGAGAGCCAGTAGCCGACCTCGTCGGGTTCGAGGTCGAGGATGTACTTGCCCTGGGCGGCGGCCTTCTTGGCGGCCTCCAGGAGTTCGTCAAAGGTTTTGGGGACCTCGATGCCCAAGGCGTTGAACTCGGTCTCGTTGTAGAGGTAGACCAAAGGGCCGGTGTCCTGGGGCAGTCCCACCATCTTGCCGCCGACCGACATCTGGGAGTAAGCGGCTTCGTTGTAGTTGTCCTTGTATTTGGAAGCCTCACCGGAAACGTCCTCGAACAGGTTCGCCACGAACATCTCGGGGGCCTCGCCGTAGCCGACCTGGGCCAGGCAGGGAGCGCTCTTGTTCGCCACGTCGGTCTTCAGCTTGGCCATCAGCTCCGAAGATTTGCCGGTGAACTTTGTGGCGGTGACCTGGATGTCCGGATGGGTGGCGTTCCATTTCTCGACCATGTCGACCACCGGGATCATGCCTGGCCCATCGGGAAGCCGGTGCACGTATTCGACCCGGGTCACTTTGTCACCCGGCTGCGTGGATTCGGACCCGCCATTGCCGGCCGCGGTTCCGCATGCGGAAAGAACGATGGCTGCCGCTGACAGCAGGCCTGTGACGGCCATCAAGCGCTTGCTCTGCATTGAATTTTTATTCCCTTTACATCGGCCTCGAACGGGAGAACACGCCCTGGCTCCGCGACGGACCGGGCAGGTCCGCCAACAGGACACGGGGCTTTTCTCCTGCGCGTTATCAATGTACAGAACCCGCCGCTCGGTCCGTGGCCATGGGTCACGAATTGAACATCCTGTCCCGGCTGGTCCACGGAACCGGTAACGGCCACGATGGGTGGATCCTGTTGACGCGGCCTCTAAGCTGGCTGTGCAGGCCCGAGGGCCATTGAACAGTTAAGGAGTCACATGAGCGAGCAACTGGCCCAGGTCGGGGTGATCGGGATGGCGGTTATGGGGTCGAACCTGGCCCGCAACCTCGCCCGAAGAGGATTCCGAGTGGCCATCCACAACCGGACGGCCTCCCGCACCGACGAGGTCATCGCACTCCACGGCTCCGAGGGGGATTTCGTTCCCTCCCATGATCTGGCGGATTTCGTCGCCTCCCTGGAACGGCCCCGCCGCATCATTCTCATGGTCAAGGCCGGTGGCCCGACCGACGCCACCATCGACGCCCTCATCCCACTCCTGGAGGAGGGGGACATCGTTGTCGACGGCGGTAATTCCTTCTTCCAGGACACCCGCCGACGCGAGCAGCGTCTCCGGGACCTCGGGCTACACTTCGTGGGAGCAGGGATCTCCGGCGGGGAGGTCGGCGCATTGGAGGGCCCGTCGATCATGCCCGGCGGGTCGCTGGAGTCCTACAAGGCGCTCGGCCCGGTCCTGGAGCGAATCGCCGCCGATGTGAATGGTGAGCCGTGCTGCACCCACATCGGCACAGACGGCGCCGGGCATTTCGTGAAGATGGTCCACAACGGCATCGAGTACGCCGACATGCAGTTCATCGGCGAGGCCTACGAACTGCTGAGGGCCCTGGGCCTCACCCACGCCGAGATGGCCGACATCTTCGCCACATGGAACACCGGGGATCTGGATTCCTACCTGATCGAGATCACCGCCGATGTGCTGCGCAAGACCGATCCCCGCACCGGTGCCCCGCTGGTGGACGTGATCCGGGACGCCGCGGGCATGAAGGGGACGGGCACATGGACCGTGCAGTCGGCGCTCGACCTGGGCACCCCGGTCAACACCATCGCCGAGTCCGTGTTCGCCCGCGCCATCTCCTCCTCCCCCGAGCTGCGCGCCGCCGCCCGGACCGCCCTCCACGGACCGGATCGAAGCATTCACGTGGCCGATCGCGACGTCTTCGTCGAGCAGGTCCGTCAGGCGCTGTGGGCCAGCAAGGTGGTGGCCTACGCGCAGGGCCTGGACGAAATCCGCATGGCAGCCGCCGAATACGGCTGGACCATCGACATCGCGGAGGTGGCGCGGATCTGGCGAGCCGGTTGTATCATCCGCGCTCGCCTGCTGGAGCGGATCCGTTCCGAATACGCGGCCGGCAACCTCGTCACCCTGTTGGAGGCCCCCTCCATCGTGGCGGGCCTCGCGGAGGCCCAGGAAGGCTGGCGCACCGTCGTGGCCGAGGCCGTACGGACCGGGGTGCCCGTACCCGGTTTCTCGGCGGCGCTGGCCCACTACGACCAGGCCCGTGCCCCACGTCTCAACGCGGCACTCACCCAAGGGCTGCGCGACTACTTCGGGGCGCACACCTACCGCCGCATCGACGACGAGGGGGCCTTCCACATCAACTGGTCGACCGACGGAGCGGAGGTCGCAGCCGACTGATTCCCGGGACCATCCGCGGCCCGGTGCACGACCGGGCCCCGTTGACAGGCGAGTTCCTGCTGATTCACTGCCCACCGGGCGCGCACAAGCACGATTCAATGCCGCAACCGCTCGGAGACGATGCTTGCTCAAGGAATGTCCTCACGACTCGGTTCCTGCGTAACTGTCCTGAAGCTCCACAAGGATTCCTCTATCCTTCGGACCTGAATGGCAGACTTCCGGCATGCCGATGAGTCGTTTCTCCGCCCCGAGCCGGGACTGGTTCGTGAACACCTTCGGGGCACCGACGCCCGTACAGGAAGGGGCGTGGCAGGCCATCGCCGACGGGGGTCACGTCCTGGTGGTGGCGCCGACCGGATCCGGGAAGACCTTGGCGGCCTTCCTGCACGCCCTCGATTCCCTGCTGCAACCCGGCGACCGTCCCCGGGGCACGAGGGTGGTCTACGTCTCCCCGCTGAAGGCGCTCGGGGTGGATGTGGAACGCAACCTGCGAATCCCGCTGGCCGGAATCCGCGAGGAGGCCGGGCGGCAGGACCACAGGGTTTCCGAGGTCACCGTCGGCGTGCGCTCGGGCGACACCCCGGCCCGCGACCGCGATCGGATGCGGCGCAGGCCACCGGATGTGTTGATCACCACACCCGAGTCGCTGTATCTGATGCTCACCTCCTCGGCCCGGGAAACCCTCCGCGATGTCGAGACGGTGATAATCGACGAGATCCACGCCGTCGCCGGTTCCAAACGCGGTACCCATCTGGCCCTCAGCCTGGAGCGCCTGGACCTGCTGGCCGGGCGCGACGTGCAGCGAGTGGCCCTGTCCGCCACCGTGCGCCCTGTCGAAAAGGTGGCGGCCTTCCTCGGCGGCGACCGGGACGTGGCCGTAGTGGCTCCCGGGACCGGGAAAAGCTGGGATGTCCAGGTCGTCACTCCCCCGCTGAACGATCCCTGGCCCCACGTGGAGAAAGAGATCCTGGATTCGATCCTGCGGACCCGGTCCACGCTGGTGTTCGCGAACTCCCGCCGGGCGGCGGAGAAACTGACGGCCCGTCTCAACGAGCTGTGGCTGGATGCCGGCGGCGGCGAAGACCTGGCTCGCGCCCATCACGGTTCGGTCAGCAAACACGTCCGGGCCGAGATCGAGGACGCACTCAAAGCGGGGCGGCTGCGGGCCGTCGTGGCCACGAGCTCCTTGGAGCTGGGCATCGACATGGGCGCCGTCGACCAGGTGATCCAGATCAGCGCCCCCTTGTCCACATCGAGTGCGCTGCAGCGTTTCGGCCGAGCCGGACACCGGGTGGGTGCAACCTCCCGGGGACGCATCCACACCCTGCACCGCGGGGAGCTGGCGGCCGCGGTCGTGACCGTCTCCGACATGATCGCAGGCCGGATCGAGGAGCTGCGCATCCCTGTCCTGGCGCTCGACGTCCTGGCCCAGCAGACCGTCGCCGCTGCCGCCGCCGCGGGGGATGCGGGACTGGAGATCGAGACCTGGCTGACGGCGGTACGGCGTTCCCATCCTTACTCCGACCTGGGGGATGACGCTTTCGACGCGGTCCTGCGGTTGCTGCTCGGCACCTATCCCAGCGCCGATTTCTCGGAGCTGCGGGCCCGCCTGGAGCGACGCGGCGACCGGTTGTTCGCCCTGCCCGGGACCGGGCGGCTCGCCGTCACATCGGGCGGCACCATCCCGGACCGGGGTCTCTACGGGGTGTTCCTGGCCGACGGTGACGGCCCCGGACGCCGGGTCGGGGAGCTCGACGAGGAAATGGTCCACGAGACCCGGGTGGGTGAGACCTTCACGCTCGGCGCCTCCTCGTGGACGGTGGTCGGGATCACGCGCGACCAGGTGCTGGTCACCCCCGCGCCGGGGCGGCTCGGGAAACTGCCCTTCTGGATCGGCGAGGATCTCTCCCGCCCCGCGGAGCTGGGCCGTCGCATCGGGGAGCTGCTGCGCCGGGGAGCCGAGGACCCCGACGGCCTTGATCTCCCCTGGATCGACGAGAACACCCGGAGGGAGCTGGTGGCCCTCGTCGCGGAGCAGCGCGAGGCCACCGGTGTAGTACCGGACGAGCGGACCGTCGTGGTGGAACGGTTCCGCGACGAGCTGGGTGACTGGCGGATCGTGGTGCACAGCCCACTGGGACGAGCGGTGCTGGCGCCCTGGAGCGTGGCGGTGGCCGCCCTCGTGGAGCGGAGTTCCGGGATCGACCCCCAGCCCGTGGCCACTGACGACGGTTTCATCCTGCGGCTTCCCGACGGGGAACTTCCTGCCCTGATCACGGGCCTGGTGCGGATCGCACCGGAGAAGGTGGAGCGTCTCGTCGCGGACCAGGTGGGCGGCACCTCGTTGTTCGCGGCCCGGTTCCGGGAGTGCGCCTCCCGAGCCCTGCTGCTGCCTCGCCGCCACGGCCGCCGGATGCCGCTGTGGCAGCAGCGTCACCGGGCCACCCAACTGCTCCAGGTGGCACGCCAGCACCCGAACTTCCCCATCACCCTGGAGGCGGTGCGGGAATGCCTGACCGACCGGTGGGACCTGCCCGGGCTGACCGGGCTGCTCTCGCGGATCCATTCGGGGACGGTGCGGCTCGTCGATGTGGTCACGCCCTCCCCCAGCCCGTTCGCGGCCAGCATGCTCTACGGCTACGCGGGCAGGTTCATGTACGAGGGGGACCTGCCGATCGCGGAGAGGCGGGCCCAGTCGCTGGCCCTCGACCCGGCCCTGCTGGCCTCGGTACTCGGAACGCTGGACCTGCGGGAGCTGCTGGACCCCGTCGTCGTCGAGCATTTCCGGGCGGAGCTGCAGCACACCGCCGACGGTTACCGGGCCCGGAATGTCGCAGAGCTGGTGGACCTGCCCCGCCGCCTGGGACCCCTGTCCCCCACGGAGCTGGAACTCCGAAGCGAGTTTCCCCTACCCGATCCGCCGCCGGCCGGCCTGGTACCCGTGGTCATCGCCGACGAAAAACGCCTGGCCGCCGAACCGGATCTCGCGTTGCTGCGCGACGCCCTGGGGGTGGCGGTGCCCGGCGAGGTGAGCACCGAAGCCGGCGGCCGCGATCCCTTGACCCAGCTCACCGCCCGTTTCGCCCGCACCCACACGCCTTTCACGGCCACGGCCCTCGCGGTTTCGTTCGGGCTTGGCCGGGCCGTGGCCAGCCACATCCTGGAATCGGAGGCCGATGCGGGCCGCCTGGTCAGGGGCAGATTCACCGAGGATGTGACCGAGACCGAGTACTGCGATCCGGGAGTCCTGGACCGGCTGCGGGGACGCTGCCTGGCTGCTGCCCGGGCCGCTGTGGAGCCGGTGCCAGCCGAGGCCTACACCCGTTTCCTGCTGGACCGGCACGGTGTCACGGAGCCGCGCCTCTCCTCACCCGACGAGGTGCTCCTGGCCCTGCAACAGCTGGCAGGCGCGGTACTGCCGGCCAGCGCGTGGGAATCGCACGTGCTCCCGGCACGGGTCTCCGGATACCAACCCTCCCATCTGGATCAGCTGCTGGCGGAAGGTGAGGTGCTGATCCGGCTCCGCGGCTCCGGACCGGATCCGTCGCTGACGCTGGTGGCGGCCGACGACCTGGATCTGGTGCCGCCGCCCTCCGAGGCTGCGGACGAGGAGGTTTCCGCCTTCGCGGCCGGGCTCGGTGACGGCCTGGTGGCACCCGGGAACGCGGAACTCCTGTGGCGGGCCGCCGCGGCGGGACTGGTGGCACCCGCCTCGATGGCCCCGATCCGCGCGTTGCTGGCCGGGGCGTCGCCCCGCCGCGCCCCGCGCAGCAGCTCCCGTTTCAGGGCCAGGCGTCCCCGTCCCGCGCGTCCCGTCAGTCCCGCTCCCCGGGCTTTGCCCGGCCGCTGGTACGCCGTCACCGACGGTTCCGCGACACCCACCGAGGTGCGGCTGGCGCGGGCAACCGGTTGGTTGGAGCGGTACGGCGTCGTGACCCGGGGAATCGCGGAGGGAACACCCGGGGGTTTCGCAGCCGCCTACGGGCTGCTGCGGGAGCTCGAAGACAGCGGCCTGGTGCGGCGCGGGGTGTTGGTGGATGGGTTAGGAGCGGCCCAGTTCGCCGCCCCTGAGACCATCGATGCGCTGCGGTCCTTCCGCGAACCCGACGCCTCCGCGACGAAGGTACTGGCAGCGGTCGACCCCGCGAATCCCTTTGGCCGGGCGCTGCCGTGGCCGGCCCACGACACCGCCCGGCCCTCGCGTCTGGCCGGAGCCGTGGTGGTGATCACTGACGGAACCTGCCTGGCATACCTGGGGCGCGGCGGGCGATCACTGACCCTGTTCCCCTCTGACTCCCCCGCCGTCGAGGCTGCCCGGGTGATCCGCGCCCTGGGCGAGGCGGTGACCCAGGGCCGGATGACGCGGTTCCGCATCGAGGAAATCGACGGCGCTCGGGCCACGGCCCATCCCCTGGCGTCCGAACTGAGAAAGGCCGGGGCCGGGCTTCACCCGCAAGGACTCGTGGTGGAGGCCGCCCCCACGCCACGTTGATAGATCAAATCATGCACGTCTAGCTCTTTTGATATATAGTTCCTATCGTCCTGATTGAACGACGAAAGGTGACCGCCATGTCCTTGATCAACACCCCGATCAAGCCCTTCGCCACGACTGCCTACCGCTCCGGGGCCTTCGTGGATGTCTCCAGCGATGACTTCCAGGGCAAGTGGAACATCGTCTTCTTCTACCCCGCCGACTTCACCTTCGTGTGCCCGACCGAACTGGCCGACCTCCAGGGCATCTACGCCGAACTCCAGTCCCTGGGCATCGAGGTCTACTCGGTGAGCCGCGACTCCCACTTCGTCCACAAGGCGTGGCACGAGACCTCCCCCGAGATCGGCACCCTCGAGTTCGCGATGCTCGGTGACGTCAACGGCGTGATCACCAACAACTTCGACAACGCCCGCCCCGACTCCGGCCTGGCCGACCGCTCCACCTACCTCATCGACCCCGACGGCATCATCCAGTACATCGAGACCACCCCCGAGGGCGTGGGCCGCAACGCCGCCGAACTGCTCCGCAAGGTCAAGGCCGCCCAGTACGTCCGCAACCACCCCGGCGAGGTCTGCCCCGCCAAGTGGGAGGAAGGCGAGGAGACCCTCACCCCGTCCTTCGACCTGGTCGGCAAGATCTGAGACAGCGGTAAGGAGAAACCACACAGTGCTGGACGCCAACGCCACCGCGCAGCTCAAGAAGTACCTGGAACTCGTCTCGCTCCCGATCGAGCTCGCCGCCTCGCTCGACGACTCCCCCGCCTCCGCCAGGATGCGTGAACTCCTCGGCGAGGTCGCTGCCCTCAGCCCCCTCGTGAGCGTCGTCGAGGAATCCAACCCCCGCACCCCCTCCTTCGCGATCCGGCGCGCGGGCACCGAGATCGAGGTCCGGTTCGCGGGACTGCCCATGGGACACGAGTTCTCCTCGCTGGTGCTCGCCCTGGTTCAGGTCGGCGGCCACGCCCCCCGCCTGGACGAGGAAACCGCCGAGGCGGTGCGCCGGCTCGAGGGGGGAGAATTCGTCACCTACATGTCCTTGACCTGCCAGAACTGCCCGACAGTGGTTCAGGCCCTCAACACCATGAGCATCCTCAACCCGAGGATCCGTCACGTGGCGGTCGAGGGTGGCGCCTTCAAGGACGAGGTGGAGGCGCTCGGCATCAAGGCGGTCCCCGCGATCTACAAGGACGGGCAGCTGTTCGGGCAGGGTCGCATGGATGTCGCGGACTTCGTCGCCCGACTCGACTCCGGGGCCGGTGCGCGCATCGCCGAGGCCCTTGACGCGAAGGACCCGTTCGAGGTCCTGGTCGTCGGGGGCGGCCCCGCGGGGGCGACGGCTGCCATCTACTCCGCCCGCAAGGCGCTGCGCACCGGACTGGTCGCTGCGCGATTCGGTGGGCAGGTCCTCGACACCATGGCCATCGAGAACTTCATCTCGGTGCCCCGCACCGAGGGGCCGCGTCTCGGGGCCGCCCTGGAGGAACACGTCCGCGCCCACGACGTGGACATCACCACGGGAGTGAAGGCCTCGGCGCTGCGCCCGGCCGGTGAGGACGGATTGATCGCAGTCGACATCGAGGGCGGCGGGACGCTGCGCGCCCGCAGTGTCGTCCTGGCGACGGGCGCCCACTACCGGACCATGGGTGTCCCCGGTGAGGAGGAGTACCGGAACAAGGGCGTGACCTTCTGCCCGCACTGCGACGGTCCCCTGTTCAAGGGCAGGCCCGTGGCGGTAATCGGTGGCGGAAACTCGGGCATCGAGGCCGCCATCGACCTGGCGCAGGTCGCCTCGCACGTGACGGTGGTGGAGTTCCTCGACACCCTCAAGGCTGATGCCGTGCTGGTGAACACGCTGCGTTCCCTGCCCAACGTCGATGTCCTGACCTCGACGCGGGTGGTGGAGGTCGTCGGTGACGGCTCCCAGGTGACCGGCCTGGACGTCGAGGACCGCACCTCCGGGCAGGTGCGGCGCCTGGATCTGGAGGGGGTCTTCGTCCAGATCGGGCTCCTGCCCGACACCGGCTGGCTGGACGGCGTGATCGAACGCAACCGCGCGGGCGAGATCGTCGTCGATCAACGCGGTGCAACCTCCCTGCCCGGGGTGTTCGCCGCCGGCGACTGCGCCAACACTCCCTACAAGCAGATCGTCATCTCGCTGGGTTCCGGGGCCACGGCGGCGCTGTCCGCCTTCGATCACCTGATCCGTTCGCGGGAGGAGACGGAAACCCCCGCCGCCGCTACCGTCCGGGCATGAATCTGCGGGATCTGGAATACCTCGTGGCGGTGGCCGACCAGCGGAGTTTCCGCTCGGCGGCCACCGCCTGCGGTGTCTCGCAGCCGACCCTGTCGGTCCAGCTCCGCAAACTCGAGGAGGAGCTCGGAGTCGTCCTTATCGACCGTGCCGCGTCCCGCCCAGCACTGACCCCGATCGGTCAGCGAGTGGTGGGACGGGCACGGGCGGTACTGGCCGAAGCCGAGGCGATACGGGTAATTGCCCGGGAGGCGACGGGCACCACCACCCACCTGCGGCTGGGGGTTTTCCCCACCCTCGGCCCGTATCTGCTGCCCCACGTCCTGCCCCATGCCGGGAAGCGTTTCCCGAATCTTCGGCTGCTGCTGACCGAGGAGAAAACCCAACAGCTGGTGAGGATGCTGCGCTCGGGCGGGCTGGACGCCGCGCTGATCGCCATGCCCGCCGGTGACCCCCACCTGGAAGCGCGCCCCCTCTTCCGTGAGGAATTCGTCCTGGCAACCCCCGCCGGGCATCCGCTGATGGATGGGGCGGGCGAGAGTCTCTGGGAAAGGCCCCCCATCCCACCGGCCCGCGTGGCCAAGCACGAGCTGCTGGTCCTGGACGAGGGGCATTGCCTGGGCGGCCAGGTGCAGCGGTGGGCCGCCGAACACCGGGTCCGGCTGCGAAAGGACTACCGCGCCACGAGCCTCGAGACCATGCGCCACATGATTGCTTCCGGCGGCGGTCTCAGCCTGCTGCCAGCCATGACAGTCCTGTCTCCCGTTCCGCCGACCCCCGGCCTGGCGTTGCGCCGGATCGCTCCTCCCGCGCCCAGCCGGGACATCGCGCTGGTGTGGCCCCGCACATCACCCCGCACGGCCACTCTCGAGGCATTGGCGCCCGCCCTGGTCCCCTCCATTGCACTGGTCCAAGAGCTGTGAGCAGACCCGCCCGACGAGCCACCGGACGTGGTCTCAGCGCGGACCAGCCGCCGGAGAGGTTTCACACGATGAGCCGCTTCGACAGGTCCTTACGCACCTCGTCCGGCAACTCGACGGGTTTCCCCTCCCCGTCCGCGGCGACCAGGATGGTGCGGCCACGGGCGAAGGTGGTGCCGTCGTCGGGGTTGAAGATCTCGGCCACGAGGGTCACCGAGCTGTTGCCTAGCTTCGCGGGGGCGGTGCGCACCGCATAGGGATCCATGCGGTGAGTGATCTGGTTGATGTAGTCGACGTCCTGCCGTGCGATCAACCAGTTCAGCGGGGCCTTCCGGGTTCCGGAACGCGCCATGGCGGGGCTCCACGAGGTGGTGGTGGCTATCCGGGCCTGCATCAGGTAGTCGAGGACCTTGACGTTGTTGACGTGACCGTAGGAATCCAGGTCCGACCATCGCACCGGGCAGGGCGTCACCGACCCATTCCTGCCGAGATCCGGAACGTTGATGTGGCGCATGGGCTCCACCTCCGCCCGGTAGTCCGCCAGCCACTCCCTGTCGGTCAGGGCGAGGCGGGCCGGTTGCTGGGTCTCGAAATCGAACGGACACAGCACCGTCCGGGCCCGGACCACCGGCGTCGCGTCCTGGAAGAGCGCATACGCGACATCGAACCGGGCACCGCCGAGCTGGGCGATTGCCACCTCCGCGCCGATCCCGGCGTCCGAATAGGTGATCGGCGCCAGGTAGCTGATCCGGTGACCGACCACCACGACCCCGGAGTCCAGCAGCCCGGAGCACGACCCCGCCCTGAAGAACGCGGTTCTCGCCTCCTGAAGGTAATCGGCGATGACGGCGTTGTTGACGTGCCCCTGGGCGTCGAGATCGGACCAGCGCAACGCGATCGTGGTGCGGAACACGTCACTCCTCCGCGTCGTAGAGGGAATCGACGATGTCACCGTAACGTTTCGTCACCGCAGCGCGGCGGATCTTCATGTTGGGGGTGACCCCGTCGTTGTCGACCGTGAGCTCGTGATCGAGGATCGCGAAACGCTTCACGGTCTCCCAACGTTCGAGACGCGCGTTGGCCTTCGCCATCTGCTTCTCGATCGAGGCCCGGATTTCGGGTCGCTGACTGAGTTCGGCATAGCTCAGGTATCCGAGCTGGCGTTTCTCCGCCCAGGTTCGGAGCAGTGCCGGGTCGAGCACCAGCAACGCGGAGCAGTACTTGCGTCCGTCCCCCACCGCGATGGCCTGCGAGATGTAGGGAATGTTCGCGGTGATCGCACTCTCGACCTTCTGTGGGGCGACGTACTTGCCACCTGAGGTCTTGAACAGGTCCTTTTTGCGGTCGGTGATGGTCAGGTTGCCCTCGGCGTCGAACTTTCCCAAGTCACCGGTGTGGTACCAGCCGTCGCTGAAAACTTCCGCCGTGATGTCAGGCAGATTGTGGTATCCGGGGGTGATGATGGGTCCACGCAACAGCACTTCCCCATCTTCGGCGAGTTTTGTCTCGATCCCGGGAATCACCTTGCCCACCGATCCGAAACGCGGCTCGGTGGGAACATTCAGGAAGGCGATGGCGGAGGTCTCCGTGGAGCCGTAACCCTCGACGATCAACAGACCCGCCGAGTAGAACCATTCCTGCACCTGGGCGGAGAGTTTTGCCGAACCGGAGATCATGAACTTCATCCGTCCCCCGAGCTTCGCCTTGAGCTTGGAGAACACCAGGGCGTCGGCCACCCGGTACTTCAGCGCCAGGGAACCAGGCATCGGACGCCCGGAGAGCCGGTAGCCGCGGGAATCGCGCCCCACGGCGAAAGCCCAGCGGGCGACCCGATCCTTCAAACCCGTGTTGGCGGTCATGACCGCAGCCCGCACCTTCTCGAAGATGCGGGGGGCACCACACATGAACGTCGGTTTGACCTCACCCAGGCCGTCGACGATCCGGTCGATCCGCCCGTCCACGGCGGAGGCGAACCCGTAGGCGATCTGGCAGGCGATCAGCGTCTTCCCGAAGACGTGGCTGAGCGGCAGCCACAGGTATTGCAGGTCGGAGTCATCGATGATCCGCCAGTGCTTCACCCCAGCTCCCTCGTAGATCCAGGAGACGTGGTTGAGCCGCACACCCTTCGGCTGCCCCGTCGTCCCGGAGGTGTAGATGAGGGTGGAGAGAGTATCGTGGTCGGTGGATGCGATGGCCTCGTCGACGACTCCGGGGTTTTGTTTCAACAGCTCTGCGCCGAGCAGCTGCAGCTGCGTGTAGGAGATGACCCGGTCGTTCAACTCCACGTGGGCGGTGTCGATGACGACGATGGTGTGCACGGCAGCCCTCAGGGTGGGGCTGGCCTCCACCTTCGCGAGTTGAGTCGCGTCCTCGACCACCACGATGCAGGTTCCCGAATCATCCAGGATGAACTCCACGTCCCCCGCCGCGGTGTTCGGATAGACCGTCGTTGTGGCGCCCGCCGCGCAGGCCACGGCCAAGTCGAGCAGGATCCACTCGAGCCTGGTGGTGGAGATTATCCCCACTCGCTGTTCGCGGGCCAGCCCCCGGGCCAACAGCCCGGCCGCGAGCTGATCCACCAGTAGCCGCGATTCCGCCCACGTGTACCGGGTCCACCGATTCGGACCCTCCGGAGCCCTGTCAGGGTCAAGGAAGGCCAGGCCATCGGGGGTCTCGGCCACTCGACGCCGAAACATGTCGCCGACCGAGCTGGCAAAGCTGAGCAGTTCTTCCTGAAGACTCATCAATACTCCTAAGAGACATGGCGTTGCGAGCCTAACCGAATCATGGAGCTCTTTACACAACTGGCCACGGAAGAACCACCCCCATGGTTAGGATTGCGAACTGTGGTGACCAAGGTTGAATGGTTGGACGACGATCAGCAGCGAATCTGGCGCGCTTGGCTGCGCGCCACGCATCGCATACAGAGCTATCTTGACACGGATCTCCGGCTGGCCGGTCTGGATCTGGCGGAATACGAAATACTCGTTACGCTCTCGGAGGCCCCCGGCCAACAGTTACGGATGAGCGAGCTCGCTCACGCGGTCAGCCAATCCCGTTCCCGCCTGACGCATACCGTTAAGCGTCTTGAGGCCAGGGGACATGCGGAACGCACCAACTGCACCGATGACGGACGGGGGGTGCTTGCCTCCCTGACGACGGAGGGCATGCGTTTCCTGACGCAGGTTGCCCCCGGACACGTGGCGGCGGTGCGCCGGATCCTGATAGATGCCGTCGAGCCCGAGGACCTGCAGGCCCTGGGCCGCGCCTGCGACGCCATCTTGGCGGTGCCGGACTACGATGAGCATCCGTGAATCCAGTCGAGCTGCTTCGTGACCAACTCGGCGACCTGACACACCTGCTGGACGACTCGCTCCTCACCCGCGGCATCTATTCCTCTGATGCCTCCCTCTATCGAGTGCCTCCCTTGGTGGTTGCCCACCCCGAGAACCGCGACCAGTTGATTGCGCTCGTGCGGGCGGCCTTGGACTGCCGTCTCCCTGTCACCGTGCGCGGCGCGGGTACCTCATGCGCGGGCAACGCGGTCGGCGCAGGCCTCGTGATAGACGTCGCCAAACACCTGAACCGAATCCACGCAGTCGACGAACAAACCCGCACCGCCGTGATCGACCCAGGGGTGGTGCAGGAAACCCTCCAGAAAGCGGTCGCCCCCCACGCTTTGAGGCTCGGCCCAGACCCGTCCACCTCGTCGCGCTGCACCGTCGGTGGGATGATCGGGAACAACGCCTGCGGGCCACGAGCCCTCGGCTACGGCCGCATGTCCGACAATGTGGTTGAGCTGGAGATCATCGACGGCCACGGCTGGCTGCGGGTCCTGGGCCGCGACGACTTTCCCGAGCTGCGTTCGCTGGTGATGGCCAACCTGGGTGTGATCCGCACCGAATTCGGCCGTTTTTCCCGGCAGGTCTCCGGATATTCGATGGAACACCTGCTGCCGGAAAATAGGTTCGACGTGGCGAAGTTCTTCGCGGGCACCGAGGGCACCCTCGGGATCATCACCCGGGCCACGGTGCGTCTGACCCCCGACCCCTCACACCGCATCATGGTTGTGCTCGGCTACCCGTCGATGGATCGTGCCGGGGACGACATCTCCCGGCTGCTGAAGTTCCGTCCCACCGCCTGCGAGGGTTTGGACCGGCGCATCGTTGACGTGGTGATCCGCAAACGGGGTGCCGATTCCGTCGGCCGGCTGCCCGCGGGGGAGGGCTGGATGTTCATTGAACTGGCCGGGGAGGATCCCGCGGAGATCCGCGACCGTGCCGAGGCGCTCCTCGCCGAGGCCGCAGCACAGGCAGGGTGGATCGTCGAGGATCAGGAACAGGCCACATCGCTGTGGAAACTGCGGGCCGATGGGGCAGGGCTGGCCGGGGTGTCGCTGGACAAACCCGCCTACGGGAGCTGGGAGGACGCAGCCGTGCCCCCGGAGCACCTGGGCGACTACCTGCGGGACTTCGAGGCCCTCCTGGCCCGGCACGGCCTGCACTCGCTGCCCTACGGACACTTCGGCGACGGCTGTGTCCACGCCCGCATCGACTTTCCCTTCGAGGCTCCCGACGGCCGGGCCCGGTACCGCGCCTTCATGTTGGAGGCCGCCGAGATGGTGGCCTCCCACGGCGGTTCGATGTCCGGCGAGCACGGCGACGGGCGCGCCCGCTCGGAACTGCTGCCACGGATGTACTCCCCCGAGGCCCTGAAACTCTTCGGCGCGGTCAAACACCTGTTCGACCCCGAGAACCTGCTCAATCCGGGTGTGCTGGTCGATCCCGAACCCACCGACTCCAACCTCCGGATGGTGGCGGCAACCGTTTCCCCCCTGAACCTGGAAGATCCCGAGTTCGTGGCCCAAGTGCACCAGTGCTCAGGGGTCGGCAAGTGCCTGTCCGACACCACAGCCTCCGGCGGGGTGATGTGCCCGAGCTTCCAGGCCACCCGCGACGAGAAGGACTCCACGCGGGGCCGGGCCAGGGCGTTGCAGGAGATGGTCAACGGCTCCCTCATCACGGGGGGCTGGCGTTCACGAGAGGTGACCGAGGCCCTCGACCTGTGCCTGTCCTGCAAGGGCTGCTCCCGCGACTGCCCCACGGGAATCGACATGGCCGCCTACAAGTCGCGCGTCACCCATGAGCGCCTCAAGGGACGGTTGCGACCCCGCAACCACTATTCCCTGGGCTGGCTGCCGCGCTGGGGACGCCTCATCACGAAACTCCCCGGCATCGGGCCGCTCATCAACGTCGTCGGCGCCGCCCCCGGCTTGGGGAGCCTGATGAAATGGGCTGCAGGGGTCGACGGGCGGCGGCAGATCCCACGCTTTGCGGCGCGTTCCGCCCGCCGCCGCACCAAGCTACCGGGCGGTGGGGACAAGGGACCCGTCCTGATCTGGGTGGACTCGTTCAGCGACTGCTTCGAGTCGAACTCCTTCGCCGCGGTGGCGCAGGTCCTGGCCCGTCTCGGTTACGAGCCCCGGGCACTGGATGATAAGGCTTGCTGCGGCCTGACCTGGATCTCGACGGGCCAGCTCGACGGAGCCCGCCGCCAGCTCAGACACGCAGCCACCGTGCTGGCGCCCTTCGTCGAACAAGGCATTCCGATCGTCGGGGTGGAGCCGAGCTGCACCAGCGTGTGGCGTTCCGACGCGCCCGAACTCCTATCAGGGGACACCAACATTGAGGCGCTGAGAGGGAAGGTCCTGACCCTCGCGGAGTTTCTGGCCAAGGATCCCGATTTCCTGCCCCCGGACCTGTCCGGGCACACCATCGTCGCCCAGCCCCACTGCCACCACGCCTCCGTGATCGGATGGCAGGCGGATCGGGCCCTCTTGAAGGCGACGGGCGCCAACCTGGTGCAGGTGGGTGGCTGCTGTGGGCTGGCCGGGAACTTCGGCGTCGAGATCGGCCACCACGAGGTGAGCGTGAAGGTTTTCGAACACGACCTCGGCCCCGCGGTGGCGGCCAACCCGGACGCCATCGTCCTGGCCGACGGTTTCAGCTGCCAGACCCAGCTGAAGGGGCTGGCCGGCCGCGACTCGATGAGCCTGGCCGAGTTGTTGGCGACCCACCCGGCCCGCTCCGTCTGACCAGCCAGAACCACGACGAAACGACTGCAGAACCACAATGCCGCACGTAGCATCGTTCTCATGCGCATCCGGGACCGCCGCCCCGGACATTTCCTGCCGACCGCTTCTGCGGGGGCATCGTCCTGAACATGCATCCCAGGACCGTGAGGATGGGACCTGACTTCTGGAGCGTGCCCGTTTCCGCTCTCTGGGATCACTGAGAGCCCCGGTACCCTAGCCGACCCCGGGTCACGGCGACGGCGATCACCGCCAGAACGGCCAGCCCCAGCACCGCCGACCACAGGTTCGTCACCTTCTGACCCGTCGCCCTCTCCCACACGCTCAACGCCCAGTTGATCGCATTGTGGGCGAGGATCGCGAGGAGAACGGATCCGCGTACCGTGTTGGTGATCCAGGGCGGGGCCAGTGAGTTCGGGCCCGCCCGCCGTTTCGCCCGGCAGAATTGCCAGGACCGCAATCACGGCCGCTGGGATCGCCACCAGGGCCAGCAGATAGGCCACCGGCGGCACCCACCAACGCAGCAGGGAGGCCGTCCAGTTCTTCAGCGACCCGGTTCGTCAGCCGAGTCATCACCAAGGACGCCCAGCATGGCCCGGCGAACAGGGCGGGGAGCCACAGGAGCCAGGAACCCGCGTAGGCGAGGGCGATGTAACCGCTCAGGGGGATGTGACCGCAGCCAGTTCTTCATTCCGCCTCCTCGGCGACGGTCCGCCAGAAGTCCGGTTGCTGCGGGTCTGCGCCCGCCCCCAGGCCAGCACCATGCGGTGGTGGGGACGGTCCCCGCCGAGATCATCGCGTTCCAGGAACTCCAGCCTGGATTCCAGTTCAGCCACCTTTCGCCTCGCGAGGGGACCGACGATGGCCGGGTCTGCGTCGGCGAAGAACATTTGCAGACGCGGGATCCCGCGTCTGCGCGGCATCAGTGGGTCGCTGTAGCCAGCCGCGCAGGACACGACGTCCGTCCTCCGTAATCGAGTAGACCCGGCGGCGTCGCCCACCCTCCTCAGGCTCCATGTTCACCAGCCCCATCTCCTCCAGTTTCCTGGGCTCGGCGTAGAGCTGCGAGTGCGGGAAGGGCCAGAAGAACTCAACGGAGATCCGTGTGTTGTGTTTCAGCTCGTGCGAGGTCATGGGACCCGTGGTCGCGAGCAGTCCCAGGACGATGTACGAAACCGGCCGAAGCAAATGGTCCGAATCGGAGGGTTTCATGATGTGAGGCAGGGGCTTTCCCGTGTCAGGCGTCGCGACGGACCCAGACCACCGCGGCCATCACCCAGAATCCCAACACCCATCCGGCCAGGGCTCCCATCGATTCTGCCAAGGGATGGACCGGATCGGGCGCGAACAGGTCGGCCCCGACGGCACCGGGCAGCCATGTCGCCAGCTTGGTGTAGGGCTGCAGCACGGGGCCCGCCACGACGAGAAGGATGAGCGCCGTGGTGAGGGAGGGAACCAGCTGCCTGGCCACCAGTCCGATGGCGTACCCCAGCAGGCCCATGGCGGCGAGATGTACCACCACCCCGGGAAGGGCCCACTCGCCTTCGGGAACCAGCAGACGCACCCCGCCCGTGGCCAGCATCGCCACCACCATCAGCGCCACCGTTACCGTCAATGCCTTGGCCATGGCCACCGGGAGCCGGCGGGGCATGGCGGCGCAGGTGGTTGCGACCTGCCTTCCGGCGTATTCCCCCGTCGCCGCCACCACACCGAACAGGATGCATCCCATGGTCGTCAGCGAGGGCACCAGCTGCAAGGTCTGCGCGGATCCGCTGGGACCCAACATCAAGGCCGCCAACGCCCAGGACCCGACGACCGTGAGAACCGCCACCAGCCAGACACCCGGGAGTCCGAGTTTGCGCCATTCCGCCACGATGACAGCCATCTCAGGCCTCCCTTCTGGCGTGAAGCAGCACGGCCAGGATGATGGCGGCAACACCCCAGGCGGTACCCACCGGTATCCCGACTCCGGGGCTGAGGGGGTTCTGGACCACGTTGTTGTCGGTCACGAACGCGTAGGTCAGCGCGAGGTCCGGTGCGTACTTGGCCAGTGGGGTCGCCTTGGAGAGCAGGAACGTCAATGACACGGCCGCGGCATTGACCACCAGTAGTGTCAGGGGCAGGGTTCCGCCGCGGACCAGTTCGGCCAGGGCGGCCGCGATCACGGTCATGACCACCAGGAAGAGCACTGCTGCTGCAGCCCGGGGCCAAGGATTCCCCCACGTGGCCTCCACATTGCCCAGTGCCCAGCGCGCGACCGCGAGGCTTCCCGCAGTGGATGCTACGGCCAGGACCGTGGTGAACCCCAGGAGCACGACGAGTTTCGCGATCATCCGTCTCGCTCCCCCGGGCATGGCAACCATGCTGGTGGTGAGTTGCCTGCCCCGCCCGACGGCCTGGGTGTTGCGGACGTACTCGCTGGAGACGGACAGCACACCGAGCACCACGAAACCAACCTGCCCCACGGTGAGCGAGCCGAATCCGGTGTTGGTCGTGGATGCGTCGATCATCCCCCCAAGATTGCCGGTTTCCACCGCACGCCTGATCTGGGAACTCTCCAACCAGGTCAGGAGCATCGGGACCGCCAGGGCCAGCAAAGCGGCCAGCCGGATGCCGGGAAGGGTGCACAGTTTCAACGCCTCGGCGCGCATCGCTCGCCTCATGCGCGCACCTCCACGTGCGCGAAGAACGCCTCCTCCAGGCTGGGATAACCCGCCATGACATCGGCCACTTCGCCCCAGACCTTGATCCGACCGCCGTTGATGATCACGACGTCATCGACGATCTCTGCCAGTTCACCGATCAGATGGCTGGACAGCAGCACCGTGCCCCCCGCATCGGCATGCGCCCTGAGCAGCCAACGGATCCACCTGACCCCCTGCGGGTCGAGGCCGTTGACCGGCTCGTCGAGGATCAACCGCTTCGGTCTTCCCAACAGGGCGGCCGCCAACCCGAGCCGCTGTCCCATGCCGAGCGAATAGGTACCGACCTGCCGATTGGCGTCGGCCGCCAACCCGACCTCCTCCAGGACCTGCTGGACCCTCTTTCTCGGGATGCCGTTGCTGGCCGCCACCCATCCGAGGTGGGCGCGCGCGGTGCGGGACGGGTGGGCAGCGGCCCCGTCGAGCATGGAACCGACGTGCCTCAGCGGGTTCCGGAACTCCCGGTAGGGGCGGCCATCGATGGTGGCGTGCCCACTCGTGGCCCGGTCCAGGCCGAGCAGGATGCGCAGGCTCGACGACTTGCCGGCTCCGTTCGGTCCGACGAAACCCGTAACCCGCCCAGGCCTCACCTCGAACCCCACTCCGTCCAGGATTTTCCGGCTGCCGCGCACCTTGGAAACATCATCAAATCTGATCATGACACCGATCATGCTGCGGCGAGCATTCCGGCCCGTCGGGCCCAGCACCGATTTCCGGTCCTTACCTCAGCCCTTGGGTTCTCAGCCCGTGGGGTGATGATCCCTCGCCCCGTCCACGGCTAGCATCGCCCCATGCACCGTTATCTCTCCGCCCAGGTACTGACGGTGCTCATGCTGCTCATGATCTTGTCTGGAATAGGCACGGATCCGGGTCCGAACAGCTGGGTCCAGTTTGTGATCATGCTGTCAGCGGCCCTGCTGGTGTGTTGGATTTGGTGGGCGGCGAAACGATCTGGGCGGCGCCAGGCCGAGCAACTGCGATCCCAGCAGATCGCCGCTGCCGTGACGACGGAGCGGTTGACGATAGCCCGGGACCTGCACGACCTCGTCTCCCACGGCATCGGTCTGATAACGGTGCGCGCCGCGGTGGCCCGCAACGTGGACGCCGAGGATCCCGAACGCCTGGTTGCGGCGCTCTGCGACATCGAACAGACGAGCCGCGCCACCACCCTGGAACTGCGCCGGATGCTCCAGGTGTTGCGTTCCGACCAGGACGCGCCCCTGTCCCCCAGCCCGGGCGATCCCGACTGGAACGGTCTCCTGGAATCCGCTGAGCGAGCGGGGCTGCACGTGACGATGTCCAAAGGCGGGGTCACGCCGAACAGCAAGGGGGTGGCGCTGGCCATCCACCGCATCCTTCAGGAAGGCCTGGCGAATGCCGCCAGGCACGCCGGACCCACTAGCGTCCGCGTCGAGCTCACCCGCCACGGGGAAGTCCTTCACCTAGCCGTGACTGATTCCGGCCCGGTTCACGGGTGGCATTCACACCCCGGGGCGGGGCATGGCCTGATCGGGCTGCGGGAGCGCGTCACCGCGCTGGGCGGGAGCCTTCGCCACCACCAGTCCTTCGATGGCTTCCGGCTCGAGGCCGAGCTGCCGGATCCGGAGCCCGCCCGTGCCTGAGATCCGTGTCCTGATAGCCGACGACCAGCAGCTGCTGCGCCAGTCACTGGCACACCTATTGAGCTCCCAGCCGGACTTCCACGTCGTTGCGGAGGCCACCACCGGCGTGGAGGCCGTCTCGTTGGCTCGCGAGCTGGTGCCGGACGTCGTGCTGATGGACATTCGCATGCCGCAACTCGACGGGATAGCGGCGACCCATTCCATCGTCCACGACCCGCGGCTGTCCGAGGTCCGGGTGCTGGTGCTGACCATGTTCGACCTGGACGAATACGTCTTCAAGGCCCTGCGCGCGGGGGCCTCCGGTTTCCTGTTGAAGGACGCGACCCCGGAGGCCCTGATCAACGCGGTGCGCACCATCTCGGCCGGGCATGCCCTCCTGGCACCCTCGGCCATCACCACCCTGGTGGAGAGTTGTCTCCCGGACGCGACCCCTTCCGGGAAGGTGGCGGATCTGACACCGAGACAGACCGAGATCCTCAGGCTCGTCGCCCGGGGGTTGTCCAACGACCAGATCGAACGGGAACTGCACATCAGCCACGCCACCTGCAAAACCCACATCTCCGCGCTGCTGAGCCGTCTGCAGGCCCGGGACCGCGCCCAACTGGTGATCGCAGCCTACGAGAACGGCCTGGTACGTCCCGGAACTTAGAAGTACGAGCCGATTGAATCTGACCGCGACGACCCCCTCCTCTAAAGCTGGCTGGGCCAGCACCTGAGTGCCCCTTTCTGAAGTTGGTTGACCCGGGCCGCGACGAAGGAGCAGCCCAAGTCGAAACCACCCCGGTAGCCAGGACCCGATCACAGTCACCACGGTTTCGACACAACCAGCTTTGACATGGGGTGTACCAGCTCAACAAACTCGCCGAGAGCTCCATCCGCGCAATCGTCAGTTCAGTGTTCCAGCAGCGGCACCAGGAACTCGCCGGTCGCCGATCCCATCACCTTCGCGACCTCCTCCGGAGTGCCGGTGGCCACCACTTGGCCACCGCGGGATCCGCCGCCCGGTCCCATGTCGATGATCCAGTCGGCCGACTTGATGACGTCGAGGTTGTGTTCGATCACCACGACCGTGTTTCCTGCGTCGACGAGGCGGTGCAGTACCGCGAGGAGTTTGCGGATGTCCTCGAAGTGCAGGCCCGTGGTGGGTTCGTCGAGCACATAGAGGGTGCGTCCCGTGGATCGTTTCTGCAGCTCGGCGGCAAGTTTCACGCGCTGTGCCTCACCTCCGGACAGGGTGGTCGCGGGCTGTCCGAGACGGACGTAGCCGAGTCCCACCTCCTCCAGGGTTTTCAGGTGCCGGGCGATGGCCGGGATGGATTCGAAGAACCGCGTCCCCTCGCTGATGGACATCTGCAGCACGTCGGAGATCGACCTGCCCTTGTAGTGCACCTCGAGGGTTTCGCGGTTGTACCGGGCCCCGTGGCAGATCTCGCAGGGAACGTAGACGTCCGGCAGGAAGTTCATCTCGATCTTGATGGTGCCGTCGCCCGAGCAGTTCTCGCAGCGCCCGCCCTTGACGTTGAAGGAGAACCGTCCGGGCAGGTAGCCGCGGACCTTGGCCTCCGGGGTGGTGGCGAACAGTCCGCGGATCTTGTCGAAGACCCCCGTGTAGGTGGCCGGGTTGGACCGCGGGGTGCGTCCGATCGGTGACTGGTCCACCTGGATCACCTTGTCCAGGTTTTCCAGGCCCTTCAGTTTCCGGTGCCTGCCGGGCACCGCCTTGGCGCCGTAGATCTGCTTGGCGGCTGCTGTGTAAAGGATCGAGTTGACCAGTGACGACTTCCCGGATCCAGAGACCCCGGTCACCGCGACGAGCCTGCCCAGCGGGAAGGCGACGTCCACGTCCCGCAGGTTGTTCTCCGATGCGCCGACGACGGTCACGGATTTGCCGTTGCCGGGGCGCCTCGCCGCAGGCACGTCGATGACCAGCTTTCCCGACAGGTAGCGGCCCGTCATGGACTCCTCACTGGCGAGCAGCTCCTCGACGGGACCGGAGACCACGACCTCACCACCGTGTTCCCCCGCTCCCGGGCCGATGTCGACCACCCAGTCAGCTGCTCGAACGGTGTCCTCGTCGTGTTCGACGACGATGAGGGTGTTCCCGAGGTCCCGCAGTCGCACGAGGGTTTCGATCAGCCGCCGGTTGTCGCGCTGGTGAAGCCCGATACTCGGCTCATCCAGAACGTAGAGCACACCGACCAGACCGGAACCGATCTGCGTGGCCAGCCGGATGCGTTGCGCCTCGCCGCCCGACAGCGACCCGGCCGACCGTGACAGTGTCAGATAGTCCAGGCCGACATCCAGCAGGAAACGCAGCCGTTCCCGGATCTCCTTGACCACGCGCTCCGCGATCCGCGCCTCGCGTTCGTTGAGGGAGAGGGCATCCAGGTATGCGAAGGCATCCCCAATGGACAGGTCGGCGACCTCCGCGATGTTCCTTTCGGCGACGGTGACGCACAGGGTCTCTGGCCTGAGGCGCGTACCGCCGCAGGAATGGCAGTTGATTTCCCGCATGTAGCCGCCCCAGCGTTCACGGGCCGAGTCGGTCTCGGACTCGGCGTAGCGACGCCGAACGAACGGCAGGATGCCCTCGTACTTCTGCGAGAAGGACCGGGTCCGTCCGAAACGGTTGCGGAAACTCACCACCACGGCTCCGGGAACCCCGTTGAGCAGCACCTTCCGGTGTCTGGCAGCCAGATCCTGCCACGGGGTGCGCATGTCGAAACCGGACTCGAGGGACAGGGCTTCCAGGACGTGTTCGAAGTGCCCCTTCAGGTGCGGAGTGTTCCAGGGGGCGATGGCACCGTCGGCCAGGCTCAGGGTCTCGTCGGGGATGATGAGTTCCGGGTCGGGTTCCAGCATCGTCCCGAGCCCGGAGCACTCAGGGCAGGCCCCCCACGGCCCGTTGAAGGAGAACTGCCTGGGCTCCAGTTCGTCGATGGCAACGTCGTGTTCGTTGGGGCAGCCGAGTTTCTCCGAGAAGCGTTTTTCGCGTTCGGGGTCATCCGCGGGAAGATCCACGAACTCCACCCCGACCACCCCGTGAGCCAGTTGTAGAGCGGCCTCCACGGATTCTGTGATCCGCTGCTTGGCGGAGGTCTTCACCACCACCCGGTCCACCACCACGTCGACGTCGTGCTTGCGTTTCTTGTCGAGCACCGGGGGGTCAGTGAGGGGGTGGAGCCGTCCGTCAACCCGCACCCGGGCGTAACCATCGGCAACGAGCTGCCGGAAGGTTTCCTGGAACTCGCCCTTGCGGCCGCGCACGATGGGCGCGAGCACCTGGAAACGCGTACCCTCGGCCAAGCCCATCAGCCGGTCAACGATCTGCTGCGGGCTCTGTTTGCCAATGACGGCCCCACACACGGGGCAGTGCGGGATGCCGATGCGGGCGAACAGGAGACGCAGATAATCGTAGACCTCCGTGATGGTGCCGACCGTGGATCGCGGGTTCCGGGAGGTGGATTTCTGGTCGATGGAGACCGCGGGTGAGAGACCCTCGATGAAGTCGCAATCCGGCTTGTCCATCTGCCCGAGGAACTGGCGGGCGTAGGCGGACAGGGACTCGACGTAGCGTCGCTGCCCCTCGGCGAAGATGGTGTCGAATGCCAGCGAGGACTTGCCCGATCCGCTCAGTCCGGTGAAAACGATCAGGGAATCCCTGGGCAGGTCCAGGGAAACGTTCTTCAGGTTGTGGACGCGGGCACCTCGCACGAGGATTCCGCGTTGAGTTGGTCGAGCATTCACGGTCACACATGCTATGCCGCGGCACCGGCAAATCGGCGCTCCGCGAACGGCATGGGTGGCGGCTGGGTCCTCACGAATCGGTCCGGTCCGCGCACGAACCCCGGCGAGCAGGATGCCCGCAGCGGATACCCCTGCCCGTGGAAACCTTTACTTTTGATAGGTTTGTCGGCATGCCGAGCGTCCCTGGCGAGCATTTCGACTCAAGCCTGCATGCTGTGCGGGAACAGACCCACACACTACTGGGACGCACCATCGCCTACTCCCCGGAGGACTGGGCGGCACCAACCCGTCTACCGGGCTGGTCACGTAGTCACGTCGCAGCCCACCTGATCAAGGGAGCCCGCAGCTTGGCGCAGGTTTGCAGGGAACTTCTTGAGGGGCTTCCCCCCAGCGGTTACGATTCCTCTCTTGGACGCGACTGCGAGCTGTTGGCCATCTCGGATGGCCTCCACCTCCAGATCGAGCTTGACACGAGCGCAGGCGAGCTGGATCAGCTTCTGGCCCAGCTGCCCGGGAAAGACGGCGAGGTTTCGCTGCGACCCGACCTACGGATCACCGTCGACGATCTACCCCTGGTGCGGCTTCGCGAGTTGGTGCTGCACGGATTCGACCTGGAACCGGAAGCCTCCCGGATCGATGTGGACGATGACGTAGCGACCCCGGTACTGGCCTTCGAAGCCGCCCATCTCGCAGATGAGAACGATCCCCTCGAGCTGGTCACCCTGGAAGGACGGGTGGTGCGCACCGGGGTTCGGCAACCACATCGGCGCGCAGCCGGTTCGACATCCGCCTTGCTCCTGTGGCTCGCCCGGGGAATCGAATCCGAAGACCTTGAATACGATGAAATTTGACAACCTTCCTACAAACCGTTTTTGATACCTCATCAATGAGATCCGCGGCACGACTGGGGAGGAGCGGCCGCTAACATCAGGACTCCCCCTAGCGAAGGACAGTGATGACGCAACCACCGAATCAGCCGTACAACTCCAACCAGCCCTACAACCAAGGTCAGGGCTACAACCCGAACCAGCCTTACGACCCCAACCAAGGCCAGGGCTACGACCCCAACCAAGGCCAGAGCTACAACCCCAACCAAGGCCAGAGCTACAACCCCAACCAGCCTTACGACCCCAACCAAGCCCAGCAGTACGCCGCACAACAGCAGTACATGGAGCAGCACGGTACGCCGAAGAAACGCTTCGGAGCACGTAAGATCATCAGCATCGTCGTCGCCGTCGCGGTCCTCGGTGCCGGCGGTTGGACGTTGTGGCAACACTTCAAGACCAACGAGAACCTTCAGGTTGGCAACTGTCTGGTCATCACCGGAACCACGACCAACGCCCAGGAGGAGAAGGTCGACTGCTCCGACAAGTCGAAGTTCTCCTTCGAGGTGAGCCAGGTCGTCTCCGACACCAGCTCCTGCCCGGAGAACACCGCGTCCTACGAGATCAGCAGCAAGTCCCGCTACGGCGGCAGCAGCAAAACCGTAAAGGCCGTCTGCCTGATCCCGAACCTGCACCAGGACGTCTGCTACAACACCTCGTCCAGCGGCATCAAACCCTTCGAGGTGGCCCAGTGCGACTCGGCCAGTGTCAAGGTCACCAAACGCATCGATCAGGAGAACGCGTCCTGCGGAACCGACGAGGAGACCTTGACCTACACCACCCCCGCCCGCACCTACTGCTTCGGGGGAACCCGGTGATCCATGGCGCATAATCGGTTTCCATGAGACCGATTGACGAGCTTCGCCGCCAGGTGGCGCCCTTCCGGGTGCGGGCCGACTTCTCCCCTTCGGGGGATCAACCGGCCGCGATCTCGGAGTTGGAGCGCCGCATCCGTTCCGGTGAGAAGGATGTGGTGCTCCTGGGCGCCACGGGAACGGGCAAGACCGCCACGGTGGCCTGGCTGGCGGAGCGTCTGCAACGCCCCGTCCTGGTGATGCAGCCCAACAAGACCCTCGCGGCGCAGTTCGCGAACGAGCTGCGCCAGTTCTTCCCGGACAACGCCGTCGAGTACTTCGTCTCCTACTACGACTACTACCAGCCCGAGGCCTACGTCCCGCAAACGGACACCTATATTGAGAAGGACTCCTCCCTGAACGAGGAGGTGGAGCGCCTCCGTCACTCCGCGACGAGTTCACTGCTGACCCGCCGCGACTGCATAGTGGTGGCCACGGTGTCCGCGATCTACGGCCTGGGCACCCCGCAGGAATACCTCGACCAGCGCCTGACCCTGCGGATCGGTGAGGAGCACGAACGCTCCACGCTGCTGCGGCACCTCGTCGACATCCAGTACAACCGCAACGATCTCTCCTCGGAGCGGGGCAATTTCCGGGTGCGCGGGGATGTGCTGGAGATCTTCCCCATGTATGAGGAGAACGCGGTTCGCATCGAGTTCTTCGGCGACGAGATCGAACGCATTTCCACCCTGGTCCCGCTGACCGGCGAGGTGCTGCGCGAGGAGGACGAGATCTACGTCTTCCCCGCCACCCACTACTCCGCCGGACCGGAACGGATGGAACGCGCCATCGCTGGGATCGAGGCGGAGCTGGCGATCCGACTGCAGGACCTGGAGGCCCAGAACAAGCTCCTGGAAGCGCAGCGGCTGCGGATGCGCACCAGCTACGACATCGAGATGATGCGCCAGATCGGCACCTGCTCCGGGATCGAGAACTACTCCCGACACATCGACGGCCGTGCCGCGGGATCCGCACCCGCCTGCCTGCTGGACTACTTCCCGGAGGACTTCCTCCTGGTGGTGGACGAGTCCCACGTCACGATCCCGCAGGTCGGGGGCATGTACGAGGGCGACGCATCACGGAAACGTACCCTCGTGGAGCATGGTTTCCGCCTGCCGAGCGCCCTGGACAACCGGCCTCTGAAGTTCGACGAGTTCTGCCAGCGCATCGGGCAGACCGTCTACCTGTCCGCCACCCCCGGCCCCTACGAGCTGGAACGCAGCGACGGTTTCGTAGAGCAGATCATCCGGCCCACCGGTCTGGTGGACCCGGAGATCGTCCTCAAACCGACCAAGGGCCAGATCGACGACCTCATCGGGGAAATCCGGACCCGGGCTGAACGCGACGAACGGGTGTTGGTGACCACCCTGACCAAGAAGATGGCGGAGGACCTGACCGACTATCTGATGGCCGCTGGCATCCGGACCCGCTATCTGCACTCCGACATCGACACCCTCAAACGGGTCGAGCTGCTGCGTGAGTTGCGGCTGGGTGACTACGACGTGCTGGTGGGCATCAACCTGCTGCGGGAGGGCCTGGACCTGCCGGAGGTTTCCCTGGTGGCCATTCTCGACGCCGACAAGGAGGGTTTCCTCCGTTCGGAGCGTTCCTTGATCCAGACCATCGGCCGCGCCGCCCGTAACGTCGCAGGGCAGGTGCACATGTACGCCGATACGATCACTCCATCAATGGGGGCCGCCATCGACGAGACCAACCGGCGGCGCGCCCGCCAGCTCGCCTACAACGCCGAGCACGGCATCGATCCGCAGCCCTTGCGGAAGAAGATCGCCGACATCACGGACATGCTGAACCGGGAGGACGCCGACACCGAGTCCCTCCTGAACGGCCGTCGGGAACGGGGCTTGAAAGCAAAAGAACTGCCCGAGCAGGAACTGGTGAAGTTGATCGACGACCTCACCGCCCAGATGCACCAGGCGGCCGCCGATCTTCAGTTCGAGCTGGCCGCCCGCCACCGCGACGAGATCACCGACCTGAAGAAGGAACTCCGTCAGATGATCGAGGCCAACAAATAGCCGCTGCCCCTTGATGGAAGCGCTTCCTTACTCGGCCTTCACACCGCCCGAACCGGACTTTTCCCGGATCGACCAGAAAACCCGAGATTCACACCGCGAGGCTTTGCCACAGCTCACCGACCTGCCGCATGGTCTCCCGCACCGGACCGGAGCTGTCGATGACGTGTGTGGCCGCCGCCAACCGTTCCTCGCGGCTGGCCTGAGCGGTCACCCGCTGCCCGGCCTCGGTTTCCGACAGGCCATCTCGGCGCGTCAGCCTACGCAGCTGCTCCTCGACCGTGGTGTCCACCACCACGACCGCGTCGAACCTGTCCTGCTGCCCGGTTTCCACCAGCAGGGGTATGACGTGCACCACGACCGTCCCTGCGGGGGCTGCGGCCTCCATCTCGGCGGCCCGTTCCCGCACGAGGGGATGGATGATGGCGTTCAGGTCGGCGCGCGCCTGCGGATCGGCGAAGATCACACGGGCCAGCGCGCGGCGATCCAGGCTCCCGTCGGGGGCGAGCACCGATTCCCCGAAACGCGCGAGAACCGCCTTCAATCCCTCGGTTCCCAACGCCACCACGTCCCGTGCCAGGATGTCGGCGTCGATGATAACTGCGCCCAGTCTCTCTAGTTCCCGAGCCACCGTCGACTTGCCTGACGCGATCCCGCCCGTCAATCCGATCCGCACAGAGACACAGGTTATTACGGAACCTCGAGGAAGGTCAGTTCGGAGGCGTCCCCCGAGATCAGCGGCCCGAGTTTGTCGTTGAACACCGCGTTCGCGGGGTCGGCAAGGTGCGCCTTGAAGGCGTCCTCGTCCTGATAGCACTCGATGATCACGAACTGGTTCGGGTTGTCGCGTTCCGTGTACACCTCGAAACGCGCTGTTCCGGGTGAGGCGTTCACGTGCTCCGAGTAGGCCCCGATCAGGCCGGCAACCACCTCTCGCGCCCCGTCCCGGCACTCGAACCGGGCTATCAGGTTCACCGCCATGCCAGCTCCTTCCACGTTGAAGTTCCAGGTCAGTGTTTCGTCAAGGCTACCCCCACGGCGTGACGACTTCTCTGTATGCTGGTCCTGTAGCGGGAGAACCGACCCAGTCGGTGCCGAAGGAGCAACCGCCCCGGAAACTCTCAGGCCCCAAGGACCGCGACAACTTCCACACTCTGGAGAGAGACCCCACCGGGGTCCGCCGAAGGATGAAACGATCTCAGGCAGCAGTGACAGAGGGGGCTCCGGGTGGACCGTGCCACCCAGCAACGTCGCGCGTCGGCAGGAAGGGGTCCTCATGTCACTATCAACCACCGCGTTGCACGAGCTGCACGAGGAATTGGGTGGTCGTCTGGTGGATTTCGCCGGATGGGAACTGCCCGTGCAGTTCGCCGGGATCATCGCGGAGCACCAACACACGCGACAATCCGCCTCGCTGTTCGACGTCAGCCACATGGGTCAGATCCTGATCCGCCCCGAATCTGGGAATCCGGCTGACGCCGCCGCTGCCCTCGAGACGCTGATCCCGGCCAGTGTCGCCGGGCTGGCCGAGGGACGCCAGCGTTACGGGCTGTTCACCGACGAGAACGGCGGGATCCTGGACGACCTCATGTTCGCCAACCACGGCGACCGCTACTTCTTGGTGGTCAACGCGGCCCGTTCCGATCACGATCTCAGGTTGCTGCGCGCCCTCGAAGGAATCACGGTCGAGCACCTCACGGATCGTTCGCTGCTGGCCCTGCAGGGTCCCCGGGCCGAGGAGGTCCTGGCCGGGCTGGTTCCAGAGGCGGCCGAGTTGAAGTTCATGGATTCCCGGATCCTCAACTGGGACGGTGTCCCGGTCTGGGTTTCGCGTTCCGGATACACCGGTGAGGATGGCTTCGAGATCTCCGTTCCCAGCGCCGAGGCCGAGCGCCTGGCCCGCGCCCTCCTGGGGATCGGCTGGGTGCTCCCGGCGGGTCTCGGCGCCCGCGACTCGCTGCGTCTCGAGGCGGGGATGCCACTTTACGGGCACGACCTCAGCCCGCGGATCACCCCGGCAGAGGCCGATCTGGGCTGGGCGATCCCGAAGGTGCGGCGTTCAGGTGGTTCCCGCGAGGGTGGTTTCCCCGGGGCCGGGGTGATCCTGAAACAGCTCGCTGAGGGGCCCTCCCGAAAACGGGTCGGCCTGCGTGCCGAGGGCCGCGCCCCCGTACGCGAGGGGGCGAAACTGTTCCTGTCGGTCGAGGATACCGAACCGGTCGCCGAGGTCACCTCCGGTGGTTTCGGTCCCACCGTGGGCGGCCCCATCGCCATGGCGATGCTGCCCACGGACATCCGGCCCGGAGCCACCGTCCACGCCGAGGTGCGGGGCAGGCGTCTCCCGTTGACGGTCACCCCACTACCGTTCATCACACCGTCCTACAAACGCTGAGGAGAGAGCAACATGATCAAGTACACCAAGGACCACGATTGGCTCGACAGCGGTGACGATGGGGTCGCCGTCGGCCTCACCGACCACGCCACCGGCGAACTGGGTGATGTCGTCTACGTCGAACTTCCTGAGGTCGGGACCGAGGTCGCCAAGGGCGAGGAGATCGTCGTGATCGAATCCACCAAGGCAACATCCGGGATCACCGCCCCCTTCGACGGGGTGATCACTGAGATCAACCAGACCGTGGTGGACTCCCCCGAGACCGTCAACGAGGATCCCACGGGTTCCTGGTTCTTCAAGATCCGGCCAGAAGATCCCTCCGCGCTCGAGGAATACCTCGACGAGGACGAGTACAAGGCCTTGATCGACTGATGAGCGTCTGGAACCCGACCAGCTACGACCCGGACGACTTCGCCAATCGCCGTCATATCGGCCCGAGCCCGGCCGAGATGGAGACCATGCTCTCAGCGATCGGGGTCGACAGCCTCGACGAGCTGATCGACCAGACCGTGCCCGCAGGCCTCCGCCAAGTCGAACCGCTGACCTGGGAGCCGCTGACGGAGGGCGCAGTGCTGGATGAGCTTCGCAGGATGGCGACCAAGAACAAGGTCCGGACATCGATGATCGGCCAGGGCTACTACGGCACGATCACTCCCCCGGCGATCCAGCGCAACATCCTCGAGAACCCCGCCTGGTACACCTCCTACACCCCGTACCAGCCCGAGATCTCGCAGGGAAGGCTGGAGGCGTTGCTGAACTTCCAGACCATGATCAGCGACCTGACCGGGCTGGAGATCGCCAACGCCTCCCTGCTCGACGAGGCCACCGCCGCCGCGGAGGCGATGAACATGGCGTTCGCGGCGGGCAAGCGCAGGAAGTCGAGGTTCTTCGCCGCGGCCGACCTACACCCGCAGATCCTCAGCGTCCTGGCCACCCGGGCCCGCCCGCTGGGCATCGAACTGGTGATCGGCGAGGTCGAGGACCTGGATGTCGACGGCCTGTTCGGGGCCATCTTCGCCTATCCCGGCACCCACGGGCACCTGCGAGACCACACCGCGCGGTGCGAGGTCCTGCACGAGGCGGGTGCCCTGGCGATCGTGGCCGCCGACCTGCTGGCCCTGACCCTGCTGAAGGAACCCGGGGCGATGGGATTCGACATCGCGGTCGGTTCGGCCCAGCGTTTCGGGATCCCAATGGGTTTCGGTGGCCCGCACGCCGCGTTCATGGCCTGCCGGGACAAGCTGAAACGCACCATGCCCGGACGCCTGGTCGGGGTCTCCAAAGACAGCACGGGCAATCGCGCCTACCGCTTGGCCCTCCAGACCCGGGAACAGCACATCAGGCGCGAGAAGGCCACGTCGAACGTCTGCACGGCCCAGGCGCTGCTGGCGGTGATGGCATCCTTCTACGCCGTCTTCCACGGCCCGGCCGGCCTCAGGGCCATCGGCCAGCGGATCCATCTGATGGCGGTCACCCTCGCGGAACACCTGCGCGCAGGAGGTGCCGTCGTCGAACCGGACGAGTTCTTCGACACGATCACCGTCCGGGTGGGGGTCGGTCAGGCGGGCATCATCGCCGCAGCCGAGCAGCGGGGCATCAACCTACGCCGCGTCGGCCGCGACAGGGTGGGCATCTCGGTGGACGAGACCACCACCCTGGAGACCCTCGCGTCGGTGCTGGACGCCTTCGGTATCGAACCGGCCACTAAGCTCAGCCGGCGCCCGGCGATCCCGGATGCCCTGCTGCGCACCTCCGAGTACCTGACCCACCCGGTCTTCCACATGAACCGGGCCGAATCAGAAATGATGCGCTACATGCGTCGCCTCGCCGACCGGGACCTGGCTCTGGACCGGGCGATGATCCCGCTGGGTTCCTGCACCATGAAACTGAACGCCGCGGTCGAGATGATGCCGATCACCTGGCCGGAGTTCGCGGGCCTGCACCCGTTCGCGCCCGCCTCACAGTCGGAAGGGTACCGGGAACTGGCGGCGGACCTGGAGAAGCTGCTGTGCGAGATCACGGGCTACGACGCGTTCTCGATGCAACCGAACAGCGGCGCCCAGGGCGAGTACGCGGGGCTGCGGACGATCGCCGCCTATCACCGCGCCAACGGTGACGAGCGCGACGTCTGCCTGATCCCGACCTCGGCCCACGGCACGAACCCCGCCTCGGCGACCATGGCCGGCATGAAGGTCGTGGCGGTGAAGTCCGCCGAGAACGGCGACATCAACCTCGACGACTTCGCCGCCAGGGCGGAGGAGGCCGGGGACCGGTTGGCGGCCGCGATGATCACCTACCCGTCCACGCACGGCGTGTTCGAGGACACAGTCAAGAGGGTATGCGAGATCACGCACGCCCACGGCGGGCAGGTCTACATCGACGGCGCGAACATGAACGCCCTGGTCGGTCTCGTGCGCCCGGGGGACCTGGGTGGCGATGTCAGCCACGTGAACCTGCACAAGACCTTCGCCATCCCGCACGGCGGCGGTGGGCCGGGTATGGGACCCATCGGCGTCAAGGAGCACCTGAAACCGCATCTGCCGAGTGACCCGGCAACGGGCGAGGAGGGCGCGGTCTCGGCAGCCGCTCTCGGGTCGGCCTCGATCCTGCCGATCTCGTGGGCCTACATCCGGCTCATGGGCGGCAGCGGGCTGACCCAGGCCACGCGGGTGGCGATCCTGAGCGCCAACTACCTCGCCAGCAGGCTCTCGGAGGCGTATCCGATCCTGTACCGCGGCGGGAACGGCCGGGTGGCTCACGAGTGCATCGTGGACACGCGCATCTTCGCGCGTCACGGCGTCACCGTCGATGATGTCGCCAAACGGTTGATCGATCACGGTTTCCACGCCCCCACCATGTCCTTCCCGGTGGCGGGCACGTTGATGGTGGAACCCACGGAGTCGGAGACCCTGGCCGAGTTGGACCGGTTCGTGACGGCGATGCTGGACATCGCCCGCGAGGCCGACGACGTGGCCTCGGGGAGGATCGCCGCCGAGGAGTCGCCGCTGCGCCGCGCCCCCCACACCGTGGAGGATCTCGTCGCCGACTGGGACCGCCCCTACTCGCGCGAGCAGGGCTGTTTCCCGGCCGGCGCATTCCGGGTGGACAAGTACTGGCCGCCCGTCGGCAGGGTGGACAACGCCTACGGTGACCGGCACCTGGTGTGCAGCTGCCCACCCTGGGAGGGTACACCGGGCTGAAACGCGGACTTGCGAGAAGAAGAGGGGCTGCTCCTTTCGGGGCAGCCCCTCTTCTTCTGGTGAGGATGTCAGTCGGTTTCCTTCACCGGGATCAGTGGTTTCCAGAACGAGGCACCCGGACGGGCCAGGGCGGCCTGTCCCAATGAGATGACGGTGCAGATCACGAACACCCACAGCCACACGTGCAGCATCGTCACCGCAAGAGGCAGCTGCTTGAACCATCCGACCAGCAGAGAAGCGACGAATCCGACCGGCTGGTAGACGGACATGGCGAAGGTGAAGCGTCGGCCAAAGGTCCGCGGCCACACCCATTTCTTCGAAGTGGTGGACATGTCAGATCACCTGCATGCAAGATCCCAGTTTATGGGAAACAACAAAAAGGTCCGCAACCAGCGCTCCGTCCCAGAATTCCAGCGAGAGCTGGACCCGGCCATCCACGCGGGCCAACTCGAAATGTTCTCCTTGGGTGTTCTGCGCACGAGCTTCGATGCCCGATGGACTCGGCGTGACTGCATAGTATGCGAGCAGTCTCTCGTCCAGCTTGAGCTTCTTCAAGAGGTCGACGAAAGCGGGAGCCTTGGAGAGCCGTTCGATGCCAGCGGCAACATCAGCCTCGTTGGCTTCGCTGACGACCGGGGCAACGTCCGAACTCCGCATGGAGGTGGACACGACGGCCTCGACGTACGATGCGGAAACTTCATCGTCCCCTCTCGCAGTGGCAGAGGGTCCCAGCAGGGCTGCAGCCATCATCACGGTTGACACAAGGATTGAAAGGTACCGGATTCTCATGTTCATCTCCTTTCCCTGAGAACCGGAATGCCTGCATCCTGCGCTTCTCACCCTCTTCGGGCAAGACCACAAGGCCAAACTGGCTATTCGCAGATGTTGCCTCCGAAGCGATGCTGTCGGATCTGCCGGCTGAATCGTGAGTGCTCCTGTTCTTGTGAACCTCACAGGCTGGTTAGATCGGTTCCACACGATGTCTGTCCGCAGGATTCTTCAAAATGAGATCCGGGCCCGCCTCCCTGAGGGGAGGCGGGCCCGGATCGAGATTTCTCGGCGGATCAGTTGCTGCCGGTCAGCTTCTCGCGGAGAGCCTGGAGGGCCTCGTCGGAAGCGAGGGAGCCCTCAACGGGCTCGGTGGATGTGGATGCGTAGCCGGTGCCGGATGTCGTCGCAGCTTGACGTTCGGCTTCGGCAGCTTCCGCCACCTGACGCTTGTGGGCCTCCCAGCGCGCCTGGGCCTCGGCGTACTGCTGCTCCCACGCGGCCTGCTGCTCCTCGAAGCCGGGCTTCCACTCGTTGGTCTCCGGGTCGAAGCCCTCGGGGTAGATGTAGTTGCCCTGCTCGTCGTAGCTGTCGGCCATACCGTAGAGGGAGGCGTCGAACTCGTCGGCGGCCACGTCGACACCTTCGTTGGCCTGCTTCAGCGACAGGGAGACGCGGCGGCGCTCCAGGTCGATGTCGATGACCTTGACCAT
>CALLVV010000075.1 GCA_938012815.1 uncultured Propionibacteriaceae bacterium
GGACGCGTGTGGATGAGACCACGGCGACGTTTACTGCGGTGAAGGATCAGCCGGTCTGCGAGCCCACGACGCCGACGCCGACGGTCACTGTCACCCCGACCCCGGTCAGGCCCGGCCTGCCCAGGACCGGCGCCTGACGGGCCGAACGGCTCCGCGGAACGGACAGGTCCCCGACCCTGCAGGGTCGGGGACCTGTCCTCCTTTTGGTTGAAAGGCTGACCGTCTCCGAACCTCGGGTTCGGGCTGACTAGGGGATTCGTCGCCGAGAAGACCCAAGGAACCGGAAGAATCGTCCCGAAACGGCGCCGTCGTTCGCAGGGGAACGGCAAGTCATAGTAGCTTCATGCTCCCAACGACCCGGCGCGCGGAAGGAGCGCCAACAGATTGGGCTGGCTCTTCGCAAGGGCTAGCCTAGTTATTGTTCAGGCATTGCCCTTGCGGCAGGCTACACCCTCTCGACAGGAAGGAGACCCATGAAGTCGCCCTACTGGGATGTCACCATTACGGGTAGAAGTGATGCGACTGTCAATGGGGTGCCGGTCGAGATGGTGGTTCCCACCAACGTCTACTCGTCGGTTTTCCAGCACCTCGCCACCGCTGCGCGCCAGGCCGGTCGGCCCGTACTCGCCCGCGGTGTGGACGAGACCCGGGGTGGCCGGGTCTCGTGGTTCACGGTGGATGCCGAGGGGCAGGCAGCCGCCGCCCAGCCGCCCCCCGTGGCGTCCACCGGCGGCCGTCCCCCGGCCCCCAGTAGGGCGGCTCTCCCGAGGCCGCGCCGTGCACCCTCCGCACACCCGGGCGCCTCGGAGCCCCAGCGTGACCCGGTGGAACCCACGAACGAACCGTCACCGGCCCGCGCCCTTGCCAGACCCGAGTCACAGATGTCAGCGCCCAGCGTACCGGCGTCCCCCGCGCGGGCATGCATGTCGGAGCCGGAGAGCACCGTCTCCCCGGTGCCGCCGGATGCACCACCACCCGAGTCGCCCCGGCAGCCGGCCTCCTCCATGTGGGCGGGACCGCCCCGGCAGTTGGAGGGACCCAAGCAGTCCGAAGTACCCAAGGCTCCGCCGCGCGCGATCTCACCTACCATGCCGCCCAGGCAGGCCCCGCCGGGGCCGAGGGCACAGCGGCCGGACTCCTCCTCACGGCAGGGGCCGTCACAGTCGCCCCCGCATCCGAAGTCGCAAGAGCTCTCTCCACCGCCAGCATCGCCGGACGTGCCGTTCCGGTCGATCTCGATGAACGTGCCCCCGTCCCAGACGCCTCCCGTGCAGGAGCCATCACCGTCATCGCTGCTCGTGCGACCCCCGAAGACCGTGCCGCAGGGCGGTTTCCGCGGGGCGATGTACCGTTTGACGTCGGGGCGCGTGAACTTCGGCCCCAGCCAGACCCAGATCCGTCTCGCGGAACGTGACTCCCGGATCTCCCGGTCTCTGGAACGCCCTTACAGCACCGTGTTCCTGTCCTTCAAGGGCGGTATCGGCAAAACCTCGACGGCTGTCGGGGTGGGGCTGGCCCTCGCGCAGGCGCGGGGCGTGCCCCCCATCGCCATCGACGCCGACCCGGACTCGGGGGACCTGGCCGAACGGCTGCTTGGGGAGGAGGAGATGCTGCGCGTCCGTCCTCGCAGCATCACTGACTTGGTGCAGGACATCCCCAATGTGCGGACCTGGACGGACCTGTCCGGTTACATCACCCAGGTCGACCGGTTGCATGTCGTCGCGGGCGAACAAGACCCCGCGGTCTCGGACAGTCTCACCGCCGAGGGCTACAAGCGTGTCCACGACTTGGTGCAGAACTTCTTCTCCGTGATCCTCACCGACTGCGGCACCGGCGTGACCCACAATGCCATGAGCGGGATCCTCTCCAAGGCCGACAGCGTCGTGATCGCCACCGGCTACGCCTTCTCCGGGGTCAAGAGGGCCGTCAGTACCATCGACTGGCTCTCGCAGCACGGCTACGAAAAACTGGCCCAGGAGGCAATCGTCGTCCTCACCGACAAGGACAACGTGTCGATCCGGGTGCAGAAGGACATGGTGCGCACCCACCTGGCCACCCACAGCAGACAGGTGTTCGTGGTCCCGAACGATCCCGCCGTCGCCGACGGCGACCGTATCAACCTGGAACGGGTCCAACCCCGCACGAGGGAAGCGTGGGCGGAGGTTGCAGCGGCCCTGATCGACGGCTACCAGTAGCCGGCGCGTTGGTAAGCGGGCAGTGGCAGTTCGTCAACGAATGGCTGCGGGCCAAGGGGCATCGGCACGACGACTGGGACGTCCCGACGGAGGGGGAGGTGGCGCGGATCAACGAATGGCTTGCCACATCCCCTGACCCGAGGCGCCGCGCGGATCATCGCCCGACCATCGTCCGGCAGGGGGAACCGCTCATGGCCACCACGCAGCCGTACAGGTATGACAGTGTCTCGGTCTGAGACGCGGGTGAAATTTGTCCTGCACCTGTGCTCGTTCGCACAGGAGGCAAGCGGGCTGCTCACGATCGTGGGTGCTGGAACCAACACGCACGTGCCCGGAGCACCCCTGTATCTCGCAGGCTTCATCCATGGCACGCCTACTCAGCTCTGCGCTTCCGACCTGGTCGTCGAGGTGAACGGCCCGAACCACCGAGACGAACTGCTGCGCGTGCCGCCTCCGTCCCAGAGGGCGTTCGAGAATGTGGGCGAGGACGAGGAAGCGCGCATTACCTTGGCATTCGACATGCGTCAATGGGACGTGACGGACCTTCAACCGGGAGAATACGAGGTCCGCGTGAGCATTGGAGAAGAAGTGGATGCGATGCGCCTGCTCTTCAAACGCCAGCAGGGAATGGAGACGTAGTCCGTGGCCGGGCGGCTCGGGGATCGCGGTCCTGTGGGACGGCCGCGCTGATTCCCTGAGCACCCGTCTTCTCCCGCGGTTCGCTTGCCTTGCGCTCGTTTGCTTGCACTGTAGCGCTGGCTTTTGTCCGTAAAGCAGGTGCTCCCGTTGGCGCGGGGCCCACACCCTTGTCGGAGAATAACCTTGATCAGCTTTCGCCCGTTTCCGCCGCCTGGTCGGGTTCGTTCACAATCTGTACCGTTCGCACCGGCTGCCCGGGGCGCAGCAGCATGGCGCGGCCGACCGGTAGGGCGCGCGGACGCTGGTTGCCGAGCAGCATGCCTTCGGCGCGGTCACCGGAGAGCATGAACCCGGTCGCCCCGGAATCGCGCATCGAGTTGACCAAGGGGTCGTACATCGCCCGGCCCGCGCCCGTCATCCGCCTGGTCAGCACGACCGACAAACCGATCTCGTTGCCCATCGGGATGAACGGCATCAATGCCTGGAACGGCCCGGCGCCCGAGCCCAGGGCGTCGTAGTCGTCGATGAGGACGACGATGTGCGGAGTCGGGGGAGCCACCTCGACGGATGTGTCCACGCTGCGCGGCACCCTGGCCTCGAGTTCCGGCACTATGGCCGCCACCAGTTTCTGCGCCAGGACGGCGCTGGTGGCGGTCCCGCCCAGGTAACCCCCGGGGACGGCGCCGGTCAGGGAACGCCGGGGGTCGAAGACCGCGAAAACCAGCTCGTCGGAACCATGGGTACGGACCAGCTCGGCGATCACCCGCCGCAGCATCGTGGTGCGGCCGGTCCCGGAGTCCCCGAGGATGATCAGGTGCCGGTCGGCGCCGTCCAAGTCCAACACGGTGGTCGACAGGTCGCTCTCGTCCAGACCCAGAGCCACCAGGGCCTTGCCCCTGGGGGGTTTGACCCCATCGGGGGAGAGGTTGGTCGGGAGCAGCCTGACCGCGACCGCGCGTTCCGTCACACCGGCCGAAACAGCTTCTGAAAGGCGTCGCAGCCCCTCGGTCGCGTCATCGTCGGATGCGATCCCATCCACCCGGGGCAGTGCGGTGTGCGCGAACAGGCCTCCCGCGAGCAGTGCCCGCCCGGGGCGGTCGGAGGGTAGGGTTTCCGCCAGGTTGCGCCCGTGGGCCGACTCCAATGGATCAGCCAGCCGCAACTCGATCTTGTTGCCGAAGAAGCTCTGCTGGGCCATGCGGATCTCGTTCCAGCGAGTGGTGGTGGCGACGACGTGGATTCCGTGGGCGGTACCGCGACGCAGCAGGTCGAAAACAATCTCGGCCAAATCTTCGAACTCTTCCGCGAGCTGTCCGTATCCGTCGATGAGCAGCACGATTTCCGCCAGGTTCACCGATGGATTTTCGAGAGCGGCGCGCAGCGATGCCAAGGAATCGACGCGATGCTGCTGGAAGAGCAGCTCCCGCTGGTTCAGCAGGCCGCGAATCTCCTCCAGGGTGCGGCGTACCACCTCGCGGTCGGCGCGGACGGCCACCCCGCCCACGTTGACCAGGTCGCGTAGGCTCAGCAGGGCCGAACCGAGAAGGTCCAGCACGTAGACGCTGACGGTTGACGGGGAGTGTGTCAGGGCCAGTGAAGCGGTGATGGTGCGCAGCAGGGTTGTTTTACCGCTGCCCGGCCCCCCGGTGATCTGGAAGTGGCCCCCGGAGGTCAGGAGATCCAGTTCCCACGTGTCCTGCCACTGGCGGGTGGGGTCGTCGATGATCCCCACGGGGAAGCGCAGCGGGGCGCTGCAGCGGATCCGAAGTCCGGAACTCGTCGGGCGGGGTTCCCCCGCGACCATGTCCAGTGTGGTCGCATCGGGCAGCGGGGGCAGCCAGATCGGTTGCGTGACGCGCTGCTGCTGTTGCAGTTGGCCCATGACGGTGCTGAGCACCGTCGGGCCGGTTGTCTTTGTGCTGACGCGCGTCGTCGCGGGCGCGTCGTCGCCCGCTTCGGTGCGGGTGACGAGATAGCTGGGCACCGGAAGCACGACGGGAGGGGCCTCCAGCTTTTGCTCGAACTCCGGATCCTCCGGCAGCGGGCCGGAGACGAAACCTGCGCGGAATCGGGTGTAGGTGGTGGTGTCGACCTTCAGGTAGCCGTACCCGGGGATCGGTGGCAGGTGGAAGGCGTCGGTGGTCTCCAGGATGGTGCGGGACTCACTCTCCGAGAGGGTCCGCAGCCCGATCCGGTAGGACAGGTAGGTGTCGAGGCCGCGCAGTTTGCCGCCCTCGATCCGTTGGCTCGACAGCATCAGGTGCACCCCGATGGAGCGTCCGATGCGGCCGATGGACAGGAACAGCTCAATGAAGTCGGGGCGGGCGGTCAGGAGTTCGCCGAACTCGTCGATGATGACCAGCAGGTGTGGGAACGGGTCCAGTCCCAGCTCGGGGCGTTCGGCACGCAACGCCCGGTAGGTGGTGATGTCGGCGATGTTCCCGGCGTCGCGCAACACCTGTTGGCGTCGCTGCACCTCACCGGACAAGCTGGCGTAGACGCGTTCGATGAGGCTGGCGTCGTCGGACAGGTTGGTGATGATTCCCGAGACCTGGGGTGCGCCGTCGAAGGGGGCGAAGGTGGCGCCGCCCTTGTAATCGACGAGCACCATCGCCAGATCCTCCGGGTCGTGGCTGACCAGCAGCCCCAGCACGAGGGTGCGCAGCATCTCGCTCTTGCCGGACCCGGTGGCACCGACACACAGGCCGTGCGGCCCCATGCCGTACTGGGCGGCCTCCTTGAGGTCGAGGGTCACCGGTTCACCCATGTCATCGGTTCCGATGGCGACACGAAGGAATCCGGTCTCCCCGCGTGGTGCCCACGCACGGGAGAAGTCGATGTCCTTGTAGTCGGGGACACCCAGCAGTTCGGCGAAGGTCATGGCCTCCTGGGTGGCGTTGTGTTCCTGGGAGTCGGGGGACAGCCGTAGCGGGCTGAGGACACGAGCAAGGGCGGTCGTCGAACCGGGGTCGAGGTCGTCCAATTCGCCTGCGATGACCTTCGGGGCGGTGTCTGGTCTCGGGTAGTTCTCGACGACGAAACTTCCCGGTTCCCGGCCCTCGCTGATCCGTGTGGTGATCGAACCCGGTTCGGATCTGCGATCATCCAGCAAGTAGATGACGGTGGTGGACACCTGGGACAGTTTGATCTGGGGATCCGACGGCGTGAGCGTGGTCGCCGACTGGCCGTACTGGTCCACGAACACGAGGATGCGGCTGTTCTGCACCTCGGTGTCGGTGAGCAGCGCCCGGCGTGCCTCGGCGGCACTGGGGGAACGGGAGTCGAGTTCAGGCCCCAACACGCTGCGCAGCCGGGCGATGCTGGGCACGATCACCCTGCCCGGGCCGAAAGGCCCAGGAATGGTCTGCGAGGCGAGCTGCGGCAACCAGGAGAACCAGTCCCACTCGCCACGGTAGTTGTCATCGACGACCAGCGCGAGCTGCAGGTCCTCGGGTGAGTGGAACACGGCGGCTTGCGTGGCGATCAGCCGCGCCACCTGCGTGACGAAGGAACGGCTCCCGACGATACTGACCGCGCCGATGGAGTCGAGGCCGATCAGCATCGGCATGCCGGGGGTGCTGCCGAAACGTGACCTGACCAGCTCCACCTCACTCGCCATGAACGGGTCACTGCGGGCGCGTGCATTGTCGTCGACCTTCACCCTGATTTCGCGGGAGGGAACGGTACCGATCCCCAGACGAACGGTGAGGAAGTCACTGTCGCCACGACGACGTTCCCACAGCCTGTCGGGTGACAGGGCGATGCTGAGCAGCTCGTCCGGGGCCGGGTGGATGTGGCGTGCATCGGCGAGCTGTTTGGACTCCGCCGAACGCATGTCGCCGCGTTGGGTTTCCAGATATTCGAGATAGATGTCCCGGGCCTCGCGTCTTTTCCTGGCCGCCTTGCCCTGATGGCTGAGCATCATGATGCCCGAGGCGAGGACCGTGACAACCATCAGGAGCGCACCGACGGCGGCGAAACTGGAGTGGCGGAACAGCATCATGACGGTCATGGAGCAACCGGCGCCGAGCAACGGCAGGATACGTAGGGCAGCGGCACCGGCCCCGTCGGCTCCTTCCTCGAGGACGGGTGGGCTTTCGAGGGAGACTCCTTGCAGCGGCTGCAATGCCGGGGTGGTTCTGGCAGGACGGTGGATGATCCGGATGCTCACGTGGATCACCTGCTCGGCGACTGCATCATTGCCGCGGCCAGTTCTCCGAGGACGACCTGCGTTTTCTCGGTGGTCAACCGTAGGCGCAGGGCGGCCCCGCCCGCGATGTGACGGTCGTAGGGGAGGACGAAGGTGGTGATGCCGGAGGATCTGAGGTGCTGCGCATGGCGTGTCACCTCGTCGCCGGGTAGGCGAGGCACCAGCACCACCAGGATGGCGTTGGGATTCATCCCCGCGGTGTGCAGCTCCGCGGCGGTCCTGGTGACAGCAGTGGTCCCCGCGGCGCTTGCCGATGCGACGATCACGACCGCGTGGGCCTCGGCGGTGAGCTGTGCGGGTGGGTGTTGCCCGGCGTCGATCACCGTCACGGCGAAGAAGCGGCCGAGCCCCCGCGCCATCGCTGCGGCGTCCCTGTGAGGTCGGATGACCGCGACCCTTCCGCTCTCGGTCATGGCCGACATCTGGGCGGCGAAATCGGCAGCGGGCAGGTCCGAGCGAGCAGGGGGGATGGGTGCCACGTCCAGGCGGGAGGACAGGTCGTCGTTGTCGTCGATGATCATCAAGGCGGTGGGGGCGTTGCGCACAGCCGCCAGGGTCCGGGCCAGTCCGACGGTGACACTGGTGGTGCCCGTTCCTCCGCTGGCGCCGAGCACGACCAGTCGCCGTCCTGTGGTGACCGGTCGCTGGGCCTCGGCGGAGGCCCGGGTCACGCGGGAAGCGACGTCATCGCTGCGGAAAATGCGGGTGAACCAGTCAAGGGTCCGCCGCCATCCGGGTACGGCGTTGCGCTTCGAGAGGCGAGCGTAATCGGGGTGATCGCGCAGGGTCGGTCTTTGGAGTTCGCTCTCGTGGGGTTGCCGGGTCGGCTGCGGTTGATACGGGGTCGTTGAGGGACGCGACGGGGATGGAGGGAAGCGACCCGGTGTCTGTCCCCACGAATGCCCCGTGGACTGGGGCTGGGACGCCTGCTGGGGTTGTTGGGTCCACTGCTGGGGCTGAGGCATCGACGGGGCGGGCCGTGGAGGGGGTACCAGGGGAAGCCCTGCCGGGCCGGGACCGGGATTCACGGGTTGCTGCCACTTTCCCGATGGTTCGTTTCCCCAGTGCTGTGCGGTTTCCTCCACCTCTTCGCGACGAGGTGGTTTTGGGAAGGCGCCGGGAAACCCTGATGGTTCACCACTCACTGGAAACTCTCCAACAATTGGGTGTAGAGGCCGAACATGCCCACCAGCACGGGGATGGTGGCGACCACCGCCAGCGTCTCCAACCACGTTGCGGCCCTTCTCAACTGGGCTCCGGCCAGATCGGAGATTCGCACGAACGGCACGGCCGCCAGGACCAATGCCAGGCCGACCGCGGCGAGGGGGGCCCAGGGCGTCTCCCGTTGGGACCACACCACAGTTGCCGCCGACGTCAGGGCGGCGCCATAGATGGCCGCGCGTTCCGTGGCCAGGGGAAAGTGACGGCCTCGCAGCGTCCACGCCACGATCAACGCGATGGTCATTCCGAGGGTCCACAAGTTCCCGATCGCCGCTCCCGCCACCGGTGACATGCCCAGCGTCCACAACAACGCGAGCAGCACAACGGCGACGGACAGTACCTGATGGGCGCGATCCAGGCGACCCGCGACCTCGCTCAACGCCAGGCGGGCACCGCGGCCGACGGCGTCATCGGCCTTGAACACCCCGGCAACGTTGAGTGCGAGTCGTGGTGTCAGGCCGAGCAGCAGGAGGGCGAGCGTGGCCGTCACCGCACCCGCCCGGACGGGATCGGCGACCAGGAAGTGGATCAACCACCACACCCCGGCGGCGATGGCGAGAACCGCCAGGCCGATCAGATGGGTGAAGTGCTGCGGGGTGTGGATCGTCAAGGCGGTCAGCTGGACTGCGAGCCAGATGAGCAGGATCACCAGCGGGGACCAACCGGTCAGGAACTGCTGCCAGGCCCACCAGAGCCCGAGCACCCCGGCGGCGGCGAAATAGGCCCAGGCCAAGTCCTTGCGCAAGAGCCGGCACAGCATACTGATCACATAGAATCCCCCCGCCGCGACGCCGACCTCCAGGGCATCGGAGCCCCGAACCCGGAGCAGGATGACGAACGCCGCGAGCATCGTCAGAGCAGAACAGGCACCCAGCACCCAGCCGCGCGAGGTCTCCGTCCACCTGCCGGCGGTCTCGTGTTCCGCGGTGGCGTCGACGAGATCCGAGATGACGGGGACAGGGGGTGTCTCCGTTTCTCGTGACAACCGGAGGACGGTGCCGTCGTGGAGTCCGAGTTCCCCCATCGGGCGTTGCATGTCGACGAGTTCACCGAGCGCGGTGGTCAGTGTGTAGGCACCCTGTGGCCCGTGGCCTTCGTCGAGCAGCCCGAGTAGTTGGGGCAGCAGAGCCGTGGCGGGTTGATCGACAGGAACGACGAGGTCCGCGTTGCGGACTGTTCCGAGAACACTGATCCGGAGGAAGGGGCTGGCGGTCATGGCGTTTCCGTGGCGCCGACGGTGGCGTAACGCTGCTGCTGCTGTTGTTGTTTCAGGGCCTCGGCCCGGAAGATCGACATGACGAAGGCGATCGCCACGCACACGGCACAGATGACGATGGCCAACACCAGGCTTCCCATGAAGGTGCTCAGGCGGTCCCGCCAGACGATGCGGGTGCGTCGAACCCCAAACAGGAAACCAGCGAGGAGACGCTTGCGGCGCACCGCGACGGCATCGATGAGTTGGTCATCATAAGCGTATGGCACTCGCACTTCCCTTCTCTCGACGGGGCGTGGTGGCGTTCCCATGTGGATTGGGTCCGCCTTTCGCAGGGGCTAGCCTAGTCACTGCCCGGTCAACCCCCGGGTCTGGTGAAGTGCTCTAGGGCAGGGAGGAGATCCATGGGCTCACCCTTCTGGAGCGTCGTCATCAGGGGCGACAGCGATGCAACCGTCAATGGGGTGCCTGTCGAGATGGTGGTGCCCACCAACGTCTACTCCTCGGTTTTTCACTACTTGGCGCTCATTGCCCGGCAGCTGGGCAGTCCGGTGCTGGCCCGCGGGGTTGATGAGACCAAGGGCGGGCAGGTGGCGTGGTTCACGGTGGATGCCGACGGAGAGGCGGTCGCCGCTGATCCCGCGCTCACCACCATCCCCGACGACCGGGCGGCAGCTGAACCCAGGTCCACGCCCACCCCGGAGAGTCGGCCGCCATCGGTGTCGGCGAACTGGACGCCGCTGCCAGGTGGCGGATCGACGTCCCCAGCCATTGATCGGAGCTCGCCGGCTCCGCGGCGTGCCCCGGTGGAAACCTCACCGGTGACGGAGACCTTCGCGACCCCGATTCCCTCACCCGCCCGGGCCGTCGTGAACCCGGACCAGCGGGTGCCCGAATCGCAGATCCCAGCTGTTCCGGAGCAGGCAACGGGGCCCGGATCACCGGGGATTTCGACCGCTCCGGTGCCGCCGAATGCGCCTCCGCCCCCGGCTCCGCGGGCTCCTGCGGATGTGCCCCCGTCGTGGGGACGGGACGTTGTGCCACGGGGTCAGCCGACATTACCGGACGCCTCACGACCTCCTGCCACGCAGACAACCCCGGCTGCGCCGTCGCCCTCGGTGCTGTTCGTGCGCCCCCCGAAAGCGGTGCCGAGAGGTGGTTTCCGGGGGGCGGTGTACCAGCTGACGGCGGGACGCGTGAATCTCGGTCCCAGCCAGACCCAGCTTCGCCTGACCGAGCGGGATTCCCGGGCCTCCCGGCCGCTCACCCGCTCTTACAGCACGGCGTTCCTGTCCTTCAAGGGGGGGCATCGGGAAAACCTCGACGACCGTCGGGGTGGGGTTGACGCTCGCGCAGATGCGGGGCGCGCCTCCCATCGCCATCGACGCGAACCCGGATTCAGGTGACCTGGCCGAGCGATTGATGGGTGAGGAAGAACTGTTGCGCGTCCGGCCACGCAGCATCACCGACTTGGTGCGCGACATCCCGCAGGTGCGGACGTGGACGGATCTGACCGGGTACATCATGCAGATCGACCGGCTGCACGTTTTGGCCGGTGAGCAGGATCCGGCGGTCTCGGACAGCCTCACGGCCGAGGGCTACACGAGGATCCATGATCTGGTGCGGCACTTCTTCTCCGTGGTTCTCACCGACTGCGGCACCGGTGTGACCCACAACGCCATGAGCGGGATCCTCGCGAAGGCCGACAACGTGGTGATCGCGGCCGGGTATGCCGTGTCGGGTGCGAAACGGGCCGCCAGCACCCTCGACTGGCTCGCGCAACACGGCTACGCGAGGCTGGCGCAGGAGGCGCTCGTCGTCCTCACCGACAAGGACGGGGTTTCGGCGCGGGTGCAGAAGGACACGGTGCGGGGTCACCTGGCCAGCCACAGCCGGCAGGTGTTCGTGGTTCCGAACGATCCCGCCGTCGCCGACGGTGACCGCATCAATCTGGCCCGGGTCCATCCCCGCACGAGGGAGGCATGGGCCGAGGTGGCGGCCGCCGTCATCGACGGGTACCGCTGATCCGTGGCGGTCTTCAGGACATGTGGCCATGCTGCTGCCTCGTCGTGGCCTGGCTGACCCGCCCCGGCAGCGGAAGGCAGAACCCAGACGGCAGGGCTGCCTGACGTGACACACCTCCCCGGTATGACGTGCTGCGCATCCCGGCGCGGCGGTGTGGGCCAGGTCCGGTGAGGCGCAGATCTTGCACGCAGGGGATCCGCCGCCGGGGACCCGTCGCTTCCCGGGCGGGGTCTGACCCCGGGCTCGGGTAAGGTCGGGCCTATGCCGTATGGGGGAGCGGTTCGGTTCAGATGTAGTCGACCAGATACGGAAGGGGCTGTCATGTACTTCAACATGATGGATGATGCGTTGCCCACGCTGAACAAGAAAACCAGTGAATCGCACCAGGACATCGGAACACTGATCAAGGAACTGATTGCATCCGTCGCGCCGCTGGAGGGCAAGTTCGAAGGTGCCGCATACGTCCAGTTCCAGAATTTCAAGATGAACGCTGACCAGATCACGATCGATCTGCAGAATTCCCTCGGGGAAGTGGGTGGAGGACAGTCCGGTATGCACAGAGCGTTCGTCACCGGTGTCGATGAGATGGTGGCCAATGCTCGTACCACCGCGGGTTCCGCCGACTACAACACGGCGAACTTCCATCACGCGTGACCAGAAAACAGGAAGGTTGGACAATTGACCACGGGAAAGACCGCGTACGACACAGGGGCATCTGAGAGCGTCCAGACGCACATCAACTCCATCTGCAATCAGCTGATGACAATTCTGACCGATCACAAGGGTGACGTCAGCAAATTCGATTCCGAGTTCCAGGCGACCGAGCTTTCCGACATGTACGCTGACGTCGAGAGTCGACTGGGCAAGTCGGGGGCCGAGGTTGTGCAAATCATCAGCCTGGTGCGGCAGACGTTGAAACTCAACGATGATACGGCCATGTGCACGATGAGCCAGGCGAAGGCGGCGATTGCTCGGCTCTGCTGAGCGAGTACCGCGTCCGCGTCTCGCGACACAACTACCCTCTGCTCTTGTCGGGTCTGTCCGCAGCAAATTCTTATCTGCCGATTTCTGCGGGCAGGCCCGACAGCTGTTTCGTACGTCGTAAATACAGTCCTGTGGGCTGACGCCTTCATACCTTTCCCGGCCCAGTGGTGAGATGTCATGAAGTTTGGCGGGACCGCAGTGATGGGAAACTGGCTCTTCACAGTTTTGCGGTGGGTAGCTGGGGTCTGATGTCGACCGGGAGGTTGGTGTGGTGGAGGGCTCCTGGGTCAGGATGAAGGTGTCGAAGCTGTCGTCCCACGACACTGGTACCGGCTCGCCAGGGCGTTCGCCGACGAACGTCATGTCCCCGCGTTCGAGGTCACGCCATGAAACGGCGCCGCGCAAACATCCTCGCGTTCTTCGACCACCCCGGCGCCAGCAACGACCTCACCGAACACCTCAAAGACACAGCCCGAGGATTCCGCAACATCATCAACCACATAGCCAGATACCTAGAGGCTTATTCATAGGGGCGTTTTGATTTCCCCAAACTATCGTTTTGCCCCGAGCGGGGCGTAAGAGCGGCTTGCCTGATCTGAGACAATCAAAGTGTCCTACCACAAAGACTCTCAGATGAAAGACAAGCCGCCGCCGTGAGTACTACCACAAGCCTTGACCGTGGCCAGATCCTTGACCTGTGCGAACTGATCCACACCGCCTGCTCCGGAAACCTTCCCGCGGCAGGATCTCGCACCTTGGGGTTGTTCCGCTGCATCCAGATCCACTTTGTTGATGCTCAGGCACAATCCCACCCAGGAGTTGCTGGCCGACATCCACATGGTCTCCCAATCCACCATCTCACGAGTGGTGGCGGTCTACACCCCTTTGATCGCCGAACTCCTCCAAGCGTGGATACCTCAGGTGGAGGACCTCGACCCGGACCGCCAATACATCATCGACGGTACTCTGGCGCCCTGCTGGTCATGGCACGACCGTCCCGAACTGTACTCAGGCAAACACCACACCACAGGAGTGAACCTGCAAGTGGCCTGCACCCTGGCCGGACAGCTCGCCTGGATCTCCCCACCCCTGCCGGGTAGTGTGCATGATGCAAAGGCCATCAAGGAATCCGGCTTCCTCGCAGCCCTCGACAGTCAAAGTCATATTGGAGACAAAGGCTACATCGGATTGGGAATGATCACCCCTGCCCGGAAACCCGCCCGTGGTGAACTCGCTGACACCGATAAAAGAAACAACACGGCCATCAATCGTGTCCGCTATCTCATCGAACGTGTCATCGCGAACCTCAAAACCTGGCGTGTCCTGCACACCGATTACCGCCGCCCCTACGACACCTTCGAAACCACAATACAAGCCGTCACGGGACTCATCTTCGCTTACACCCCATGAATAAGCCTCCTAGTCCCAGAAGAAGATGTGCTTGAACACCCATTTAGGTGCTCCCCATGCCTTTGATGCCACCCATTTGCCTGCCCCCCATGCCTTTGATGCCGCCCATTTAGTCGCCCCCCATGCCTTTGATGCCGCCCATTTACCCTTTTCCCACGACCATTCTGATATGTCGCCGACTCGATCGCCAAGGTTTTTGCCACCACCGGTTGGAATCATGAAGAGCGCGCCTGCGCCGAAGCCGATCGCCGTGCCAACGCCAGGGCAAATAACCGTTCCGACACCTGTGGCGCCAGTGATTGTGGCGATCTGTCCCGTCCCTCGGACCGCCGAGAGCTCGGCTGCCTTGGCCCTGCGTTCTTTCGGGGAGAGCTCGGGATGGGTTGCCTTGAGCCGCTCCTGTGCCGCATCGTATTCTCCCTTGTAGGTCAGGGCGGAGCCCAGAACGAAGAAGCCGCGCGCGGCAGTGCGACCAAGCGTTGAAGTCCCATTCTTCACACTGCTCGTTTTCTCCACGCCCGCCCCAAAGCGCTTTCCCTTGGGGCCGCCAGTGGGTTTCGACCACGATCCGAACTTTCCCTTGGGGGGGCCGAGGAAACTTTCTTTGATGGCGGCCAAAAATCTTCCACGGAATCCCTTGAAGCCTTGCCATTTCCAGAAGTTCTTGCCGAATAGCTGGAAATGGTAGCTCCTGGATGAGAAAAGCGGGACTCTGGCAGTCTTGAAATCTCGCCCGAAAACCCTGATAACTCCCCTGGCGCGATAACGGGTGACCCTCACCTTCAGGGCTTCGGATCCCAAGGTACCAATCCCGATCATGGTACCTCTTGCGTAGTTTTTCCAGCCCTCCTCCCCGGGTTTGCGCTGGGTTCCGTCCGCCTTTATATTCCCCAAGTCTTGGACGCAGGTGTCAACTGCTTCCTGGTATTGCTGGGCCAAGGTGTCCACTTTACTTTGTAGACTTTCCTTCTGCTTGTCATGATTGATCTGCTCGGGAGTTCCGACGGCGTAGCAGACATTGTCGGCCGCTTCGAAATTCGAGATCATCGTCAACAAGTTGGGGACTTGGATCTCCAAGGGGCGGACCTGGGCGATGAAGTTCGTGATGGCCTTCTCTATGGTTCCGGAGCCGGTGGCGACGTCCTGCGCGGCATTTTCGGGGACGTCCAGTGAGGAGTAGAGCAGGTCTGCGTGCGGGCTGTGGTAACAGTGGTTCAGTCCCAACCATGAGCTCTTCGCACTGCTGATGGCATTTTTGAAATGGGTTCCGTGTGTCTTGAGATTCTCGGCTTCGTTGGCCAAGGCGGCGGTGTTCGCCCAGTTTTTCAAGCCCGAGGTGTCGATCGTCATGGCTTCTTCCCATCCTTTACAGTTATGTCGTCCACCTCATTGGCGGCAGTCTCGGAATTGTGTGCCATCTTTTCATCGCCCTGCCGCACGGCGGCCACCGCTCCACGTCCACCGGCCACGGCGTTGGTGGTCTGCTGTTCCGCGGCTTTCATGGGAACTGCCAGTGAGAGATTGTAAACTTGTTTGAGGGCCGAGGCGATTGGAGCTGCCGGACCCGTTGAACAGGCGGAACCAAGATTGTCGATATCGCCTGATATCGACGTGTGATTGGCGCTCGCGGTGGCAACGTGTCCCTCCACCTGATTGAAAATTGCCTCACATGAACCGGGGTCGACCTTATACTCCACTGGTTTCTCCAAAATTGATTGAAATAGCGGCCATCGAGAGATATTCCCATAGCATCTGGCCGACGGGGGAGGCGATGACAATCCCGTCCTCCCGAGACCCTTGGCTGCACAGAGCAGGGCCCCGGTGCGGCGTCGCAATCCAGCCGATGCCTTTTTCGCCGGCGGCGTCAGCAAAACTGAACTGTTGCCAGCGCTCTGCTGCGAATGCTGCCGCGTCGCCTTCAAGCTGCTGGGGGAAAGGATGATCGATCAGGCGTCCCAGCAGCTCCTTTTGGGTTATCTCCGGGAGGGTGAATGACATCTCCCAACTCGGCTGGGTGCCGGACCACATCAACAGAACACGTGCCAGATCATCGGCGGCGCAGTAACAGAGGAGTCCTTTTTCGCTACTGTCCTGATCATTCGCGGCCGGGCCGATGAAGGTCAGAATGGCTTCTTCGACGCCCCAGCCCTCGACGATACGGCTGTCCTCGATCGGTCCGGCGTTTTCCAGGCTCCAATAATTTCCATGATCAAGGACGCCCAGGAGCGCCTCGCCCCTCTCCGTGGGAGCACCGTTGTCGTCGATGAGCCCGATTGTTCCTAGTTCCTCGCGAGGCGGTTGACTTCGCATGCGTTTTCCGAAGAACCCTGCGGACGACAAGGATTTCAGCTCGTTCAGTGCTCCGGTCGACAGCTCATAGGTGTTGCCGAGCAGGACCGGGGGAAGATAACCCTGCACCGTGACGTCCTCGCGGGGGACGCCATCTCGTTCGGTGGCCCACTGATCGAGCACGGCTTCCGGTACCTTGGTCATTGGCCGCGATGGCAGCCCGTGTCCCGAGGGGCGCAATGAATCGAGAATACGCTTGAAAGAATTGTCGCATTGCCACGTGAAGACCGGAAGGGTGATGGTCAGCTCGGCAACGGCATTTCCTGCCACCACGTGGTCCTGAACAAAAACCAGTCCCAAGAGGTCACTCGCTGGGTGCCTCAGTGGGGCCAGTGCCCAGATTCGTCTTCTCTCCTGCGGGCCCGGGCCTGCATTTCCGTCAGGAACGGCTTCCACATGTACGACGTATGCTCCGGGTGTCTCTTGGGGGATGGTGCGGAGAGCCATTTGGGCGATGGAGGCAAGCGTGGTCGGTCCGGCATCGTCCACCCGGGATTCGGTGAGCACGGCTGTTGGCCGGAAATCCAAATATGCGGGAGGTGCACTCGCCACCACCATTCCCTCAAAAGGGACTCTCTCCCAAGTGTCCGGCACCTCGAACGAAAAAGCCGCGCCGTTGAGTTCCATGCATGAACCTTCCTGCTCGGATGGACGCCACTCTAACCCAGCCCGGGGTCACCCCAGCCGGGCGGAGCGGGGCAGCCGGTTTGTCGATGCCGTGCAGCAGCCGGAACTCATTCCTGGGGAGCTCATCCGTGTGGCCGGAGTCTGCTCGCGAACGTGGTTCGCCTGCCGCTCGATCGTTTGCTTGCGCTGTGGTGTGGCGCGGGCGTTCGCCCGTACGACCGGCGTTGTCGGCGAAAAGGGCGTGTACCTGCGCCCTCAGGACAGGTGCACGCCCCTCAAGACCAGAAGGCCCCGACGGTTCTCAACCCTTGGTGTAGTGCGCCACGTAGTCGATCTGGATGTCGGAAATGGGCGGGGTGAGCGGATTGGGAACACCGCCGTCGACGGTCTCGGTGTGGTTCTCCTTGCCGTTGGGATCCATCGCCCCGGTCTGGACCCCGAACCACATCTGCTTGTCGGTGATGTTCGGCTGGTTGATCCGGCCCCACTCCTTGCCGTCGAGGGTGAAGATGATGTGGTCCTGCTCCACGATCGCGCCGTAGGTGTGCCAGCCGGTCATGTCCTCGTGATTGACGAACTGATGGTCCTGCTTGTCGTCGGAATCCCAGTGGTAGGTTCCCATGACCTCGGGCCCGTTGACCCGTCCCTCGGCGAAGTCGATCTCCGGTGGCCAGCTCTGGTCCTGCGGCCAGAGCAGGAAGACGTAGCCAATTCCCTTGGCCTTCGGGAACTTTGCGCGAACCTCCCAGCGGCCACGCGAGGCGGAGAAGCTGTCCGCCGAGCTGGCTCCGCCGGCACTCCACCGGCCGTCCTTGTACTGGGTGCGCACGACCAGCTCGCCGTTCTGGACGAACGTGTTCTCGTTGGACATCACGCCCATTGCCCCGTGCCCGACATCGGGTTCGCCCCAGCCATAGTGTCCCCATCCAGCGGATTCGAGCGATGACGCGTCAAAACCCTCGAAATAATCAATGTTCCAGCCGTTGATCTCGGCGTCGGAACGGCTGTGGCCGGACGAATCCTCCGGGGGCTGCTGCGTCGGGGCGGACTCGCTGGGAGAAGCCTCCTCGGAAGACGGGTCGTCCAAGGGTGAGCGTTCGTCCGACGACCTCGACACGGGTGTCTGCTTCGGGTGTGAGGACTCACTCGCCGACTGCGTTGATGTCGGGGTTCCGGCCGTCGACGCCGCCGTGGGTGAGGTTTCACCACTCGTGGCGCTCGGCTCCGGCGTAATGGCTGCTTCTGCGCCACCGGGGCTGCTCGGGCTGGGCGTCGTCCTCGGGGTGACCCGTTCCGTGCTGAGGGGAGCTGGGGTCGCGGACATGTCCTGGTCCGTGCGCTGAGGCTGTATCAACAGTCCCCCGGTAATCGTCGCGGCGGCAAGTCCCAACGCCATGAGGGGTTGAGTTATGTGGCTTGGTATCAAGATCCCTCCCTTCCGGTACACCTAAGAACCCTAACCTGCGGTTTGCCCATCTCCAATCCTTTCCGGGCAGGAATGCGTGTCAGTCCCCTCGGCAGGGGGCGACACGCTAAAGTGCTGAAATGAACGGGCCGGGGGGTTGATCAGGGTGCCCGCAGCTTCTCGGGGGAGTTCGGTGAACAGGTGAACAACTGATGAAACCGCACATTTCCGTCTGTATCCCGGTCTATCAGGGGGCGTCGACCTTGGCGGCCACCCTGCGGTCGGTGCTGGCCAGCGAATGCGCCGATTTCGAGGTGGTGATCCGGGACAACGGCTCGACCGATGGTACCAGCGACGTGATCGCCGGGTTCGACGACCCACGCATCCGGCCCGTCCGCTCCGAGGAAACCCTGCCGCTGTCGGAGAACTGGCTCGCAACCGTCGAACAGGCCCGCGGTGATCTGATCAAGGTGGTGTGCGCCGACGACCTCATCCATCCGGACTGCCTGGCCTCGCAGGCCGCACTCCTGGAGGACCCGTCGCTTGCTCTCGTCGCATGCCGCCGTGACTTCATCGATGGCGACGGCAAGGTCCTGACCCGCAACGCCGGCCTGCCGGGTCTGCTGGGGCGTCGCCGCGTCCCCGAGGTCGCCAGGGCGGTGGTGCGGTTCGGCATCAACCCGGTCGGTGAACCCGCGTGCGTGATGTTCCGCCGCAAGGACTACGACGCCGTCGGCGGGTTCGACGGTTCGAACGTGTTCGTCATGGACATCGATGCCTGGCTGCGGATCCTCACCCGCGGCGACATGTTCGGCCAACCCGAGGCCCACGCCGCGTTCCGCATGTGGACGGAGTCGTTCTCCAACAGCCACAACCGGCAACAACTCGGCGATCACCTCCGGTTCCTGAAACAGGTCGCGGACGACCCCCGCTACGAGATTCCGACCATCCTGCGTCATCTCAGCCCCGTGGCGGCCCACATCTCCTGGCACGCCTGGACGGCGCGGCAGTGGCTGTGGAGCAGGAAGAAGTCCGCGTCCAGAGCCTCCTGACTCCTGAGCCGGGCGCGGCCCGTTTCAGGAGGCCTGGAGGCGCCTCAGGCCCAGGAAGAACGGCACCAGGCAGCAGCAGGAGAACACGAACCGTCCGATCTTCCAGATCGGTTCCTGGGGGGCGAGGATCGAAGCAACGCAACCCGCCACCGCGGCGACGATCAGCGCCACCACAGGCCAGGCCACCCGGACGGGGGCGTGGCGTCGCGTCACCGCGAGACGCAGCACCACCGCCTGCGCGAACAACGCCAGGAAGGTCGCGGCCGCGGTGCCGTTGAGCCCGAACGGCACGATGAGGGCGAAGGTCGCGGCGATCTTCACCACCACCGCCACCACCGATGCCCACGCCAGCGGTGCCGACCAGCGGATCGTCACCAGCATCTGGCTGCTCGCCGCCGCCGCCGCGACGGGGAACGCAGCCAACCCGATCAGTGCGACCACCGCGACCAGTTCCTCCTGGGCATAGGTGGAGGGCGCGAAGATCTGCAACAGCGTGGGAGCCGCGACGGTGACGCCGAGCACCGCCCACGCCACCAGCGAGAACACGCCGTCGCGGGAGGTCGCGATCACCCGCCACCGCTGGGCGTCGTCGACGACGTTCTTCAGGCGCGGCAACCAGGCGCGGTTGGTGAACGTCAGCATGAGCGTGACGACGTTGCCGATGGTGAACGCCACCTGGTAGCGCGCCACCTGCACCTCACCCAGCATGCGCTGGATGATGAACCGATCCCCGGCGGTGAGCAGGAAGGTCGACAACCCGGTGAGGGCCAGAGGAATCCCGAGACGCAGCCCGCGGCGCAACGTCTCCTTGTCGAACAGCCCCGCCAGCCGGGGCCTGTTCCACGCCAGCCCGAGCACGAGCGCGACCACCTGCCCGATGATCCCGCCCAGCGCGTACACCTCCGCGGTGCGCTCCCAGGTGAACAGCAGCGCAAGACCGAACAGCAGGCCACCCACCGTCGAGATCAACGAGACGGTGGCAAATCGGGCGAACCGGTCCTCGGCCTGCAGCAACGACAGCGACAGCATCACCCCGACGCCGGGCGCGGTCCAGCCCAGCGTGATGAGCACGAGCGTGTAACTGGAGAACCCCAGGGCGGGCGCCCACAGTGGTGACAGCAACGCAATGCCCCCGACGAGGATCACGTCGATGGCCAACCCGGCCGCCAGCAGGCCCCGGGCACGGGCGGGGTCGTCGTCCTCCACCCGCTGCATCTCCAACGCCTGGTCCAGACCGAGCACGGTGATCACGATCAACAGCTGGTAGAGCGCGATGGCCGCCGACAGCGACCCGAACTCCGCCACCGGAAGGACGTGGGTGAGCACGGGGGAGACCACCGTCGCCACGACCATCTGCATGGACCAGATCACGACGTAGAGCATTCCCCGGCCGAACAGGTCGGAGGTGCCTCCCCTGCCCGTGGCCCCGGTCGTTCCCTCCGGGGTCGCGTGTGTCTCCTCCGGGTTCATGGCAGCGGCCACAGGTCCTGCTCGATCCGGTCCAGCAGGGCGGCGGAGTCCTCACGGAATTTGCGGGCGAACAGCGCGGGCGAGACATCCCGGGTGCGGGCGGCGCGCAGCGCGGGCAGGTCGGTTTCGTCAAGCCACCGCGGGTTCGGGCTGGGACGTTCCCCCCAGTCGATGTACCACGCGTTCCCCTCGTGATGGTAGGACTCCCGCCGGACGCCGAACTCGGGGGAGGCCAGCAGGGTGGGGATCATGGTTTCGTCGGGAACCCACACGGTCCTGAAATAGTCGACGATGTCCGGTCTGGAATCGACGATTCCCAGCAGTAGTTCAGCGTGACGGCGGGCGAGCACCTTGAGTTGTGACCCACCCGCGGGACGGATCCCCCTGGGCCAGCGCCGCGGGCGCGGGGACCAGATTCTCCTCCGGTTCTCGGGCCGGTTGCGGAACACGAAACGGTCGTAGCCGCGCATCGGTCCCCAGTCGTTGATCGGTAACGGTTGCACATCGACCCACGACCGGTCCCGAAAGAACCGGGACATGCGATTCACGAGCGTTCGCGCGTTCACCAGTGGATAGTCCGCCCCCGTCATCAGCACGACATGATGGGCCTCCGTTTCACTGCACGCCGCCCGGTAGCCGGCGAGCTCGGCCTCCACCAGCCCGAAACTGGCCCAGCCAGAGGAGATGCGCGGCAGCAGGCGCACCCGCTGGGGAAGCCCGTCGGTCATCTCGGAGTGCATCCCGGGAGAGGTTCCGGCATCGATGTGGAGGAAGACGGGGAGTTCGTCCAGCGCCCTCACGAGTCGGTGAAGGTGCCCGGGCTTGTCGTGGGCGAGGATGACGACTGCGACGCTCATGAGTCGTTGCCCTCCGGAAGTTTGTACACGGCGACCCCATCCCCCTGGTAGGCGACGGTGACCCCGGGGGTCGCCCGGAGCGCCTGTTCGAGCCGGACCTGATCGGAGGCGAGCTGCTGGCCGTAACGTTCGTCGAAGGCCTTCATCCGGTCGCTCGCCAGCACGTAGCGCACCTTCGCTCGCGTTTCCATCCAGTGCTTCATGAGATTCTCCAGGTCGGCCTGCGGGTCGTAATCGGAGCCGGTTTCCGCGGGATAGATCTCGGCGGTATCGTCGCGCAGCAGCAGTTCCCGGGAAATGTAGAACATGTCCTTGCCCGAGATGAGTGACGGTTCGGCGAGCGTGGTGCCGAGCGTGAACACCCGGGTGTCGCCGGTGACGTGTTCCTCCACCCACTGCGCGGCCTTCACGTTCTCGGGGTTGATCACCCGCGTGTAGTCCATACCGGTGGTTCCGATGACGAACACCGCGGTCAAGGCGACCACGCCGGCGTTGCGGATCGGATGCCACGGCACCGTCCAGAACCGCCGGCCCGTCCTGGGCAGGTTGATGGATCCGATGATCGCGAGCCACGGAAGACAGAACAACGAGACCCTGAAGATGCCCTCCGAACCGTAGGAGTTCGCGGCGAACAGGCCAACCGGGCTCGCTGCGGCCAGCGCGAGCCCCAGGGTCATGCGGTTGTGGAAACGGATCAGGGCGACGAGCGCGGCGATGCCGATGCACACGAGCGCGATGGACGGCACCCAGAACGTGATCCGGTTGACGAGATCCGCGGTGAGGGCGCTGGAACTCGGCCTGGAGGGGGTCCTGAAGTTCGCGATGACGTTGAACATCTCGTCGAGGGACACGTACGACTTCAACACGCCACGGTTGAGCAGCGCCCAGATCACGGCGGGAGCGACCAGCACCACCGGCGACCACCACAACTTCATCAACCGAACCACCACCAGGGCGATGCAGATCAACGTCGCCAGGAAGGGACTGAGCTGATGGGTGGGGGCGACGGCGATCGAGAGCGCCAGGGCGGCCCAGATCCGCGGCCACCTCAGGCCCGTGCCGTTGCGTAGCAGTGCGGTGGTGGCGGTCGTCACGAACGCCAGACCAGCCACCTGGGGGGCGTAGAAACTGGTGGTCAGGCTGGAACCGAGCGCGAACACCAGCCCCGCCCACCAGGCGCGTTCGTCGTCGACGAAGTAGCGCGCCAGCTGCGTGACCGCCAAGCAGTTCACACCCGCCCCGACGGCCCCGAACACGGCGGCGTACATCATCAGGTCCGGCCAGCCCGCGGTCTGCTGCACCAGCGCACTGGACGCGAACAGACCCGAGTAGGCCTGATAGATCCCGGCCTCGCGGTCCAGCCCCCCATGGGTGATGAGCAGGTTCACCAACCCGATGTGGCGGGCCGCCACCTGCACCGTCGGCGTGCCGTACATCACGGCCTGGCTCATGGGGACGACGGTGGCCAGCAGCACGATACTCCAGCTGCGTCCGCCGACAGTGGAGAAGGCCCAGCACACGGCGAACACGAGCGCACCCAGACCGAGGAACCACAACGGCCCGGCGGCCAGGGCGGCGCCGTAGGGGGCGGGGGGCTGGGGTTGCGCGGCCGCGGCGAGCACGGCGACGAGGAATCCGGCCGTGGCCAGGCCGATCGGCCCGATCATCGCCCGGCCCGTCCGGCGCACCCACGTCGCCTCCAGCGTCGGTGGTCGTTTGCACGCCACCCACACGGCCACCGCCGTCGAGGCGAGCAGGATCAGCGTGGCCATCACCCGCGGATGCCAGAAACTACTGAGCGCCATCGGCAACGAGCACAGGATCAGTACCGCGAGACTGCCGACGAACCACGACAGGATGAGGTCCAGCCCGTGCAGCCGGTGCACCAGACCGATTGCCAGGCCGGGAATGGTGTGCAGCAGGATGGCCACCAGCACCCCTTGGAAACCACCGTTGCCGCCGGTGAGCACCAGTACGGTGCCCACCACCCCGAGGAAGGCCACGAGCAACGCCAGCCAGAACTGGTTCACCAGATCCTCGGTGTTCTCGGCCGTCGACGTTGCGGCTACGGGTTTCATTTCCGGGTCGGGAACGATGGAGACACGCGCGGGAGTGGGGGTGTCGTTCCTCCGATAGTCGGTGCTCATCTGGGATTCCCCTCAGGGCCGTGCGTGGTGTCACGCTGTGCGGACGATCGACGATAACGCCTCTCGGGTAGAGTCGTGCCATGCTGGAAAAACCTATGCACAGCAGCGACAACCCCGAGTGGGCCGGTGCGGTATGGGTCGGTGAACTCGATCTTAGCGACCTGGCATCGGCACCGTCGGATTCGAGGCCCGAACTGGCCGGCGGATCGAAATATCACAGGGCCCGCTTCCTGGTGCGCGAGAACCAGGCCCTGCGCGGTTTCGTCACGGTGGGCATCGAGGAGGGGCGGGTCCGGGTCGACGAGCTTCGACGGGCCATCGACGAACTTCCCGCTGCCGTCCCGGAACCGGAGCCGGTCCGGCCACCGATCAGTGTGGTGATCTGCACCCGCGACCGGGGGAAGTTGCTCAGGGACGCGGTCGAATCCGTCCTGGCCAGCGACTACCCCGACTTCGAGGTTGTGGTTGTCGACAACGCCGGGTCCACGTCCGAGACCCGCGACGTGGCCCTGCGGCACCCCGACCCCCGGGTGCGCTACGTCCACGAGCCGCTCGCGGGGGTATCCCGCGGGCGCAACCGGGGGATGGGGGTGGCCGTGAACGAGCACGTCGCCTTCATCGACGACGACGTGGTGGTGGACCGCCACTGGTTGACGGGGATCGCTCGCGGTTTCGGCCGTGATCCCCACGTGGGGTTGGTGTGCGGCCTGGTTCCCAGCGGCGAGATCCGCACCCGCACGCAGGCGTGGTTCGACCAGCGCGTGACCTGGGCCGATGCGCGGGAACCGCGCGTGTACTCGATGTCCTCGCCGCCAGTGGAGCTGCCGCTGTTCCCCTTCCAGGTGGGTGCCTACGGCACGGGAGCGAACAACGCGGTCACCAGGACGGCCTTTGAGCGTATTGGCGGCTTCGACATCACCCTGGGCAGTGGGCAACCCACCGAGGGCGCGGAGGACATCGACCTGTACGTGCGCATGCTCGCGGCCGGGTACGCCATCAGCGTGGAACCCTCGGCCATCACCTGGCACCGTCACCGCTCCGACCTTCCCGCGCTCAAGGCCCAGGCCCGCGGGTACGGCATCGGGATAGGGGCGTGGTTCACGAAGATCCTGTTCACGCCGTCGCTGCTGCGCCTGGCGCTGCCGAAGGCGCCGGGCGCGGTCGCCAGGATGCGGGCGATCTCCCGGGGTGGCTCATTGGATCCGGAGAGCACTGACGCGGAGTTCGGGTTTCCGCAGGGATACACCGCCTCGCTCGGGTCGTTGGAGATGCGCAGCGCCCTCACCGGTCCCCTGCGTTACGCCCAGGCGTGCCTGGGCAAGTGGCTGCGCCACCGGGAGGGAGGGGTGAGGGTGTCCCGGTAGGACTGGTTCCCAGCACCACGACCCGCCCTGCGAGCCGCGGGTGCGTGGCCAGTAGCTCGTCGTGGAGATCCGGCAGCAGGAGCAACACCTCCTGGGGATCGGCCGCGACGAGCTCTGCCGGGCTGATCACGGGAATGCGGCTTCCGGGCATGCACCGTCCCTGCTTGGCCGGTGACGCGTCACCGGCCGCGAGGATCGCGGTGGTGGCTTCCCCCACCATCGCCAGCTCCGCGACTGCCTTCGACGCGGCACCGTAGGCGTACAGGCGCGTGCCTGCTGCGCGGTGGCCCTCCAGATAGGAGCGCAGCCGCATCGTCGAGACCGCGACCGACTCCGCCAGGCAGGCGAGCCCCTCCGGGGTTGCCAGTCCCTGCCGGGACTCTTCGTCGTAGGCGGCCAGCAGGTCGGCGTCCGGTTGTCCGCCGCGGCTGGCGAGCACCACCGCGACCCCACCGTAGAGGTCATAGCGCAGCACGCTGGTGGGGGTGATCCCGACCGTGCCGAGCGCGGTCCTGAGCGACGTGAGGGTGAAGTAGCCGTGGTGGCCGTGACGCAGCGCGGTCCAGGTGCGCTGCGCGACGATGTCGCCGAGCGGCTGGACGAGGAAGACTGCCAGGCCGTCGTCGGCCAGCGCCCCGGCATGGCGGGCGAGAGTGGCAGGGAGGTCGCGTTCGTGCATCAACCCGAAACTGTCGACCACCAGATCCGCGGGGCCGGTGGCGGGGGTCAGGTCCAGCAGCGGCAGCCAACTGCCGCCGTGTGGGGAACCGAACTCGATCACCGAGGCCCGGCCGTCGAGGTGACCGAGCCTCCCCAGGTCCGCGACCGCCTGGCGGGCCTGGTCGACGACCGCCCGCGGCTCCGGTACCGGCACCTCCGGTTCGGTGGTGTCGTCGGCGTCGAGCTGCGCCAGGCCGCAGTCAGGACACAGCCGCAGCGCCAGCGCGTGGGTGGGGTCGGGCAGCGGGTCGGTGGGCAGCGGCCAGTGGCGCGGCGACGGCTGGGCACCGAGGTCGAGCACGATCACGCCGGCGTCGGAGCCGCACAGGATGCACTCAGCCATGACGTGTCCCCGCCGTCCCCGCTGTTCGCGGCTTCACGACATCACCCGGAGTCCGGCGTCGATCCGGGAGGATTCCTGCAGTTCACGGATCCGGGCGAGCCGGACGAAGCGGTGGGCGAACAGGTCCTCGGTCATGCCGTGATCGCGGTAGGCGGCCACCAGTTCCTTTGCCCCGTCGGCGATGCTGCGGCGCACGTTCGCGCCCGGCAGCAGGCGGCGCAGCCGAGAGAAGTCCACCCGGTAGGAGCGCGGGTCGTTGCCGGCCTCGCCGGTGATCCGCACCGCCGCTCCGGTTTCGGCGGCGACCACCTCCGCGATCTCCGCGACGGTGACGTTGTTCGCCTCTGTGCCGACGTTGATCTTCTCGCCCCGCACCTCGTCGGCGGGAGCCGTCAGTGCGGCCGTGAACACCTCGGCGATGTCGGCGGCGTGCACGAGCGGTCGCCACGGGGTGCCGTCGGAGAGCACCAGCACCTGGCCGGTCAGCAGGGCATGCCCGACGAGGTTGTTGAGCACGATGTCGGCGCGCAGTCGCGGGGAGAAACCGAAGGCGGTGGCGTTGCGCAACGAGACGGTGCAGAAGTCCGCATCGGTGAGTTCGTCGAGATCCTTCTCGACCCGCACCTTGCTGATCGCGTACGGGGTGACCGGCGCCAGGTCGGCGTCCTCCGTGACGAGCCCGTCGCCCGCCGCGCCGTAGACGCTGCACGTCGAGGAGTACAGGAAACGCCCCACGCCCGCCTGTTTCGCGAGCCGCGCCAGCCGCACCGAGGCCGCGTGGTTGATGTCGTAGGTGATCTCGGGGGCGAGGTGCCCGAGGGGGTCGTTCGACAGCGCCGCCAGGTGGATGACCGCGTCGAAACCCTCCAGGTCGGCGGCGGTCACGTCCCGCAGGTCGAGGCGCAGGCTGGGCGGGTCGGTGGGGGCGGGGCCGAGCACGCAGTCGGCGAACCAGCCGACGTCGAGGCCGGTGACATCGTGGCCCGCTGCGCGCAGCACCGGGGCCATGACGGTGCCGAGGTAGCCCTGGTGGCCGGTGAGCAGAACCTTCATGCGGGAACTCCGATCTTCACTGTGGTGGTGGGCACGACGAACGCCTCGGCGTACCGGTGGTTGCACTGGATGCCGCGCAGCCTCATGAGTGCGGTGAACGCCTCCGCGTCGAACCAGGGATGCCCCTCGGCCTGGCTGGGGTAGCGGCGGGTGATGACATCGGCCTTGAGGCGCGCCACCTCGTCGGGCACGGGCACGAACGTGGCCGGTGTGGGCAGGTCGGATTCGTACTTCGCGATCTCGTATCCCCACACCGGTTGGCGGCGGAAGGTCTGGGCGAGCAGTTCGGCGACGAGCCGGTGGTCCTGGTGGGCGTCACCGTGCTGGGGGCCGATCACCAGGTCCGGTTCCCCCGCCTCCCGCAGCGCCACGACGGTCTGTTTCACCTCGCCCCAGTGGGCCGGGAGCCGGTTGTCGGGGAAACCTGCGACCCGCACGTCGGGGTCCGTCCCGGCGCACAGCTCCGCCAGGGCGGCCCGTTCCTCGGCCTCGCGGACGGTTCCCGCGCCGGTGAGGACGAGTGCCGTCACCCGCATCCCGGGATTGGCCTCGCACAGCATGCGCACGGTGGCGCCCGCGCCGATCGCGATGTCGTCGCAGTGCGCTCCCGCCAGCACCAGGTGATGCACTGGTTCGAGGATCATGGCACCGTCACCACACCGCGACGACCCCACGGCACGTCCCCGGAGCTGTACATCGCGTCCAGCAGGGCGCGTTCCTTGAACGTGTCGGCGGGCAGCCAGAACCCGTCGTGCCGGTAGGCGATCAGCTGCCGGGTCGGCAGGAGCGCCTCGAACGCGACGTCCAGGTTGCGTCCGCCGCCGAGCTGGTCGAAGAAGGGTTGGCGCAGGATCAGGTAGCCGCCGTTCTCGCGGATCGGCAGCTCCGCCAGGCGGTGGAATCCGGCGATGGTTTCGTCCTCGCGCACGTCGAGCACGTGGAACGAGGCGTGCGGACGCACCGACAGCATCATTGCTGCGGCATCCGGTGAGGCCTTCATTCTCTCGACCATGTCGTCGAGGGAGACGTCGGTGAGCACGTCGGAGTAGTTCGCGAAGAACATCTCCTCGTCGGCGACGAGGGGCTGGGCCAGGCGCAGTCGCTCACCGACCGGGGTCTCCATGCCGGTGTCGAGGTACTCGACGTTCCAGTGGCGTGCCTTCGGATGGTTCTCGACCACCAGGCTCACCGCGTCCTGGATCTGGTCGGCGGCGTGGCCGAGACACAGCACGAAATCGGTGTGGCCGTAGGCGGCGTAGTGGCTCATCACGTGCACCACGAGTGGTAGGTCACCGACGAGCTGGAGCGGCTTGGGTAGCCCCTCGCCACTCCACCCGAGCATGCGCATGCCGTAACCACCACAAAAAAGTACGACTTTCATTGTTTCCCCAAGGTTTCGACTTCAAGTTCGGGCAGTGGCCACACGAGCCGGGTCCCGGCTTTTAGCGTGGCCGCCAGCTGGGCGGTGATCTCCTCGCGGAGATTCCACGGCAGCACGAGCACGTCATCGGGGCAGTCCTCGACGAGGTGCTCCGGTGACACCACCGGAATGCGGGTGCCGGGGGTGTAGCGGCCGTGTTTGAAGGTGTTGCGATCCGCGGCGTAGGCCAGCAGATCGGGGCGGATGCCGCAGTAGTTGAGGAGGGTGTTGCCCTTCCCGGGCGCGCCGTACGCGACCACCCTGCGGCCCGCCCGCCGGGCCTCGATCAGGAACGCGACCAGGTCGTCACGGATCCCGGCGGCCCTTTTCGCGAGGCCGAGATAGCCCTCGGGGCCGTCGAGCCCGGCGGCGCGCTCCACCGCCTCGATCTCCGCCACCCGTGGATGCTCGGCGACATCCGATTCCCCGGGAACCGCCCACAACCGGATCGATCCGCCGTGCGTGGGCAGCAGCTCCACGTCGACGAGCCTCAGTCCGCCCGCTGCGATCCCGCGCCGGGCGGCGAGCACCGTCCAGTACTGGAAGTGTTCATGATAGACGGTGTCGAACTGTGCCGCGGTGATCAGCGACAGCGCGTGGTGGACCTCGATGGAGACCCGTCCGGTGTCGGCGACCAGGCCTCGCAGCCCGGAGGCGAAACCGGTGATGTCGGGGATGTGGGCGAAGACGTTGTTGGCGACGACCAGATCGGCCGGGCCGTGCTCGTCGCGCACCCTCGCCGCCAGCGTCTCGTCGAGAAAGGCCCGCAGCACAGGAATGCCCTTGGCGCGGGCCGCTTCGCTGCAGTTGAGGCTCGGCTCGATGCCGAGGCAGCGGATGCCGCGGTTCATGACGTGCTGAAGCAGGTAGCCGTCGTTGGCGGCCGCCTCGACGACGAAACTATCCGGGCCCAGACCCAGGGATTCCACGGCCTGGTCGACGAACCGCCGGGCGTGTTCGACCCACGAGGTGGAGCAGGAGGAGTAGTAGGCGTAGTCGCTGCCGAAGGTTTCCTCCGGTGTGATCAGGGCCGGGATCTGCAGCAGCAGGCAGTCGGGACACAACCTCAGGTGCAGCGGATAGGTGACCTCGGGTTCGTCGAGCTGCTCCTCGGACAGGAAGGACTCGCACGGCGGGCTGGCCCCGAGGTCCAGCACGGAGATGAGGTTGCTGTTGCCGCACAGGCGGCAGCCGATGCTCACCGGGAGTTTCCTTCCTGCTTGCTGCGGCGCCGGATGGCGATGTGGCCGACGACGTAGCCGATACCAGTCATCGCGAGCGCGGATACGATTGCGAATGCACCCCCCAGGCCGCGGCCACGGGTGCGGGGGGCCGAGAGCAGTTCCCGAAGGAAACCGCGCGGCAGGATGCGCGTGGCGTAGGACATCTCGGTGGACAGCGACGCCTGGTGCGAGGTGCGTTCGGTCACGGCGGCCTTCGAGATGCCCTCGGCGTAGGAGCGGCGCCACAGGTAGTTCCACCTGAGGCGGTCGGGGCTGACGTGGTGGCGCACCCGGCTGCGCGGTTCGAAGACGATTCCGGCCTCGGGATGGTGACGGGTCGCGCGGATGCACAGCTCGGTTTCCTCGCAGCCGTACGGCACGCGGCCCACGCGGCCGAGGTCCTCGCCGAACAGGCCGGCGGTGTCGAACACAGTGGTCCTGAAAGCCATGTTGCAGCCCATGACGTTGCGCACCGGTTTCAGGGTGGTGGGCTGGCCCTCGTAGGTGCACCCGACCACCCAGTCGAGTTCACCCCGGCCGCTGCGGGCGGAGGGCAGCGAGACAGGTCTGGCGGCACCGTCGGGCCAGCGGGGGGTGGCGGCGCCACCCGTGATCAGCACCTCGTGGTTCGAGAAGGGGGCGAGGAGATGTTCGAGCCACCCGGGTTCCGGGGTGGCGTCGTCATCGAGGAAGACGATCACATCCGTGTCGACGAGCCCGATCGCCGTGTTCCGGCCCCCGGACAGGCCTCTCCTGCGGGTGTTGGCGGTTATGTCGACAAGTGGGCCCGCGAGTTCGCCGGCCTTGGCCAGGAGTTCGTCGTTGTGGTCGACGACCACGAGCACCCGGCCCTCGCGCCCGGACTCCCGGAGCTGACGGGCGGCTTCCAGTACTCCGTCGTGCAGGTCCGTCCAGCGGTCCAGTGTGTAGGCACAGACGACAACGGTGACGCTTTCCGGGGCGTGGGCGTTGTCGCCCGCCGGTGATCCAGATGGGTCCTCAGGCATTCAGGTGTTCCCACTCCCGTGATCGCAGGCGGCAGGTGGGCAGGTGGTGACGTGCAGGGGCGGCGACCAGCCTGGCGCGTTTGGCGCGGCCGTGGCGAGCCGTCTCGGTGGCGATGGTGCGCAGCACCCGCTGGCCGTCGGCGAAGGTGCGCAGGTTGCTCTCGCCGTGAATCCGGTTCAATTCAAAACTGGGCACCTCGGTGACCGCCAGTCCCGCCTGGGCGACGCGAACCGTGATGAGGGTCTCGATCTCGAAACCGTCGCCCCAGATGCGGCTGCCGTCGGGTGGTTGGGGCAGGTCCGGGTCCGGTAACTTGAGTGCCGGTACTATGTCCTTCCAGAAGGCGTTGTAGCCGTAGCACAGGTCGGTGAACTTCGTGCCCAGGCTGAGGTTGCTCAGGACGTTGAGCCCCCAGTTCCCGGCCGAGCGCAGCCGGGTCAGGTCCACGGAGCCCCCGCCCGTCATGTAGCGTGACCCCTTCGCGAAGTCCGCGCCTTCGACGAGTGCGTCCACGAAGGCGGGGATCTCGCACGGGTCGGCCGAGCCGTCGGCGTCGAGGGTGACGAGGATGTCGCCCGTGGCGGCGTGCATCCCGCAGACCAGGGCATTGCCTTTGCCGGTGCGGGTCTGGTCGATGACCTGAAGGTTGGATAGGTGGTGTTGCGCGACCTCGACCGTGCCGTCGCGCGACCCCGCATCCACGAGAACCACCTCGTGGACGTCCGGCATATCCGGAAGCAGTACCTCCAGGTTCCTGGCCTCGTCCTTGGTGGGGACGATGACGGACACACGCGGGCTGCTTGGTCGGGTGTGCATGGTAAACCCCTTGCGTCGATATCAAGAAGTGCGCAGCCGCCATGGACGTGCGATGTGCTTGAAACCCAAAAGTGGCAACACGGCACGCCGTCATGATCAAGAACTGCGCATTTATGGCGATCATATGCTGATTCCTTGGGCTCGTGGGGGCATTGGGAAACTCTCGGTGTGTCTGAAGGTGGCCGAACGATCGCCACAAGCACTTTCGCCGTCCCTACAGCGTTCGTTCCCGGGCGTGTCGGAAGTTGAATTGAAAAGAAACCGATGGTTGGCAACGGGTTTGACCCGGGATTGGTTAAAGAAATTGGCCGAAAGGTGGACAATCCCTCAATTTTTATGGTCGTTTTCCTTTTCCTGAGGCTGATTGACATGGTCCGGCCTCGCGGGATGGTCCTCGACGAAGCGCAGGTACGGCCATTCGAGCACCGCGCGAGGTGTGTCAATCACGGTTTCTACCTCCAGCTGCTCATCCGTCACCGAGTACTCGGCCATCACGTCCCGGATGTAGTACTCGAGGTTGATGAGCGGCGACACCAGCCAAGCGCGCTCGAATGTCCCGACGGGCGTGTCGCACAGGGAGAAGTAGGCACCAATGCTGCTCGCGAGTAGGCCGACCTCGGTCGACTGGCTGCGGGCCAACTGCGCGAACGCCCTCACCTCGGGATTCGCCGCCATGGCGGTGAACGCCTTGTCGTCCTGGCGATCACCATGGGTGGGCAGATCGAAGGTGATCAGCTGGTCGCCTCGCGACGCAATCACGTCACCGCACTGTGACATGACGGGATCGAGTTTGTTCGAGAACTGGCCGTGCACGCCGACAATGGCTCGCCCACCGGGTTTTCCCCACCTCAGGGCGGGAATTCCGTCAAGGACGAATTTTTCCGGCTGACTGCGCATGGATTATCTCTCCTTCGGGCCAAGAAACTCCCGGGAACGGTTCCACTCGGTGTTGACCACGAGATCGTCGGGAAATCCGACCTCATTGAGTAGGGCGATGGCCTGTGGAAGGAACGCAACATCCGAGGCGACGTGTACTGGACTGGGGCGGAGGACGGATGCTGTGGACATGGGTCGGTTCAGTCGGCCGGTGGTTCGTAGGACAGGCCCGGTATTTCGAGGCGCCTGCTTCCGCCTCCCGGTTCCGGGACGCGCAGCACTCGCCAGGCCTCTCCTTCCAGGACGTCGAGGCCTTCGAGGTCCACGCCTCCGGCATCGGAAAACTCGTGGTGCACCGCCACGGGGGTGCTCTCCTCGGGCAGTCCCACTGCCGCGTCAAGGATCGCCCGGACCTCGGCTTCAACGGATCGACCGTTCTCGGCGGCTTGGCGTAGCAGGCGGGCGTGGGTGCGTTCGTTCAGTCGCTGGATCGTCAACGTGCTCATCAGGCCGCCTCCTGGCAGCAAGATTACTTTCCGTCGTTCACGGGTTTCGCCCGCCGGGAGCCGGGAATCATCCGAGACGCCAGGACCCGACCTCGAGCTGGCCGTGGCTGTTGTTGCCGGTCGCCACGACCGTGCCATCGGCGCGAAGCCCCACGGTGTGGGTTGCACCTGCTGCGACGGCCACGATGTCGCGCCAGCCGTGCACATCGCACTGGCCGGAATCCGATCTGCCGGCTGCGACCACGGTGCCGTCGGTTCTCACGCCGACGCTGTGATAGCTGCCCGCCGCGACTGCGACGATCCCCGTCCACTGCTCGCAGCCGGCCCAGAACTCCGGACATCCGGCCGCACGAACAGCACCACCCCTCGTCAACCCCAGGGTGTGGAGATACCCCGCGGCAACTGCGCGAATCCGGGTCCAGTGCTGTACCTCGCACTGGCCCGCGGCGTTGTTGCCGGCCGCGCGGACGGTACCGTCCGCGTGAACCGCAACCGTGTGCCAATCACCGCAGCTGACATCCGTCACCTCACGCCAGTCCTCGACGCGCAGCTGCCCCTCGACGGCGCGGCCCGCCGCGACCAATGATCCGTCACCACACAGGCCCACGCTGAATCTCCATCCCGCGGCCACCGCGATGATGTCCTGCCAGTCCTGGACATCGCACTGCCCCTGGGCGTTCCAGCCGCATGCCAGGACCGTTCCGTCGATGCGAAGCCCCAGCGTGTGGGATTTACCGGTGTTGCCGGCCACGTGGACGTCGCCCGCCGCGACCGCGACAACGTCTCGCCACAGCGACGTCCGGCACTCCCCGCCGGAATCTGTTCCGGTCGCGACCGCGGTGCCGTCGGGGAGACACCCCACTGTGTGTCGTCGCCCGGCTGCCAATGGATGACGAACTGGCACGGCGACCTCCTTCACGACCGGTTCCCTGGCCATTTTCCCAGCAAGTCGAATGGTTGCGCTTGTCTACCCGTCGTGTGCTTGCGCTGTAGCGCTGGCGGATGACGGGGTGGACTGGCGTTTCCGTCGGCGGATGGCTGTGTTGCCTTCCTCCCCCGGGCACGAAACGCGGAAGAAAAATGGTTCAACGTCGTGTGGCGACGT
>CALLVV010000076.1 GCA_938012815.1 uncultured Propionibacteriaceae bacterium
TGCTGGATCACCTTGTCCCCACCACTTCTCAAGCGCATCTCCACCCGGCCCGTCTCCCCCCTGTCCGAAAGTTATTCACCCATCAACAGTTCTCCGGTCAGGCCGCCGTCAACGAATAATCAAAGTACCGACGAAGGGACTCGAACCCTCACGCGCAAGGCACAGGAACCTAAATCCTGCGTGTCTACCAATTCCACCACGCCGGTCAGCCGGTGTCAGCTTACCGGGGGCCGGGGTCCAGTCCGGGGGTCGTCTCAAGCCGGATCCCCGGTAGATCGGGCAGTTCCTTGGCCAGTTGCAGCGCCGGATCGTCCTCAAGAAACGTGCGCACCGGCCCCGGACCTGTGTGCCTGGTCTCGAACCGGACGGTCACCCGGCCCAACCCGGTCCCCCACACCCAGCCGCCTCCCAGCGTGTCGTGGATCACGTCGGCCCCGGGAAAGAACCCGCGCCCCCTCACCCCCGATGTGTCCACCTCGACCTCGGTCTCGGTTCTTCCCGTCTCCGGGGTCTCGTCCTCGAACAGGCGTTCCTGGGCGGCCCGGGTGAAGTTGCTGACCCCGATGCCAAGCAGCCTCACCCCCTCGCGGATGTCCACCTCCGCCAGGAGCTCCTCACCCACCCGGCCGATCACCTCGGCGCGATCCGTCGCGCCCCCCAACGACCTGGCTTTTGAGATCGTCGTGAAATCCGCCATCCGAACCTTGATCGAAACCGTGCGGGCGAAGGATCCGGAGCGTTGCAGCCGTCCGGCCACCGACTCCGCGTCGCGTCTGAGCAAGGCCCCCAGCCGGAGCCGGTTGGTCAGGTCGGTGGGAAAGGTGTCCTCCACGGAGATGGATTTCGCCTCCCGTTCCGCCTCCACCTCGCGGTCGTCGTGGCCACATGCCAGGTGCCGCAGCGATTCCCCGGCCGCACGGCCCAGCTCACGCACCAGCTCCCGGGAGTCGGCGGCCCTCAGGTCGGCTACGGTGACCAGCCCGAGGGCCAGCAGTTTGCCCTCCGTCACCGGCCCCACCCCGGGGATGGCCCGCACCGGCATCGGGGAGATGAACTCGATCTCCTCTCCGGGAGCAATGATCCGAACCCCATTGGGTTTCGCCGCCTCCGATCCCAGTTTGGCCAAGAACTTGCTGCTGCCCACCCCCACCGATGCCGTCAACCCGGCGGTGCGCCTGGTCAGCTCCGCCCGCAGCCCGGCGATGTGTTCGTCAAGTTTCCCGAGATCCCAGTCGCTGGCCTCAAGGTCGACATAGGCCTCGTCGAAACTGAGAGGTTCCACCAACGGCGAGATCTCCCGCAACAGCCCCATGACGGTCTCCGAGGACTGCCGGTAGGCACCGAACCTGCCACCCAGGAAGGCAGCGTGCGGGCAGCGGCGCCTGGCCTCCGTCCCCGACATGGCGGATCGCACCCCGAAAACCCGGGCCTCGTAACTGGCGGTGGCCACCACTCCCCGCGGTCCGGCACCACCGACGATCACGGGTTTACCCCTGAGACTGGGTTTGTCGCGCTGCTCAACCGCGGCGAAAAACGCGTCCAGGTCCAGGTGCAGGATGCTGGATGTGGATCGCATGCAGGTCAGGTTAGTGAACTCCCCCGACACGAACCGGCCGGTTCATTCGGGTGCCGGGGTTGGCCGGTACTGCACGAAGTCGTAGCCCTCGTGGATCTCGCGGCTGATCTCGGTCCATTCGTGGGCAGCGACTATCGGGAAGGTGGCGGCTCCCTCCGGTTCCTGATGAACATGGGTGATGTCCAGTTCCGTCAAGTAGGGCCACGCCGCCGCGTAGATCTCCCCGCCCCCACCGATGAAACAGATCTTCTCAGGGGTGGTGTGCGCCAGCTGGATGGCCTCCTCGATGGAGTGGGCCACCTCGACACCCTTCGCCGACCATTCCGGCTGCCGGGTGACAACGATCGTGCGACGGCCGGGGAGCAGCCCAATCTGTTCATGGGTTCGTCTCCCGAAGATGATGGTGTTCCCGGTGGTGACCGCCTTGAAACGGCGGAAGTCGGCGGGGATGTGCCAGAGCATGTCCTCCCCCGACCCGATCACACCGTTGTCGGCCACCGCGGCTATAGCGACTATCCGCATCAGGTCTCCTTGACGTCCAACACCGAAAGCATCCATCGGCCGAGAACTTCACCCCGGTGGTGTTTCCCCAAAAAACTTCAGCTTGGTGGCGGAACCATCGTAGGTGTCACGGGCCGGTTCCTCCATCATGGCCACGCCATCAACCGTCCTTTGTCGGCGTCCTCGGGCACAATGGCGGCGTGGTCGAGTTCTTCGGGGTCAGGCATCATTCGCCGGCTGCGGCGCGTCTGGTCGCCCGGCGAATCACGGACCGCCCACCCGCGGCCGTGCTGATCGAGGGCCCCACCGAATACAACCAGCGCATCGAGGAGCTGATGCTCGACCACGAGCTGCCCGTCATGCTCTACTCGTGGGCGCCCATGTTCCCGGACGCCCCCGAGGACAGCATGGAATGGGGCATCCGCCGGGGCAGCTTCTACCCGCTGACCGACTACAGCCCCGAATGGGTCGCCCTGCGCACCGCGCACCGGGAAGGGGTGCCGGTCGAGTTCATCGACCTGCCCTGGTTGGCCTTCGCCGACATCGCCGTGGCAGAGAACCGCTACGCCGAGACCCCGGTCACCGAGGATGCCGCGGACAGGTTGATCAGGGAGTTCGGTGTAGACGACATGGCCTGCCTGATCGATGAACTGATCGAGATCGATCCGGAGTTGTCGCTGGAGTCCTACCGGGAACGGATCGGGTTGCTCGGATCGATCCTGCGCAGCGAACCCGATCGGGAGACAAAGGCGCGTGAGGCGCACATGGCGCACCGGATAACCGATGCCCGGCAGCGTTGTGGCGACGATCTGCTGGTGGTGTGCGGGGCTGCCCACGTCGACGGGCTGGAGGCACTGCTGTCGAGGGATGCGGAACCGGTGGAGGTGTGGATGCCGCCTGCCGACGACAACCGTTACGGCATCGCACTGACCCCCACCTCCTACGCGGCGCTCGACGCCCTAGACGGCTATGACGCGGGCCAGCCGAACCCCGGTTTCTACGATCTTCTGTACCGGGATCGCGCGGAGGGACGGCGTGACACCAGCGAGGAACTCCTGGGGCAGGTCGTGCTGAAGCTGCGCAGAGCGAAACAGTTCGTCTCCCCCGCCGACCTGATCGCGGTGCGGGCCACCGCCGGGGCCCTCGCACAGCTGCGGGGGCATCAGCAGATCTGGCGCACCGATCTCGTCGAGGGAATCACGACCGCCCTCGTCAAGGACGATTCCGGGAAGAACCACCCGCTGCTGGTCCACGTCAACGACGCCCTGCGCGGTGACCGGCTCGGGCACCTGGCCGCAGGCACCCGGCAACCGCCGCTGACACTCGAGCTCCGGGCCGGCCTGGAAGCCCTGGGATTGCTTCCCACGCCGAAGAGACGAGAGGAACCCGCCGACCTGTCGAACGACCTCGGCCTGCAGCGTTCGCAGCTGCTGCACTCCCTGGTGGCCCTGGACATCCCGGGCATCAAGCTGGCTGCCAGCGCGGACGATGACGGCATCGAACGCTGGTTCCTGGTGTGGACCCCGGCCTTCGAGGGGTCCCTGGTGGAGGCCGCCCGGTACGGGGGTGACCGGGAACAGGCGGTGACCGCTCGCCTGCTGGAACGCGCCGCCGACATCACCTCGGATCCGGCGGCAGCCGCAAAACTGGTCCTGGAGGCCGCCCTGTGCGGGGTGGCCCGCCTGTCGGTCAGTCTCCAGGCCCGCACCGAGACCCTGCTCACCACTTCCGCCAACCTGATGGGCATCGGTGCCGCGACCGGCGTGCTGATGCGGCTCTACCGTTACGACCCGATCCTGCGGGCCACCGGTCGCGCGGATCTGGGGCGCCTGCTGAAAGTGGCCTTCGACCGCTCGGTGCGACTGCTGGAACGCCTCTCACCGCTACCGGAGGGACCAGAGTTGGAGGATTTCATCCAGGCTCTGCACCAGCTGACCGACAGCGCAGAACGGGTTGGCGAAGAACTGGAGTACGACGTCGACGGCTACCACCAGGCCCTCTCGGTGGTGGTGGAGGACGACCGTCAGGCACCCACCGTCCGGGGAGCCGCCCTGGGCGCCCAGTGGCTGGCCGGGGCACGTCCGGACCCGGAGATCGCCGGGCTGCTGTCCGTGATCGCGCTTCCCGAACAGCTCGGCGATTTCGTCGCGGGCCTGTTGGGGGTCGCCCGGGAGGCGGCCCTGCGACGTCCGGACGCCCTGCTCCGCCTCGACGACATCCTCACCGGCCTGGACGACACCGCGTTCTTCGCCTCCCTGCCGGGTCTGCGGCGCGCCTTCAGCCGCTACACCCAGCGCGAACGTTTCCAGGTGGCGCAACTCATCCTTGGAGAATCTGCGGGATCGACGCTCCTGAACTTCTCCGGTTCCGCCGAGGACGCGACTGCCGTCGCCGAGTTCGAGTCCGCTGTCGCGAAGTCACTGGATCGTTTCCTCGGGAGGCAGCATGGATGAACGATTGACCCGCTGGCGGCTGGTGCTGGGGCGGGGTTCGGAACAACTCGGGAACCTGGATCCCCAGCAGCAGGCCCGCTCCGATGCCCTGGGGTACCTGTACGACCGGGAGGGGCAGGACGGCGGCGCCGGGGCGGGGTACGGGGCCTCGAGCCTGACCGTTCCGGAGTGGATCAACGAAATCCACACCCTGTTCCCGAAACGCACCGTCCGCACCATCGAGGAGGACGCCCTGGAGCGTTACGGCATGGTCGAGTTGGTGACCGACAAGAAGCTCCTGGAACGGGTGGAGCCCTCCGAGACGCTGCTGCAGGCGATCCTGCAGACCAAGCACCTGATGAGCTCCGATGTGCTGCAGGCAGCCAGGCAGATCGTGCGGAAGGTCGTCGCGGCGCTGGTGGAGAAGATGCGCCCCAGAATCCGGCGCACGCTGACGGGTCGACGCGACCCCAACCGGCGCAGCTTCTTCAAGGTGTCGGCGAACTTCGACCCGAAGCGCACCATCCGCGCCAATCTGAAGAACTACTCGGCGGAAACACGACAGCTGGTCATCTCGGAGCCGATCTTCTACTCGCGCACCCGCAGACAGTCGGAGAAGTGGCAGTTCATGGTCGTGGTGGATCAGTCGGGTTCGATGGCCGAATCCGTGATCCACTCGGCCGTCACGGCCTCCATCTTCCACGGACTTCCGGCGTTGCGGAATCATCTGATCGCCTTCGACACCTCGGTGGTGGACCTCACCTCGGACATCGCCGATCCCGTTGAGACGTTGATGAAGGTGCAGCTCGGCGGGGGCACCGACATCGCGCGGGCCATGCGCTACGCCGAATCGCTCATCACAGAACCGAGAAGGGCCATGGTGGTGCTCATCACGGACCTGTACGAGGGCGGCTCGGTGCACGACCTGGTCCAGTGCGTCACACGGATGGTCCAGGGCGGCAGCAAGGTGCTGATCCTGGGCGCGCTGACCACGAACGGGGCGGCCTCCTTCGACGAGGAGCTGGGGCGGCGGCTGGCCGCGCAGGGAGCCCGGGTGGGGGTCATGACCCCGTACGAGCTGGCCGACTGGGTTGCGGAGGTGATCCGGTGAGTCGCCCGGACCTGCTCCGTTTGAGCGATGCCGTGTTGGAGGACCTGACCAACAAGGGCACCCTACGACGGGCCCGAAAGGAACTCGGCGCCGCGTCCCTGACCGTCACCGAGGCCGATGACGGGACGGTGACGGTCTCCGCGGACGACGGGACCACCTGCGTCCTGTACGCGAACCGGCCCTTCGCGGAGTGGACCTGTTCCTGCCTGGCCGCGAACAACTGCCGCCACATCGTCCGCGCGATCCTGCACTACCAGGCCGCCTGCTCTGGGCTGGGAACCGCCGAGGACGAAGAAACGGATCCGGTGATCCTCCCCGGGCGGGAGGCCCCCGGGGCCGAGGCGCCCGGGGTGGTGGGACCGGAGGTCGTCTTCAATCCGGCCACCATCACCCGCGAACACCTGAGGGCCGCGCTCTCCCCCGCCGCCCTGAGGCGGGCCGATCAACTGGCCAGGCAGGGCCTGCTGGCCCACGTCGGGAGCATCAGGGGAATCTCCGTGGTGCGGATCCACCACCCGACCCCCGTGTCGGTGCGTTTCCTGGCCGGTGCCGACCTCAACTACGTGCGCTGCACCTGCCACGACCCGGATCCGTGTCTTCACGTCGCGGTCGCGGTCATTGCCGCGGCGGGCAGGCGGTTCGGGGACACTGGCCTGGTGTCCGTGGCGGGGGACGAGTGGCGACCGGATGCGTCCCTGCTCTCCGGGATCCGCAGCGCGGTCGGTGAGCTGGTGAGGGTTGGGGCGGAGTCCGGGCACCGGAACCTGCGTGGGGTTTGGCGCCGTCTGGCGGTCAGGGCCCGCGAGGCCGAGCTGCATCACGTCGCCGACGTCCTGGACGAGCTGTTGGACGAGCTGGCCCGTTACGAGGCCCGCAGCCAGGAGTTCACCCCGTCGCGGCTGGTCGAGTTGTCCTCCGAGCTGTTGGCGCGGGTGATGTCCCTGGGTAATCCGGAACCGGAACGAATCCCGGATCGGCTCGTCGCCGGCTCCCCGGCCCGGGAAACGAAGGTCACGAAGGCCCGGTTGATCGGTCTGGGCACCGAGTTCGTCGAACTGGACGACGAGTGCCGGTTAATCGCCCATCTGGTGGATGCCCGCAGCGGCGCCCCGATGCGGGTCACGAAACGGGTCACCGACGAGGAGCGCAGGCCGTCCTCGCAGCTCGCGGGTGGCCTGGTCTCCGGCATCACCATCGGCAGCTGGGGTGGTGGGCAGGTGATGTCGCTGGGTGGCCGAATGTTCGGGCACGGTGATTTCTCCCACACCAACAGGTCGGCGGTGGGTCTCCCCGCGGGCGCGATGGACCAGTTGGAGGCGCCGTTCCGGGTGGAGACCATCACCGAGCTGGCCACCCAGCAGACACGACTGCCCGCCGTGCTGGATGATCGTTCCGCAGGCACCGACCTGGCCGCCTGCCGGGTGACCGGCGTCGGGAACATCCATTTCGACCCCGGCATTTCCAGTCTCGTGGCCGACCTGCGGGACGCCGATGGGCAATCATTCCAGCTGGCCCTTCGCCACACCGCCCGCCGCGACGGGAGCGTGCGCGCCACCTTGGTTCGCCTGCTGAGCTGGGAGAAGGATTTACCCAAGGAAGCGTTCGTCTCGGGACGGTGGCGCTGGGGTGCCAGGAGGGTCGTGGTGGATCCGTTGCTGCTGGTCGGGGACGGTGTCCCGCTCCAGCCGCACGTGGCAGAACCCGTCGCGACGGATGTGCATTGGCGGACCGGGGCCGGGGATGCGCCGCTGACCAGCCCGGGAGCCCTGCTGCGGGGGCTCGACTCCCTGCTGGGGGAACTCCTGCTGGCGGGCGCCGACCGCATCCACCTCCGCGACCAGGACTGGCACGAATTCGTCCGGCGGGCCCGCAGGGCGGGAAGCCAGTTGATCGCGGACCACACCCAGGTCTTCCTCGACCGCCGAGACCCGGCCCGGGTGGAGAAGCTGCTGCTGATCTCGGCCTTCGGTGGCCCCCTGGCCTGAGAGACCCCGCGGGTAAGGACCACGACGAATTGTCAGTCCCCTGATCTAGGCTTTCATGACATGAAACGACGCCTGCACCTGACAGAAGGTAACTCTGACAAGTTCTGGTACATCGACGTGGCCGAGGACCAGGTGACGGTCCGCTACGGACGCACCGGTACCGCGGGTACGACGAGGACGAAACAGTACGAATCCACGGACAAGGCCCTCACCGACGCGGAGAAACAGGTGGCCGCGAAGATCAAGAAGGGCTACACCGACGACGCCACGGCTTCCACCGAGGAGCTGGAACCCACGGAGGCCACCCGGAGCGGGACGAGGAAGAATGAAACCAGACCCGTTGGGCGGGTTGTGGCCGAACCGGTCAGCACCCCCCTCGAGGTCTCGGATCTCGACGCGGATGATCTGGGGCTGGTGATCACTCCCTTCGAACGCGCCTACGACATCAACGCCGAGGTGAGCGTCGAGGTCAACGATTCACCATTCGACCCCGAAGCCGAACTGGAACGAGCCAAGCGGATCGTCACCCAAGAAAAATACAGCAACGGCCACTCTTCACTGAGAAGATTCCGTTTCACCGAACCCTTGTTCACCACGATGCCCAGCCGGGAGCGAATCGCGTGGTGGGTATCGCACTTGGAGGCTCTTGAGGAGGCCAGGAAGAAGGAGTACTACGCAGATCAGACAATCAAGTACAAGTGGAACTTTCAAGCCAATATCGACTGGCCGACATGGCTGAAGGTCGTGCTGTACACCGATTGGAACTGCCCGCTCAGCGAGATAGTAAACCACTGTCGCATGGGCCTCCTTGAAGACTCTCTGGTCCTACGCGCCGTCCTGAGCACACGCACAGAAAATGAGACCGCGGAGGCCCGGGCAGCTCTTCCCTCGCCACTCCACCACGACTCAGACTCATGGGGCGACATAACGTTTAATAATCACACGATGTTCATGGCTGCCGGGCTGGATGCACTGTCCCCGGACGAGGCCCGGGAACTGATGGACGCCTTCCCTGATAACTCCCTGAGGGACTGGAACTATGCGCTGAAAGCGCTGGTGCTCCCGACAGCAGAGGAGCGAGTGGCCTTCGCACGCAGGACGGGCGCTGGAACCACAGACTGGTGCGAGGTGATTCCATGGATTGTTGCCACCGGCCAAAAGGGCTTTGATCTGCTGGTTGACTGGCTAGGCCGGGGCCCCCGGGAAACGGCATCGTTGATGCTGCAGGTCGCCGCCGAGGTGGGCCACGGCCCAGGCATGACGAAACTGTTCCTGAATGCCCTAGATTCAAAGGCAGCCGACGTGGCCGCGGAATGGATACGTTCACACATACCACAGGCCTTGGCAGCAAACCTCACCCCCGCCCAAGCCAATGCCCTGACCCCCTTCCTACGGGAACTACCCCGCGAACAACTTCGAGGCGTCGTCAAACAAACCGCAGGCAGCACCCGGGCCGTCATTGACGAAATCCTCACCGAAACCACGATTCCGGCGCTACCCACCGACACCTCATGGTGGCAAGACGCAATCAAAACCACGAAACTGCCAAAAGCACAAAAACTTCCGTTCAGTGTGGATGCCCTACCCTTGGTGCTGGTCGACGAACACCGACTCGACACCACGCACATGAAACAGCTCATGCAGGCTTTGAGCGACACCGAACGACATCCTTTGACGGCAGAAATCCATGACAGAACCGATCCAGCCAACCGAGATCACCTCGCCGTTGCCCTGCTGAGACTTTGGCTAAGTGCAGGAGCTCCTGCGAAACTGTCGTGGTTGATGACCGGCGCCGGTTGGCTGGGAGGCAGCGAATTCGTCAACACCCTCACCCCGATGATCCGGGAATGGCCTGGAGTCAGTCAACACAAACGGGCCGTGAAAGGCCTCACGGCGTTGCGAAACGTCGCTACGGACGAGGCATTGCAGCAGATCTCCGGGATCGCGGCGAAGGTGAAATACGCATCCCTGAAGCAACACGCCAACCAGGCAATGCGTGAAATTGCGATCCACCGCGGTCTGACCCGCGACGAGCTGGAGGATCGCATCATTCCCGACGGCGGGCTCGATGGACGCGGCACCCGCGTCTTCGACTACGGACCCCGCCGGTTCTTGGCCCATGTGACCTCCGATGGGAAACTGGCCGCCCGGCTCCTGAGCCCTGACGGCCACCCCACCGGAAGGGTGCTGAGCACTCTGCCCGCCCCGAACAAGAGCGACGATCCCGAGCGGGCGAAGATCTCCAAAACCGAGTACGGAAACACCAAGAAGACGGTGACCGCGCTGACCAAGATCCAGATCAAACGCTTCGAGCAGGCCATGGTCCAGGACCGCCGCTGGAGCCCGGAGGATCACGCCCGTTTCATCGCCTCCCATCCCGTCCTGAGACGGCTCCTGTCCGGAATCATCTGGGGCGTTTACGACGCGGGGAACGTCTTGGTGAGGACGGCCCGCATTGACGAGGACAGCCATCTCGTCAACCTGGATGATGAAGCCGTGAAAACAAAGGATTGCACCATCGGGATTCCCCATCCGCTGGAGATGGATGATGCCATCAGGGCGGCTTGGGCCGAGGTCCTTTCCGACTACGAAATTGTTCAGTCGTTCAAACAACTCGATCGGCTCGTCCTTCGTCTCCCCGATGACCAGGGCGATGACATGAAACTCCATGGCCTGCCCGAGGGTAAATTCCCGGCGGGCAAGCTCGTCGGGGCCTTCGCCAAGTACGGCTGGGAGCGCGGCTCGGCTCTCGACAACGGCGCCTACTGCATCCATGCCCTCACGATCCCAACAGCCGGCCTGACCGCTGTGATCCGCTACACGGGCATGGCGATGGGCATACCAATCGCTGAACAGGAGGACCAGGAAATCGAGGAGGCCTACATCCTCCAGGGCCACCACGACCCGAAGAACCTCGGATGGGGATACGAGAGGGACACGAAAGGACTCGAACGCATCCCTTGGAGCCGGGTTCCGCCTAGGTTCACCTCCGAGGTCTTGGCCGCCTTGAAGGAGATGTCGAACACATGACCGAGATGCAACGCCCACCGGCCGAGTTCCGTCACGCCGACGAGTTGGAGCTCCTGAAGCAACGCGACAGGAAACAGAAACGCCCCGTCGCTCCCGGCTGGCAGCTCTCGGCGCAGTCGGTGGTGGAGTTCGTACTGGGCGATGGGAAGGAGATCACGGGCAAGTACGTGGGGCGTCGTTCCCTGATCGAACGCTGTGTGGTATCGCTGGCGACGAACCGGGGCCTGATGCTGATCGGCGAACCCGGCACTGCCAAGTCCCTACTGAGCGAACTCCTGGCAGCAGCGATCTCCGGGGACACCACCCTGACCATCCAGGGTTCGGCCGCCACCACCGAGGACGCCATCAAGTACTCCTGGAACTACGCGATGCTGCTGGCCGAGGGACCGACCCTGAAATCCCTCGTGCCCGCCCCCGTTCACCGGGGCATGTCGGAGGGCAAGGTGGTGCGTTTCGAGGAGATCACCCGCTGCGCCCCCGAGGTGCAGGACTCGATGCTGTCGGTGCTTTCGGACCGCACCTTGTCCATTCCCGAACTGGACGCAGCCCACCGGACCCTGTACGCGAAACGCGGATTCAACGTGATCGGCACCGCCAACACCCGCGACCGTGGGGTCAACGAGATGTCGGCCGCGTTGAAACGCCGATTCAACTTCGAGACCATCGGCGCCATCGAAGACCTCGATGTGGAAATGGCGCTGGTGGAACGCGAAACCGATGCGATGTTGCGGGCCGCCGAGATCCCGGCTCGTCTGGGCCGCGACGCCACCGAGGTGCTGGTCAAGGTGTTCCGCGAACTGCGTTCCGGGAAGGCCTCCGAGCAGGGAAGGGCATCCGAGCAGGGAGTGGAGCGCCTGAGCAGTGCCATGTCCACGGCGGAGGCGGTCTCCACCGGCATGGCGGCCGCCGTCCACGCGGCATGGTTCGGCAACGACACCCCGGGCGGCAGGGAACTGGCGGAGGCCATCGTCGCCTCGGCCCTGAAGGACGAACCGGAGGACGTATCCAAACTGCGCGCCTACCGCGAACGACACGTCAAGAAACGCTCCGGTATCTGGCGGGAGCTGTACAAGCACTTGCCCTGACCAGAGGGAATGCCTGCAAGCCGGCGGAATTCAGGAGAAACCGCCTCGAAGCGAACCGCGGAGGTTCCCGTTGTTCGTGACCGGCGATGACTGGAGATGGTTGAGCCGGGCTGCCCCTTCACCGTGGTCCGGTTCAACCAGCTTCTACACCGCTATGGGCGCTTTTATCGCGGGGTGGGGGTCGTAGTTCTCGACGGTGATGTCGGGCAGCTCGAACCGGTCGATCTCCCGCACGCTGGGGTTCAGCACGAGCCGCGGGAGGGTGCGTGGCTGGCGGGTCAGCTGCTCGGTCACCTGATCGAAGTGGTTGTGGTAGATGTGCGCGTCCCCGAGGGTATGAATGAACTCCCCCACATCCAGCCCCGTCACCTGCGCGATGAGGTGGGTCAGCAACGCGTAGGAGGCGATGTTGAACGGCACCCCCAGAAACACGTCGGCGGAGCGCTGGTAGAGCTGACAGCTCAGCCTGCCGTCGGCCACGTAGAACTGGAACAGGGCGTGGCAGGGGGGCAGGGCCATGGCGTCCATGTCGGCAACGTTCCAGGCGGAGACGACGTGCCTCCTGGACTCCGGGTTGCCGCGCAGGGACTCGATCACGCCGGCGAGCTGATCCACGTGCCGCCCGTCCGGAGTGGGCCAGGAACGCCACTGGTAGCCGTAGATGGGCCCGAGGTTGCCGTTCTCGTCGGCCCATTCATCCCAGATGGTGATGCGGTTCTCGTGCAGCCAGGCGATGTTGGTGTCGCCCCGCAGGAACCACAGCAGTTCGCCGAAAACGGACCGGGTGTGCACCTTCTTGGTGGTCAACAGCGGAAACCCCGCGGTCAGGTCGAATCTCATCTGGTGGCCGAAGACGCTGCGGGTGCCGGTTCCGGTGCGATCGCCGCGGTCGACTCCGTCGGCCATGACGCGGCGCAACAGATCCAGGTAGATCTCCATCACTGCTCCTTCAACCAGGCGATGAAGACGCGCACGGCCTTGCCGCGGTGGCTGATGGCGTCCTTCTGCGCGGCTGTCAGTTCCGCGGACGTGCAGGTCCGGCCATCGGGCAGGAACAGCGGGTCGTAGCCGAAACCACCGTCGCCGCGTTCCTCCTCGGCGATCCGCCCCGGCATCTCGCCGCGCCAGAGCTGCCTGCCGCCGCCGGGCAGCGCCAGGGCCAGGGCGCACACGAACCGCGCGCCGCGCCGCTCAGGGGGCACCCCGGCCAGCTGCGTCAGGAGCAGCGCATTGTTGGCGGCGTCGTCGCATTCCGGCCCGGCCCAGCGGGCGGAACGAACCCCCGGCATGGAGTTGAGTTCATCCACCTCGAGGCCCGAGTCGTCGGCCAGGGCTGGCAGGCCGGTGTGACGGGCCGCGGCCTCGGCCTTTATGAAGGCGTTGCCCTCGAAAGTTCTCTCGGTCTCGGCGGGTTCGGGGTAGGGATCGACATCACCAAGCCCCATCACCTCCACAGCCAGCCCAGCGTCCCGGATGACACGCCGCAGCTCGATCAGTTTCTTGGGATTGTTGGTGGCCAGCACAACCCTCTTGAGGCGACCCATCAGACCAGGGCTTCGCGTTGCAGCCGAGCCAGTTCCGCACACCCGGCAACGCCGAGATCGAGCAACCGGTTCAGATCGGCACGGTTGAATGGCTTTCCCTCCGCGGTGCCCTGCACCTCGATGAAATCCCCAGAGCCGGTCATGACGATGTTCATGTCCGTCCCGGCCTGCGAATCCTCCTCGTAGGCCAGATCGAGCAACGGCACCCCCTCGACGAAACCGACGGACACGGCCGCGACGGAGTCCTTCAACGGTTCGCCTTTGAGCACGTCCAGTTCACGCAGGTGAGCGACCGCGTCGACGAGGGCCACGTAGGCGCCGGTGATGGCCGCGGTACGGGTGCCACCGTCGGCCTGCAGTACGTCGCAGTCCAAGATGATGGTGTTCTCCCCCAGCGCCGAGTAGTCGACGACGGCACGCAGCGAACGCCCGACCAGGCGGGAGATCTCGTGGGTGCGGCCGCCGATCCGGCCCCGCACCGATTCACGGTCGCTGCGGGAGTGAGTGGCCCTGGGTAGCATCGAGTACTCAGCGGTCACCCAGCCGAGACCGGTGTCCCGCCGCCAGCGGGGGACCCCAACGGTGACGGACGCGGCGATCAGCACGCGGGTCTTCCCGAACTCCACGAGCGCGGATCCCTCGGCATGGTCGAGCCACCCGCGAGTGATGTGGACTTCACGGAGCTGATCGGCCCGGCGGCCGTCGATGCGCAGATTCATGGGGCCAACCTACCGGAGTTCAGCACAACTCCACCTGCTCGACGTCGTGGACGAAACGTCCGAGCAGTCTCTCCCCGATGCCCTGGAAGGAGTCGGCGTCGCCGGTGGTCAGGAACTGGCGGCTGGCGTGCCGCGGGGCGTCGTGCAGCAGGCTCTTGCGGGTGAGCCGCGCATAGGTGTCCTGGGCGCAGGCGTCCGAGGATGAGACCAGCATCACGTCGTCGCCGAGCACGTAGTTGATGACGCCGGTGAGCAGCGGATAGTGAGTGCAGCCGAGGATCAAGGTGTCGATGCCCGCGGCCTGGAGGGGGGCCAGGTATTCGCGGGCCACCCCGAGCAGCTCCTCACCCCCGGTGATGCCGGCTTCCACGAATTCCACGAATCTCGGGCACGCCCGAGTGATGAGTCGTACATCACCGGCCACTGCGAACGCGTCGTCGTAGGAACGGGACATGGCCGTGGCCTCGGTGCACACCACCCCGACCCGGCCGCTGCCCGATGCGGCCAGGGCGCGGCGAGCGGCGGGCAGAATCACCTCGAGGATCGGCACGTCGTAGCGTTCCCGGGCATCCCTCAGCACCGCTGAACTGGCGGAGTTGCAAGCGATCACCAGCGCTTTGACCCCTCGTCCGGCCAAATGGTCGAGGCCCTGGAGGGCGAACTCCCGGACCTGTGCGATCGGCCGGGGGCCGTAGGGGGCCCGGGCCGTGTCACCGAGATAGATGAAATCCTCGTTGGGAAGCTGATCCACGAGGGACCGCATCACGGTGAGCCCGCCGAAACCGGAATCGAAGACCCCGATCGGGGCCTCACGCCCGCTCACCTCCCCTCCCCCCGCCACTTGGCGTGGAGCGCATCCTCGATCAGCAACGCGAGCCAGTCGAGGATGGCGGCGGTCTCGGGGTCGTTTTCCACGTCCTCCTTCGTCGGTTCCGCCAATCGCTCCGGGGAACCGGTCAGTTCCACGTACCACTGTGCCCTGAGCGCCGCCAGAACCGATACCCAGGAGTCGATGTCCCGGCCCGCCACCACTACCCGGGGCTGGTCATCGTCCTCCAGGGCGTCCAGCACCTTCCGGGCGGCCTCCAACCGGTTCTGGACCTGACCCGCGACGGCGTGGCGGCGGAACTGGTCGGCCTCACCGGCGTCGTGGAGGGCGGGCGGGAAGAAACGCCCGAGCCTCGGCTCATCCGCGATGGTCTCGTCGCAGACCGATTCAGCCCTGAGCTCCGCGTCGAGTCTCGTCAGGGGATCGTCGGATTCAACCCTTGGAAGCAGCGGTTCCAGGTCGTGTGCGTAGCGTTCCACGAGGAAACGCAGCACCCGACCACGCCCGCCATCCGCGTGGAAGACCCATGCGAAGTCGTTCACTGCCGCTCCATGGTCGCCCAGAGAGTGTAGTTCTGCATCGCCAGGACATCGCGTTCCATGGCCTCGCGATTTCCCGTCGAAACCACTGCGCGTCCCTCCGTGTGAACCTTCAGCATCAGCTTCTCCGACTTTGATTTCGGATAACCAAAGTACTCGCAGAACACGTGGGTGACGTAGTCCATCAGGTTCACGGGATCGTCCCAGACGATCGTCACCCACGCCTCTGCCGGGCTTCCCTGCGGAGAATCCAGCACCGCCACCTGGCTGTCGGTCTGCTCCTCAGCGGCGCGGGGAGGCGGTGGAACAGGTCGAGGACACATGCCTGCCATCGTACCGACACACGCCACGGACATCCCATGCGTATCCACGCCCTGCCACGAGCCGGGTCCGCTCCCAGCGTCCCCCGCCCACATTACGCTGGATCCATGACGACAGCACTGCTAACCGACCACTACGAGCTGACGATGGTTCAGGCCGCCATGGACGCGGGCACTTCGGGCAGGCGTTCCCTGTTCGACATGTTCACCCGTCGTCTACCGGAGGGTCGCCGCTACGGGGTGAACGCGGGTCTTGGACGAGCCCTGGAGGCCATCGAGGACTTCCGCTTCGATCACGCCACCCTGCAGTTCCTACTGGATCAAGGAATCATCCGCGACAACCTGGCCGAGTGGTTGGCCGGCTACCGCTTCAACGGTGACATCTGGGGTTACCCGGAGGGTGAAACCTATTTCCCGGGATCGCCGGTGCTGTCCGTGGAAGGCAGCTTCGCAGAGGCCTGCATCCTGGAGACAGTACTGCTCAGCATCTACAACTTCGATTCCGCCATAGCGGCAGCCGCCTCCCGCATGACCGCCATGGCCGAGGACAGGCCCTGCGCGGAGATGGGTTCGCGCCGAACGCACGAATGGGCGGCGGTCGGTGCCGCCCGCGCCGCCTACATCGCCGGGTTCTCCGCCACCTCGAACCTGGAGGCAGGCCGCGCCTACGGAATCCCAACCATGGGCACTGCCGCGCATTCCTTCACCCTTCTCCACGACTCGGAGGAGGACGCCTTCCGGGCGCAGCTCAGCGCCCTGGGGGTGGAGACGACACTGCTGGTGGACACCTACGATGTCGAGGCCGCCATCCGTAAAGGAGTGGAGCTCACCGAAGGCCGGTTGGGGGCCATTCGACTCGACTCCGGTGACCTGCCGATGATGGCCCGCCAGGCCCGTGACCTCCTCGACGACCTGGGCGCCACGAACACCCGGATCACGGTCACCTCCGACCTCGACGAATGGCAGATCGCCGCCCTGCGCGGCGCCCCCGTCGACGGGTTCGGGGTGGGCACCTCCCTGGTCACCGGTTCCGGGCATCCCACCTGCGGATTCGTCTACAAGCTCGTGGCCCGTTCCGAATCCGCAGACCGGGAAGCGCCGATGGCACCGGTCGGAAAGAAATCCAGGGGCAAGAACACCCTGGGAGGGCGCAAGTTCGCGATGCGCCGGCTGGGTGAGAACGGGCGCGCAGAAGCCGAGATCATCGGACTGGGTGCGTCCCCGATCGATGCCGGCGACCACCGTCGCCTCCTGGTGGACATCGTCAAGGACGGGCAGCGGGTGTTCCCGGGAAACCTGGAGGACGCGCGCACCCGGCACCGCGAGTCGCTGGCGGAACTTCCGCTGGCCGCGTTGCGCATCAGCAGGGGCGACCCCGCCATCGAGACGATCATTCTCGACGGCACCGGAACCCAGACCACCAACCCTTACCAGACGGCCCCCAGACCTACGAATCTGTGATCCCGTGGAGACGAACCTCCCCGGGTTCCCGGCGAGAACACCCAAACATCGGAACCGGAGACGGCTCAAGAATCCTGTCGGTCACCGTTCATGACGTCCGCGACCCGGCGAGGCAGGTCGGCGGTGAACAGATCCTCCAGTTTCAGGGACTTCCCCTCGGAGTCGGCGAGCGGTACCCGCCAGTTGGGGTACTCGTTCATCGTCCCCGGCTGGTTCTGAGCACGTTTCTCCCCCGCTGTATCTGCCAAGGAGGCCACCAACACCTTGGAGTTGGTCAGCCGCAGGTAGCGGTGCATGGCCAGCATCACCTCGACGTGATCACCCGCCAGGGTCTCGTCGAGGACCCCGAAGGCGATCAACCGTTCCACCCACATGCCGCGTTCCCGTTCGGCAACGGCGAGTTCCTGCTCGACCGGTTCCAGCAGCAACCCGAGCCGTTCCCGAAGCCTGACGTGCTCACTCTCGAGATATCCGAGGGTCGGAGGCAGGTCATGGGTGGTGACCGAGGCCATGCAGTACTCACGCCACTTCTCCGGGGGCAGCACCTGCCCGTCGGTTCCGTATTCCCACCACAGGATTGCGGTGCCCAGCAGGCCGCGACGTGACAGGTATTCGCGCACCCAAGGTTCGACGGTACCGAGGTCTTCCCCCACGACCAGGGCCTGGGCACGATGCGCCTCCAGGGCCAGGATCCCGATCAGGGCCTCGTGGTTGTAACGGACATAGGTGCCCGCGCTGGGCTCGAGTCCCTCGGGTACCCACCACAGTCGGAACAAACCGATGATGTGATCGATCCTGAGCCCACCCACACGGTTCAGGGCGGCCCGCACCATGGCGCGGAACGGCTCGTACTCCAACTCCTCCAGTTTCAGCGGATTCCACGGGGGTTGTCCCCAGTCCTGGCCACCCTGGTTGTACTGGTCCGGTGGTGCTCCGACGGTGATGCCGGGGGCGTAGACGTCGCCCATGAGCCAGGTTTCCGCGCTGGTCTTGCCGACCCCCACGGCCAGGTCGGCAAGCACACCGATGCCCATGCCCGCTTCCTCCGCGGCGGTCTGTGCCGCCGACAGCTGCTGTTGGGCGGTCCACTGGAGCCATTCGAAGAACTCCACCCGTTCGGCCCGAGCGGCAGCGAACTCCTCCGTCGCGGTGGAACGCGGGTCGCGCAGTTCGTCGGGCCACTGCCGCCAGTCGGTGCCGTGGATCTCGCTGAGCGCACTCCAGACCGCGAAATCACGCAGCGCGCTGCCGCCGCGGCGACGGAATCCGTCGAAGGACACCTGGCGTGCGGGGCGGCGTCCGGCCCGGAACAGCTCCCACAGCGCTTCCCGTTTCCCCTCCCAGACGGTGTCACGGTCGATGATCTCGCCATTGCCACGCACGGACTTTCGTAGCTTGCGGATCCGGCGCCGTATCGGCTGGGGGAGGTTGGCGTATTCGGGTACTGCCTCGGGCCTGATGTACAGCGGGCTCAGGAAACGCCTGCTGGAGGGCAGATACGGTGAAGGCTCGATCGGCGACGCGACCTGGGCCGCATGCAGCGGGTTGACCAGCACGAAACCCGCTTGTTGCTCGTTCCCGGCCCAGGTGGCGAGGTCAGCGAGATCGGTGAAGTCCCCGAGTCCCCAGGACCGTTTCGACGTGACGCTGTAGAGCTGGGCGGCGTATCCCCAGACACGATCGTTGCGCATCCCGGGCGGGAAACCCACGAAACCCGGGGTGACGATCAATGCGGCAGAAGCGGTTCCCTCGCTGGATATGGCCTCCACGCGGTGGTATCCGAGCGGCAGGTCCTTCACCTCGAAACTGGCCTCGCCACGGAGCTGCCCTGCCACCTCTCGATCCGGTGTCCAGTTGTCCACTTGTGTTGCGGACCGTCTTTCCTTGGTTTCCAAGACCACTTCGAGGGATACCGAAGATCCCGCCGGAACGTGCACGTCGAACCGCACCGTTTCACCCTCCTCGACGACGGTGCAGGGCGGCAGGACCCGCTGCCAGTGCTGCTCGTCGAACCGGGCCAGCGCATTCCTGCGCTCCTCCGGGGTATCGGCCTCAACACCCATGGCCCGGAGCACCGCCATCACGGTGGCCTCCGATATGAGGGTGTGGTTTCCTTTCCAGTCCCAGAACTCCCGGGCTATCCCAAAGCGTTCCGCGAGCTCGTCCAACTCGGCGGTCAGGTGTGACAAGGTTTCATTCCTCCTGGCTGGGCAAGGATCACTTCTTGACGACGATGGTGCCGGCCATCATGTCATGAAGGGTTTGTTTTTTCTCGGTGAACAGCGGCATCAGATAATTGAGGAGCGTCGGCAGGAAGAGCAGGGCAGCGCCGAAGTAGCCGATGAGTTCGTCCACCAGGGTCCGTGCCAGGGCACGCACGAACCCGGGGGTCCGCGCGGAGGGGTCATCGGTTCGGGTCACGCGGATGCGCATGACCATCTTGCCCAGGGTGGCGCCGAAACCGGCGATGAGAAGAACCCGGTAAAGAACACCCAGCACCATGACGGCAATCCCCGCGGTCGTGAGGGAGCTGAGGAGTTCCGTGGGCACCTCACTCGGGTAGCTTTTCCCGGCCTGCGCTGCCCTGACCAGCTCGTACATCCAGGCCTCGAAGCGTTCGTAGAGTCCCGGGGTCAGCAGTTCGATGAGCAGGTAGGAGGGGATGGCCAGGATCAGCCCGTCGAGGACACGGGCAGCCACCCGCGCCCCCCAGCTCGCGTATCTGACGCCCGCCCAGGGTTGCACAATCGTGTTGGAGAGTTCCCCGCCGCCGCGGCCGATGAGTTTCGCCGGCCGGCTGTCGGGCCGGGTGACGTCGGACCAGCTGGCGCCGTCCCAGTAACGCTCATCGCCGGAACCAGCTGGGTCGGGGTACCACCCAGCGGATGGTTGCGGGGCGGAGTAGTGCATGGCCACAAGGATGCCATCCTGAACCGCCGGAAACCACCGAGACCGGCGGCTGTGTCCCTCACCCCGCAACGTCATGAACCGGCCCGATCCGCAGCGAAGTGGCGATGGCAAGCACCGATGCCGCCAATAGCATGAGGAAGATCCATCCGAAAGCAGGCACTCCCTCCGCGAGCAGCACCGCGTAGCAGGCCCCCGTGAGCGCGGTCATCACCGAGCTCCCGATTGACTCGGCCACCAGCAGGGCACCGGAGTTGCGTCCCTGTTCCCGCGGGCTGGACAACGCCATGGTGGCCACGGCGGTGCTGGAGACGGTCAGTCCCATCCCGCACCCGGCGAGGGTCCAGGCCGCCACACCGATCCACAACGGCACCCCCACCCAGGTCAGGAAAACCGTGATGCCCGCCATCCCGAGGGCAACGAGACAGGTCCCGGCGGTGATGATGCGGTCGCGGCGCAGCCTTATCCGGGCCTGAAGCCAGGAGCCGAAACTCCATCCAAGGCTTCCTATGGTCAGGGCCAGGCCCGCCTGTAAGGTGTCCAGCCCCCTCAGGTTTTGCAGGCCGAGCAGCAGAAACGCCTCCCCCGCGTAGAAGACCCCGGTCTGGACGGCGCGGCTGGCAATAATGGGTCCGAGTCCGTTTCTCAGGGCTCTGGCCCGTGGGGGCAGCACTTTCGGTACTCCCAGTCCCAGGGCTGCCAGTCCTGCGGCCGCCGCCAGCAGGCTCCAGTGTCCGAGGCCCTGACCGGCCAGCTGCAGCAGGGCCGGCGCCCCGGCCACCGCCGCCACCGCCCACCACACGGTCCCGGGAGCGTCGGAATCAGGCTCGCTGCGTTCCTGCAGGGCCTTCAGATGCGGCCAGGTCAGGGCGGCGGCGATCAGCAGCAGGGGCACCGTCGCGGCGAAATTGAGACGCCAGTTCACCGCCACCAGAGCGGCCGAGATCGGGGGCCCCAGAAACGCGGGAAGCACCCAGCAGAAACTGAGCATCGCGAGCACCGCCGGGCGTCGTCCCGCGGGGAACGCAAGTGCGATGACCACGTAGAGGGTCAGGTTGATGGCTCCGGCTCCCAGGCCCTGCACGAGCCGGGCCGTCAGCAGCATCCAGACATCCGTGGCGAGCGAACCCGCGGTAAGTCCCAGGAGCATCGCGCCGAAGCCCAGACCCATGGACATCAGCGGACCGTGCCGGTCGCAGTGCCGCCCGGCCACCAGGATCGCGGTCAGCATTCCCGTCACGGCCATGGAAAAGGCCCACGGGTAGAGGGCGACGGCGTCGAGGGAGCGCATCGCCTCGGGCAGGGCCGCTGCGACCCCGATCATCTGGAAGGCGATGGCGAACACCGCAAGCAGCAACCCCACCAGCAGACCCGTGGTGCCCTCGCGACGGGATCCGGTGTTCACGATGTTCTCCAACGTCTAGGATTGAATTCATGAGTGAGTTTGCCCCCGGTTCCCAGACGGTTCTGGACGAACGCGCCGAACTGCGGGACTCCGATGACCACGAGCGATTCAGCCACTACGTGCCGGCGAAGAAGCTGGAGAAGGCCAAGTTGACCGGTACCCCCGTCGTAGCTCTGTGCGGAAAGGTCTGGGTGCCCTCCCGGAACCCGGACAAGTACCCGGTGTGCCCGGAATGCAAGGAGATCTGGCAGTCCATGAAACCGGGCGATCCCGGGAAGTGACCGCGTCCGCGGTTGCGGCCCGGCTTTCCGGGCCGCAACCGGCGGGTCAGTAACGATAGTGCTCGGACTTGAACGGGCCTGCTACCGGAACCCCCAGGTAGTCGGCCTGCGCCTGGGTCAGGGTGCTCAGTTCCACCCCCAGCGACGGCAGGTGAAGGCGTGCCACCTCCTCGTCCAGGTGTTTCGGAAGCAGGTACACGCCGGGTGGGTAGGCCTCGGGCCGGGTGAACAGCTCCATCTGGGCCAGCACCTGGTTGGTGAACGAGTTGCTCATCACGAAAGACGGGTGTCCCGTAGCGTTGCCGAGGTTCAACAACCGGCCCTCGCTGAGCACGATCACCGCGTGTCCGTCCGGGTAGATCCACTTGGCCACCTGCGGTTTGATCTCGACCTTCGTCACGTCCTTCCGAGCGGAGAGCCCGGCCATGTCGATCTCGTTGTCGAAATGTCCGATGTTGCCGACGATGGCCTGGTGTTTCATCCGGGCCATGTGTTCCTCAAGAATGACGTCACGGCACCCAGTGGCGGTGACGAAGATGTCACCGATCCCCACCACCGATTCGAGTCGTGACACCTGGAAGCCGTCCATCGCCGCCTGCAGGGCGCAGATCGGATCCACCTCGGTGACGATGACCCGCGCGCCCTGGCCGCGCAGTGACTCGGCGCAGCCCTTGCCCACGTCGCCGTAACCACAGACCACGGCCACCTTGCCGCCGATCAGGACGTCTGTGGCGCGGTTGATGCCGTCGACCAGGGAGTGGCGGCAGCCGTACCTGTTGTCGAACTTGGATTTGGTTACCGAGTCGTTGACGTTGATGGCCCCGAACAGCAGGGTGCCGTTGCGGTGCATCTCGTAGAGGCGGTGGACACCGGTGGTGGTTTCCTCCGTGACCCCGAGGATGCCCGCAGCGAGGGCCTCGAAGTCCAGCTGCCCCAGCGCCTCACGCAGAGCGGCCTTGACAACGAGCGTCTCCTCCGGATCTGCTGGGTCATCGGCGGGCACGGCCCCAGCGCGCTGGGCCGCGACGCCCTCGTGGACGAACAGGGTGGCGTCGCCGCCGTCGTCGAGGATCAGGTTGGGGTTCGTCTCGCCCGGCCAGTCGAGGATCTGGCGGGTGCACCACCAGTACTCCTGAAGCGTTTCGCCCTTCCACGCGAAAACGGGCACACCCCTCGGGTCCTCGGGGGTGCCGCCCGGGCCGACGACGACGGCGGCCGCCGCGTGATCCTGGGTTGAGAAGATGTTGCAGGACGCCCACCGCACCTCCGCTCCGAGCGCCACGAGGGTCTCGATCAGCACCGCGGTCTGGACGGTCATGTGGATTGATCCCGCTATGCGAGCACCCGCCAATGGCTTCGAGGCCGCGTATCGTTCGCGCATGGCCATCAGGCCGGGCATCTCGTGTTCGGCCAGGGTGATCTCCTCGCGGCCGAAATCGGCCAGCGACAGGTCTGCTACACGGAAGTCAAATGTCACGCCCCGGAGTTTACGCCCACGTCCGCGATTGTGCCCGGCGAAACGAGATTCGGATGTCGTGTCAGCGCCTCCGGGCGACGTTTCTCTGGCCCTCCCGTTCTCGGAACGACCCCCACGTCTCCCCGCTCAGCTCCGGCTCTCAGCCAGGCCGAGACCCAAGTAGGTGGCGGCGTAACGTCCTTGGAGCAGTAAGGTGACGTAGCGTTCCAGATCAGAGGCTCCCAGCTCCGCCATGCCAGAGCTGATGTGACAAACCCGCACTCCGACGCCGTCGGCCAGGTGCATCAGTCTCCGGGCCGTTTCCGTCACCGGTTCCGGCACCTGGTCCGCGTCAAGCAGCAACAGTGCGGGACCGATCTCGGCATCTTGTTCAAACGGATCGGTGAACACGTCGCGCCGGGGAGTGCCAAGCAGCACCGCCTCCAATTCCTCGGCGTCCGCCGCCAGGGCTGGTCGCCCGCTGGCCCGCCGCAACGTCTCCGCGATCCGCCGGGAGGCGCGCCCCGCCAGGGTCGTCCCTCCCCACACCAGGGGAAACGAATCGGCCAGGCCCACGGCCAGGTCCTTACCCGGGTTGTCCCCGAGGGGGCGTGCCGGGGAACAACGAACTGCCACGGCATCCGCCGCCGATGCGGCGAGCTCCACGTCCACGGCTGGTCCCAGGTCCAGCTGGCCCAGCAACGCCAGCACCGCGATGGCCGCTGCCATGGGGTCATCGGGCGGGGTGGGCAGGTGGGTGGTCAGGGGACCCGCGCTCGCTGCGGCCAGCGCCGACTCCTCCGGGGCGGCGGCTATGACGGTGGCTCCCCTACGGATGGCCTCGGCGAGGCTGCGCACCTCCCAGGCCGGGGCATCGCGGGAACCGAGAGCGACCACCAGGTCGAGCGGCCCGACCCATGCGGGCAGGGCGGGGCCGGGCCAAGCCATGAACGGCACGGGGCAGGCGGGTTCCAGGACGGCCCGCACCAGCCGCGCCTCCGCGCCAAGCACGAGCACTCCGCGCGGCCGGTCGGCGCGGGCAAGTCTTCCCGCGGGTTCGCTCAACGCTGCACGTCGGATCCGCGCTCCGGCCGAGGCGAGCCACCACAGCGACTCGTCGTCGGCAAGGCCATCGGACTCCAGACGAGAGTCATCGAACCATCTGCGCGTCATCCGAGAACCTCACTGGGTGTTTCGTGCCTGGTCGATCAACAGGACCGGGATGCGGTCCTTCACAGGATAGGCCAGTCCGCAGGCCGCGGAGGTGCAGACCAGCTCCGAGCGTTCGTAGTCGACGGCGAACTTGGCATGACACGCAGGGCAGGCGGCGATGGCCAGGAACTCCGTCGACAGTTCCAAGGCGGCTTCACTCATCGGTTCCTCCTTCATCCGCGCGGACGATGGCCAGCACCTCGTCACGCAGCCGGATCATGGTCTCGGTGTCCCGGGCCTCGACGTTGAGCCGCAGCAACGGCTCGGTGTTGGAGGGTCTCAGGTTGATCCACCATCCCGCCAGCTCATCACGGATTGTCAACCCGTCCCAGTACTCCCTGTCGCCCCGTCCCCCGAACGCCTCGGCGACGCGCTCCATCGCGGCCCGGTGATCAGCGATGATGGAGTTGATCTCGCCGGAACGCTCGTAACCGTCAAAACGGGCGGCGATTACCGACAGCGGCTCGGCCGAGGATCGCAACTGTTCCAGGACGTGGAGGGCGGCGAGCACTCCCGTGTCGGCCCCCCAGAAATCACGGAAGTAGTAGTGGGCGGAGTGTTCGCCGCCGAAGACGGCGTTCTTCTCGGCCATGAGAGCCTTGACGAATGTGTGCCCCACGCGCGAGACCTCCACGCGCCCGAGCCCCGCCACTGCATCGGCCACCGCCTGCGACGTGATCGCATTGACCACGACCGCTCCCCCTGTTTCCTTGGAGAGCTCCGCCACCGCGATCATCGCGGTCACAACCGACGGATCGACCACCTCGCCCCTCTCGTCGATCAGGAAACACCGGTCCGCGTCACCATCGAAGACCAGCCCGAGGTCCGCGCAGTGTTCACGCACCGCGGAGCAGGCATCAACCAGGTTCTCCGGTTCCAGGGGGTTCGCGGGATGGTTGGGAAAGGTACCGTCCAGATCCATGTACAAACCGATCAGATCCACCTCACGATCAGCCAGGACCGCGGGAACGATTAACCCACCCATACCGTTCCCGGCATCCACCACAACCCTGAGCCGCCGTTGCCCAGACATCGGCACCAGATGATCCAGGTGGGACACGAAATCGGCGGTCAGGTCGCGTTCTTCGTAACCGCCCACGATCTTCTCCCCGATGACCGCCGTCGCGGCGCGTTCCCGCAGCTCGGCGGTGAAACCAGGGCGCACCGGAGAGGCACCGGCCAGGCAGAACTTCATGCCGTTGTACCTGGCAGGGTTGTGGCTGGCGGTGAACTGCACCCCGGGCAGGTCCAGCTGCCCGGAACCGAACCAGAGCAGGTCGGTGGACGTGAGCCCGAGATCGATGATCGAGGCGCCGGCCCTGCGCGCGCCGTCCGCAAAGGCCGCGGAAAGCTCCTCCCCGAGCTGCCGCATGTCGTGGCCCATGACGAGGGTTCCGCCGGAGAGGTCGAGCAGCTCCACGAAAGCGACGCCCAACCTGCGAGCCCCGTCGAGATCCAGTTCCGGATCCGGCCCCGTCACGACGCCACGGATGTCATTGGCCTTGAAGATCTGCTCCTTAAGCACGCCCCGAGCTTACCGTCCGTCACCTTGCCCGTAGCTCATTCCACGGTGGGAAGCAGACGCAGATGCCCGCCCTTCCGTCTGCCGGTGCTGCGGGGCTTGGGTTTCGGGGCCGGGGCGCGGTCCACGGGGGTGGTCGGGATGTCCTCCTCGTCGCGCAGCCCAATCTCCCGGACGGCGTTCGCGAGGGCCACGAGTTCATCGTCGGCCTCGGGCTCGTTCCGCCTGCGATCCAGGGGAAGCCGGATCACCTCCCATCCCATCGGAACGGAGGTGCGGGATGCGTGTTCGGCGCACAGGTCGAAGGCCCCGGGTACTGCGGCATCGGCCAGTGGCCCCAGCACCGCTGTCGAATCCGCGTACACGTAGGTGAGTGTGGCCACGGCAGGCATGCCGCAGGCAGTCCGGGAACAACGACGCACCTTCGAAGCCTACCGCTTTCCGCGGCTAGAGTTACCGCATGCCACGCAGCCGCGACCGTCACGACCGGGGAATGCACGGACCTGTTGCCCTACCGGATTCCAACAACCGCAAAACCGTTCCGCTGCGCCCTCCGAACCGGGTCGAGTATTTCAACCAGTGCGTGAAACATGCGCTCGCCACCATCGCCGAGGTCGACCCGCACGCCCTCGACGGCATGGTCGTCGGGGTCGAGGACGTGCCTCTGTTGAAAACCGCCTGGTCCGGGGACCGGGTACCCATGTCAGCCGCGCTGGAGCCGTCGAAGGGTCGCCCCGCCCAGATCGTTATCTATGAACGACCGCTGGAGCACCGCTCCAGCAGCCGGTCTGCGCTGCAGTCCTTGGTCCACCGCACGATCGTGGAACAGCTGAGCGCCCTCACGGGCCGCCCCGTCAGCGACCTACTGGGATACGACCCAACCGATTGGGAGGACTGAAACCTTTGGGATCCCACGAACGGGTATCTCTTCGAGACTGCCACAACCGGGGCCGGGAAACCGATCCGCGGATTCCTTCATTTCCTCATCCAGATCCGAAGGCCGAGCAGCGTTGTCACCAGACCCAGAGGAATGGCCAGCGTCAGTTTCCATCACGCGTCCGCCGCCACCGGTTGATTCGTGTACATCCCGATCAGCACGTCGAACCACTGCTTCAAGGGATTCCACGCGAGCACGCCCCTCAGGATCTGTGGAAGCCCTTCCAGCGCCGTTGCCTTCCCCCGGAAAGCTGACCGGCCATCTGGGACATCCTTGAACACAGACCGAGCGCATCGCCTATCACATCGACGTCACCGGCATCCCGGTACAGGCACTCGACCGCTTTCAGGGCCTCGCGGCCCCGGGTCGTTGGGACAGCCCACCGACCTGCAGCTGGACACCCAATCCGGTTTCTGTGCGCCCCACCCGGAACGACGGGCTGTCCGAGCAACTCCACCCGGTCCGAGGTTGGACGGACCCAGCCCGCACAGAATTTCCATGGCCGTTGTCTTGCCCGAGCCGTTCGCACCGGCGATCACGAGCACCTCACCACCCTCGATGGTGTAGCTCAGGTTGTCCGACCGCAGGGGTGTTGCCGTCACGACCCCCGCCCTCCTATCGTGATTTGGCAAGATCACCAGAGACCATTCAATGCACGCAGTGGCCCGAGGACATCAGCCGGGGCATCACCAGGAGGTCGGACTCTATTTCCTGGCTCAGTGTAGTTCGGGGTCGAGCTCGGCAGCCAGCGGTGGGCTCTCCCCCGCGGTCATCGGTTCCAGGGGAGCCGCCCAGGAACCTGCTTCGCCGGAGGAGACGACGGCTCCGAACAGCGGCTGGCCGGAGCTGACCGTGACCCGCTGTCCCTGCTCGGTGGTCGCGGGGAGTGTGTGCACAACGGTCTGTCCGGCGCCCACCGTGACCGTGGCCTCCTCCTCGGCTCCCCCGGCCCCGGTGGCCGTGACCGTGGCCTGCACGTCGGCCGTCCCCGGGTTCGTCAGCTGCAGCACGCCACCGGGTGAGGTGAAGGTACCCAAGGGCGTCCCCGCGTCGACAGGCGCCACCTGGGCGGAGTCTCCCAGGGTGAACGCCATGCCGGCCATCACGGGGGCGTCGGAATTGACCTGAATGGCCGATGCCTCACCGAGCAGGGCGTTTTCCAGTGACACCGACACGCTCGCGTGCGGCGGGATGCTGATGTTCCCGCCCCCCTGGGGCTGGTAGGCGGGTGTGGTTCCGTAGGCCGTCAGGTTGGCGGTGATCCGCGTCTCGCTGGGGTTGGCGAGCACGACGACGGAGCTGGTCGCCCCGGCCGGGATTCCGGGCAGGAGGTGGGATGTGCTCAGCTGCGAGGGCCCGGCCGCCGTCCCGCTGTTCTGGGTCTGGGTGATGGCCATCACCGCGGCACGGCCTCGGCTGGCCTGGAAGGACACCCCCACCGGGGTTGCCTTCTCGGTCAGGACGGACAGGGCGATGGTGCGTTCCTGATAGGCGGCGAGCGTGATTCCCCGGGCCCCAAGGGCCTGGATCTCTCCCTCCGCACCGTACAGGGTCAGGTCGATCGCCGCTTCGGATGCGTCCGGGTTGACGATCTTGAGCTGCGTGTCCGCCGTGGCCGGGAGCGCAATCACGCCCTGGGAGACAGGCTTGACGCACTGGGTGAGGGTCCGCACGGCACCGGATCCGGAGATTGCCCCACCCACCGGCCCCTCCGTGCCTTCAGCGACCACGGAGGTTTCCTGTCCCGTGAGCACCGTGCGTTTCGTCTCGGTGGCGGAGCCGCCCAGCGGGGTAACCGTCGTGGCGTTGTCCACCACCACCGTCGCGCCGGAGGCCGCGGGCACGCACACCACCTTCGTGGAGCGAACCGCCTCGACCGTAGTGGCCCTGGGCAGTTCGGCCGGTGTCAGGGCGGTTATCCCGACGACCACGCCGGTCAGAACCGCAAAACCCAGTAGCGTCTCGAGCACACGTCGCATCTTCAGTCCTCCAGTCCGCGCCGGGCCCCCGAGGAGCCTCCGATCGTGGGGGCCGCCAGGCCGATAATCAACACGACCACACCGGCCTGCAGGCCGAACATCCACCATGCCGGGGCCATGCCCCAGGTCACCCTTCCTGCGAGCCCCGCGGGAACGACGAAGGTCGCCTTCCCACTCTCGGAGAGTTGCGCGAGTTCCTGTCCATCGATGCGGACCCGCCACCGGTCATCCGGGGGTTCGGCGAGCACCAGGCGACGTTCGGTCTCGGCGGCCGTGACGGTCCCGTCCAGGATGGCTTTGCTGCCGTTTTCGTCGACGATGTGCACACGGGAGGGAAGCTCCACCACCGTCCAGATGACGGTGTCTCCGTCCACTGGGGAACGCGTCAGGCCTGCCGCGTTCCCGACGGCCGCCAGTTGTTCGGTGCTGAATCCTTTCATCCACACGTGACTGACACCGAGGTCCTGAAGGCGGTCAGCCAGGTTCTCTGGCGCGTCACCACCACCGAGCAGCTGCACGAGAATTGCAAAGTCGTCGTGGAAGGCCCCCACCGGGTTGCGTTCGGCCGTGCCCCAGCTGGGCTGGGAGGAATCGACCACGTTCCATCTCAGTCCCCCGTCGGGCTTGGTCTCGATCATCAGGACCCGGGTCTGACGCTCCGAGACCACCACACCACGGGCGAAACCGAGCTCGGAGGGGTGGTTGGAGACGGGACCTGCAAAACCGATCACGGCCCAGACACCGACCGCCAGCAGCGAGACCGCGGAAAGACAGGCGAGCAGGACGCGCAGATCCGCTCCGGCCTTCTCTCCCCGGAGCCTCATGGCGACAACCGGGGCGAGCAGGCCTGCCACCGTGAGCAGGGCCCAGCCCGAGAGCAGGGCCCGCGCTTCGCCGCCACTCACCGGCAAGGCGATTCGGGAGAGCACCACCCCCGCGATGAGCGGAAGCCCGATCCCGGTGATCGAGAGCAGACGGATTCGTGTGCTTCGGATCGTGCAGATGGCGTAGTACGCCACCAGTCCCAGAACTGCGAAGAAAACTATGTTCGCCCAGAGCGGCAGCCCAGAGGGCAGTATCCGGCCGAACAGGGTGGCCAGCGAGGCCGGCGGCCACGCGGGCCAGGCCAGCGGGTCGGGCCCGGTGAGAAGACGGCTCGGGTGGGTCATCAACGACGGGATCCACGGGACCAGGAAAGCGGTTGGGAGAACGAGCACGATCAACACGGGCAACCAGACGAAGCGGTCTCGGATCACCCAGATAATCCCCCCGATCACCGCCAGGACCAGGAGCACAGGCCATACCGCGGCTCCGACCAGCAGCCACGCAGCGGCGCTGGCGGGCGCCCGGAGTCGTTCGGCCCCGACGCTGTCGTCAATGGCAATCCGGTGAATGGAGGAGGCGAGTTGTGGCAGGACGATGGCGAGCACCATGCCCGCCGTGTCGCCTGCAGTCACCAGGCCGAGCAGGATCACCGCCCCGGCCCAGGTCCCGGCAGTGATCGCCGATGTGGTGCGGGGCACCTCGAAACGGCGCAGGAAAGCATGCGCTGACAGGCCCGCCAGTAGGGGCGACAGCCCCAGGGCCAGGAAGATCAGCAACTGTGGGCTGCCGAATGACAGGGTGGACAGCAGAGCCCCGACCAGGAGCCAGGGTGCATCGGAGCCCGCAAGACCGGTGGTCGGGCTCAGCGCAGCCTCCCACGCCTTACCGATGCCGTCGGGAGCCGGAAGCAGACCACCACCGAAAACGTCCCCGAGCCCGAACAGGTTCCGCAGCGCCACACCCCCTGCCACGAGCAGCAGCAACGTCAGGATCGCCAGGGGAGCCAGGAACCGGCGTTGCGAGGGCCCGCCGGCGAAATCGTCCCCGGTCATCTCGTCAATGCTGAACCCGGATTCCTGGTTCGTGAAGTCCCGGTACCGGTCGGCAAGGTCCGCTCCCAGCCGGTCCAGCGCATTGCGCACGGACCAGTAACGTCTGGGCAGCAGGCGGGAGACATCCACGTTGCCCACCGAGCGAGCCGCCAGGCTCTTCACCTGGTTGCGGGTGGATGTGAACCTGCGGATGGCCCGTAGCTCGGCGCCCGCGAGTCGGGGGGACTTGGCCAGAAGGAACCCGATGGCCCGGAACCAGCTTCCGATCACCAGCCGGGCGGTCGAGACCGGTTTCGTGCCGCGAGCGGCCGCCACCCGGAGAGCGGCGAGACGATCGATCTCGTGTGATTCCCGGGCGAAAGCACTGCGTCGTTCCCCCGTCCTGCCGGACTGGCGATGCGTCAGGGCCGCTTCCGGCCAGGTGACCACCTTGTGTCCGGCCTCGTTGGCGCGCCACCCGAAATCCACCCCGTCACGGTGCAACGGCAGCTCCGGGGCCAGGCCACCGAGCTGACGCCAGACGTCGCCGCGGATCAGCATTCCTGCGGTCGATCCGCCCAACACCGGTTCCGAGACTTCCTGTCCTTGATCGATGTCCCCGTTGTCGACAATGGCCACACGTCTTCCCGTCGGGGTGATCGACTGCCCGATCTCGGCGAGTGTCTCGGGATAGTTGCGACGGCGCGGCTGAAGCAATTTCGGGTACAGGACTGCTGCCCCCGTCCTGGTCGCGCCCCGCAACAGCTGGCCCAGTGTATCGGGCCGGGGAACCGAATCATCGTGCAACAGCCAGATCCATGGCGCGTCAGGTGGCAGTGCGGCAGCAACCGCCTCTCCGAAACCGAGGTTTTTCCCACCGTCCAGCACGCCGCTTATGACTCCCGTCGCGCGGGCCTGCTCCAGCAGTTGTCGCGATGAATCTGTTGATCCGTTGTCCACCGCGACAAGCATCGCCGGCCGGGGATTCAACGCCGCCAGAGCCCTCAGCTGGCGTGGTAACCACTCCTCCGCGTTGTGCACCACCATCACCGCGGCCACCATGCGGGAATCTATCGTCTCGAGTGGCTCGGGCTCCGGCTCTTCGTCGATCCAGGCCCAGAGGTCGTCTGTCATCGCCTGACTCGTCAAGCCGGTTCCTCCTGTCAGCAGGCCCCCGATACCCGGGGGAACACACAACCCTGACGATAGCCCACCCGGCGACTTGACGAGTCAGGCAGCTGGTTCAAATGGCCTGGCGCTTCAACTTCCGGCGCTCGCGTTCCGAAAGTCCACCCCAAATCCCGAATCGTTCATCATTGGCCAACGCGTACTCCAGGCACTCGGCGCGCACTGTGCAGCTTGAGCACACACGCTTCGCCTCACGAGTTGACCCCCCCTTCTCCGGGAAAAATGCCTCTGGATCCGTCTGTGCACACAATGCATGCTGGTGCCAGGCGAATTCATCCTCGGCGTTCACCCCCAACGTCCAGATGTCGTCCATTTTGCCCCCTCTCTGGCCCAAATTACACACGTGCGGTTCCTTCGCGTCAAGCCCGTCCGGCGAGTCGGTTTGCACCGGGGCCGGGCGGACAAATCCAGCTCGTTTCCCCAACCGTTCGCCACCCCGGGAGGACAGGACCCCAAGGAGAATCCGCCCGCCCGTTCTTACCGTCAGGACCGCTGCCGACCGTTTCGCCAAGCTGTCCCCCCGCTTCGATGGGCATCACCACCGAGGAGCCGAAAATCCCCAGCAGCTGATTAAGTTGAAGGTTGAAGGTATGGCCTAATCCTACTCGTGCCAGAAGAACGAACAATCCGGATCCGAGGCCCCCACTGTCCTCCGTTTGGCCAAGTCCTCGCGTCCCGCGTTCCTTGGGGCCGGTTGTGTCCGATTCTTCCCCAAGCCCCCAGACGTACCGCTGCCGTACCGTCAGGCGTATTCGGAACCGAAACGATCGCTTACCAGCTCCACCAGCTCACGTACCCTCCCAGCATCCGACAGAGGGGCAACGAGGGTCGCTGAGGCGGTGTGCACGACAAGCGTGTCCCGGAGTCCCAAGGCGGCCACAACATGCCCTTCACCAGCGGTGTTGATGATCACGCAGCCCGAGGAGTCCAAGCTCATGTTGCGTCCGTCAACCCGGTTTCCGTGCTCATCCAGCAAGAACTGCTCAGCGAGGTTCCGGTAGCTGCCGACATCTGCCCAGGAAACGTCCAGCGCGACCGCAAGCACCTCTGCGCTCCCCTTGCCGGAGGAAACCGGCTGCATGACCGCATAGTCGACGGAGGTCTTCAGGAGGGTGGGGAACAGCTCATCCAGCAGCTCATTATGAGCAGCGATTCTGCGCACTTTCTTGGCCGTGTCCGGCACCAGCCCCTCCAACTGGTCCAGTAACGTCTTCACGCGCCACACGAACATCCCCGCATTCCACCAGTACTCCCCCGACGTCACGTAGTACTCGGCCAGCCGGAGGTCCGGCTTTTCCTTGAACTCCGAGACCCGCCAGGCATCCAACTTCTCGTCAACGCGCCCGTCCCGGTGCAGGTAGCCGAATCCCGTGTGGGGTTCGGTCGGGACAACTCCCATCGTCACGAGTGCCCGGGGCCGGGTCTCCGCCACTTCGAAGGCGCGTTCCAAGGTGGTGCGGAATCCTTCGACCGGGGTGATGATGTGATCAGCACTGAGCATTGCGACGACGGCCTCCGGGTCGCGTCGTTCGAGGACCGCAGCAGACCATGCCACGGCACTCAGTGAATCACGGCCGACGGGTTCCCCAAGCAAGTTCTCCCCCGGTAGCTCGGGAAGCTGTCTGGCAACGACATCCACATAGGCACGGGATGTGCACACGAGAATCCGGTCGTCCGGGATCATGCCCACCACCCGCTCGTAGGCGAGCCGCAACAGGCTCCGCCCGTCGAAAAGCTCCAGAAGCTGCTTGGGCGTTCCTTGTCTCGAAAGGGGCCACAACCTCGTGCCCGAGCCGCCCGCCATTATCACCACGTAGCGCATGCCAAGACTCTAGTGGAGCAGGGTATCGTCCGCCGGGCACGAAGGAAATCCGGATGGTTCCAAGGAGGCGAGCGGCGCGACTCCCTCAACAGGACCTAGCATCGGGCCATGTTCACCGAGAAACTTCGCAGACGCTCCGGGGCCGCGCCGCTGTTCACCCATTACGACGAAACCGCTGGTTCGCGGGTGGAGTTGTCCGGGACGACCTTCTCCAACTGGGTGGACAAGACCGTGAACATGTTGGAGGCACTCGGCGTGGAAAACGGGGAACCTGTTCATCTGGACCTGGTGAACACCGCCCCAGGGCACTGGGTCACTGCGGTGTGGGTGGCCGCGATCTGGCAACGTGGTTGCCCCGTGGCGGAACGGAATGGCGGCGAGGCGGTACTCGCGGTGGTCGGTCCGGCGAGCGAGATCAGGGGTCCCGTCACCGTGATGTGTTCGCTGCACCCCCTCGGGCTGGGCCTCCCGGATCTTCCTGCGGACTGCACGGACTACGCGGAGGTGCTGGCGGAACCGGACACACACTGGGAGGAACCCGTTTCCCCGGACACTCCAGCATGGCTGCCGGACATCACCCATGCGGGGCTGGAGCGCTTCCCGGGATCGGATCGGCGGCTCCTGTTCACGGATCCACCCCCAGGCTGGGAGAGCGTACGGATGTTGCTGGTCTCCCCGGTTCTGGGGGGCGGCTCGACGGTCGTGGTGACAGGCGCCCTGCCCGAGCGCGTCTCCCGGATCGCCGCCGAGGAGAAGGCCCTCCTCACCCGCGTCGAGGAAGCCCCCTGAGGAACCCGGTTCCCCAGGCCAGGTGCATGGTTGCCAGCACCATGGGCAACCGGAGCCGCGCCGCCGCCGGCACGTCGCGCATGGTCAGGGTCGCGAAGACGAGGAAACCCAGGTACAGCATCGGGAAGACGAGCACGGCGGCCAACCAGGGGCGCCGCAGCCACACCCCGGTCATTCCGGCTCCCAACCCGACGCCCGTGCCCAGGACGGCAGCGGGCGGGGCGAGGTAGCGACGGTTCGCGGTGTCAGGATGTCGCCTGATGACTTCCCGCCGCCACCGTCCCGTCAGGTGGAACTGCCTCGCCAGGGCCCGCAGGCTGGAACGGGGGCGGTAGACGACCCTCAGCTCGGGAGTGAACCACACCACGTGGCCGGCGCGACGAAGCCGGTAGTTGAGCTCCCAGTCCTGGGCGCGGTGCAGGGATTCATCGAAACCACCGACCTCCTCCAGGACATCGCGGCGGAAAACACCCAGGAAGACGGTGTCCGCGGGCCCGGCGGGCGTGGTGGCCAGATGGAACCCGCCACCACCAAGACCCAGACGCGAATTGTAGGCTGCCGCGACGGCCTGCTCGAAGGGTGAGGATCCCTGGGCATCCATCAGGCCACCGACATTCGCGGCCCCCGTTGACCGAAGGGTTTCCACCGCGGTTGCGATGTAGCCGGGACACAGCTCAGCGTGACCGTCGACACGGACGATGATCCCGTGGCTGGCCGCGTCGATGGCCCGGTTGAGACCGGCCGGGGTGAAGCCCGTCGGGTTGTCCACCACGACGATACGGTCATCGGCCGCCGCCAAGGAGCCGGCGATCTCCCGGGTGCGATCGCTGCTCGGCCCCACCGCGAGCACCACCTCCAGTTCGCCCCCATATCCCTGAGCCAGCACCCGCCCCACGGCGGCCTCCAGGTGCGGCTCCTCGTTGCGGACGGGCATGACGACACTGACGGGTTCGGGAATCACGCGATCAACTTACCCGGCAAACAGGTGTCCCGGAACTTGACGTCGGGCTCGGTGATGAGCTGGTTCCGCTGCTGGTCCCGGCACCTGCGGAGGAAGTTCTCCCCGTAGGGGCCGGGGATGCGCTGGTCGGGGAAGGAATGCTGCTGCTCGTGGGGGTGGCGGATGCCTCGTTGGCCTCCGACGCCTCGATGGTCTCGGCCACGGTTCTGCGGATCAGGCTGAAGTCCGGGGAGGACGTGCGGATCAAGGGCGGGGCGAAGTTGACGGATTCGATCGGCAGGGCCTTACCCCTGATCGCCAGCCCCACCAGCTCCGGCAGTTGATCTGTTCCGACGTCGGTACGCACTATGTCGCTGCCTGCCTCGGCGAGGTCGACGAACCTGGCCGCGACGGTCCCCGGGTCGAGCTGTTTGGCCATGGCGGCCATCACGCATTTCTGCCGCGCCATGCGCTCATAGTCGTCGGAATCGGCCCGGGAGCGGGCGAACCACAGCGCGTGATAGCCGTCGAGGTGGACGTCTGTCCCCGCCTCGATCCAGCCGTAGACCTCCGACCCGACCCCTCCGACCGGCACCCGTTTCCCGATGTCTAGGTTGATCCCACCCATGGCGTCGACGAGTTTCTGGAACCCGGCGAGGTCCACCATGGCGTAGTAGTTGAGTTCCAGTCCCAAAGTCTCCGAGACCGCCTCTTTCATGGCGGTCAGGCCAGCCTCCCTGCCCGGGTAGAGGTCGGCGTGTTCCTGCCCCAGGGCGTAGACGCCGTTCAGCATGCACTCCTCCCCGCACCGGAAACCGTCGGGATAGAGCTTCGCCAGCGGTGACGATGACGGGAAGGGGACACCGACGAGGTTCCGGGGCAGCCCGAACACGACCGTGCGTCCCGATTCCGCGTCGATGGAGGCGACATTGATCGAGTCGGGTCGAAGCCCCTCCCGGTCGGCTGCTGCATCCACGCCGAGCAGCAGGATGTTGTAGCGGCCCCGCTTGGCCTGAGTGTCACCACCGCCCGTGAAGACGTCGGAGACATACCCGGCGGCGGTGAAGGCGCTGGCGAGCAGATTGGTGCCCAGACCGGCAGCCACGGCCAGAGTGACACAGGCCCCGGTCAGGATCAGGCGGGCACGACGTTTCAGGTCCGGAGGCCTCGACAGGCGCCAAGCATCGAACAACAATCCCAGCCAGCCCAGGAACACCAGCCACACCAGGATCCTCATGACCACGGTGACCATTCCGTTGAGCAGGAACCCGACGGTCGGTCCCCGCCAGAACAACAATCCCAGCCCGGTGAGCAGCGCGAACGCGACGAGCGCGACCCAGATCCGCAGAGCCACCCGCCCCACCCCACGGTTTCCCGCCACGTACTGGGCGGCTCCGGGTAAGAAGACCGTCAGCAGGATGAGCCCGATGGCGCGTCTGTTCCGTACGGCGGCATCGGGGGCGGTCATGGCGGCTCCATGGGCAGGTGACAGGGACTTCAGTGGCACCACGGGCGGATGAGGCCGTCGCAGCAACCACCACGGCCACGAACCGGTGGGGTGAACGACGAGGATTGCACCAGATCGCGCGCCCGGCGGGAATTACGCGGCCGGTGTGCCTCGGACATTCGCGCCATGGGCGCCCCCGTCCGTGGGACCTTTTACAAGAGTGAACCGCTGGTGGCCGCCTCACTGGCAGGCACGCCGCCGAACTGGTCAATCCACCCGAAGGGTAACCTTGCAAACCATGAGCGACCACAAACACGATTCCGATCTCGACTGGTTGTACCGCCGCGACCAGGAACCGGACCGGACTCGCGGGTATCCGTCGTCGCCCCAGCCGGAACCGTCACCCTACCCTCCCCGCCAGCCGTCGCCCAGGCAGGAGCCACCGCCCTACCCTCCCCGCCAGCCATCGCCCTGGCAGGAGTCGTCGTCCTACCCCGGCGCGGCAGCTCGGGACGCCGGGCAGCCAATGCCTTCCCGGCCTGCAACACCGCAGCAGCTCTCGCAGGGATTCACCCAGCCCCCACCACCTACCCGCCCGCCCAAGGTTCGCAGCCCGAGGCGTCGGCATCCGATCAGGCGTCTGGTTCTCATCCTGGTCCTCGCATGGGTGGCGTTCATGATCGGAACCCCCATCTACGCCTGGACCATTGGCACCGTGGTGCCGACCACCCCCGGGGGCGACCGGCCCGCCGAACAACCCGGCACCGCCGTGCTGTTGGTCGGCTCGGACGGGCGCGAAAAACTCACCGAACAGCAGCGTGGCGAACTCGGTACCGGGGACACCGAGGGACAGCGCACGGACAGCATGATGCTGCTGTACAAGCCCCCCTCCGGAAAGTCCGCCATGATCTCGCTGCCCCGCGACTCCTGGATCGATGTTCCCGGACACGGCAAGGCGAAGTTGAACGCCGCCTACGCCTGGGGCGGGGCGCCGCTGCTGATTCAGACCATAGAAGCCAACACCGGGATCAGGATCGACGGCTATCTCGAGGTCGGTTTCCTCGGGGTGGTCGAGGCCGTGGATGCGGTGGGCGGCATCGAGATCTGCCCGGAGAAGGCCATCAGCGACAAGGACGCCCACCTGGAGCTGCAGGCGGGGTGCCAGAACATCAACGGGAAGACGGCCCTCGGCTACGTCCGGATGCGCAAGTCCGACCAGACCGGCGACATCGGCCGCATGATGCGCCAACGCGAGGTGATCGGGAAGGTCGCGAAGAAGGCTCTGAATCCATTGACCCTGATCAATCCCATCTCCTACTGGAAACTGAACATGGCGGCAGCCCATACCCTGGGGCGGGGCTCCGAGACCGGCTTCGGTGAGGTGCTGGGAGGAGTCGGGGTGTTCCTCAGCTCCGCCACGGGATCCGGGTATTCCCTCAGCGTGCCCGTCGCCGACGCGAACGCCAACCGCGGCGGCCAGAGCGTGATGCTCTGGGACAAGGAGGCAAGCCAGGAGGTCTTCAAAACCGTGATCGGGGGCAACACCGAGCCACTCGCCAAGTACTCCCACTGATCCCGGCGGCCGGCACCCTCAGCGGGCCAGGCGCACCTCCGCCTTGACGGCTTGGCTATTCTGGTGAGAGTTTTAGTTTCCCGATTCGGAGGGACAGAACAATGAGTCAGAACTATCAAGGACCTCCCCAGCAAGGAAATTACCCGCAGGGACCCCAGCCGCCGCAGGGAGTTCTCCTGCCCCCGGGCGGTGTCCCCGCCCCGGCCAAGCGCAAGTCCAAGAAGACGGCGATCATCGCAGGCGTCCTCGCCCTCGCCCTGCTCGCCGGAGGCGGTTTCCTCGTCTGGTCGTTGCTGCGAGGGGCTGCGCCCGCCGCGGCCAAGGGCATCCCGTCCAACGCCTTGGCGGTGTTCGAGGTGAACCTGAACCCGTCCGCGGGCGACAAGTTGGCGGTCAAGGAACTCGCAGCAAAATTCCCCTTCCTGAAGGACGAGGCCAACGACGCCGGGGACGACTACAAGAAGGCTCTCTGGTCCGTGCTGGCCAAGAGCGCCAAGAGCGCCCCGGACTACGAATCCGAGGTGAAACCGTGGCTTGGTGACTCCGCTGCCATCGCGGCCCTGCCCGGGAAGGATTCCGGAAGCAGCTCCGGATCCAGCTCGTACGTCTTCTCCGTCCAAGTCACTAACAAGGACTCCGCCAAGGCCTTCGCCGACAAGCACATCAAGGGTAAAAAGATCTTCGTCGACGACCTGATGGTGATCACAAACGACGAGAAGAGCGACATCAGCGAGTCCTCCCTGAAGGACAACATCACCTCCGTCGAATCCTACAAGGCGGACATGGGCAAACTGGGAGACGGTTTCCTCGCCACTGCATGGATTTCCTCGGATTTCATCAAGCAGTTCGGTTCCCAAGAAATCAACACCGCCGGTATTCTCGAATCACGCTTTGCGGCAGGCCTCAAGGTGCAGGACGGGGCCATCGCCTTGCGAACCATCACTTGGCAGAAGGACGAGATCAAGGACCGTGGCGAGAATGTCAAGGACCTCGCTGGCAGCATGCCCGCTGACTGGCTTGGTTCCCTCGCCTTCTCCCCGTCACCCGACCTCGTGAACAAGGCTTGGGAGAGTCTCGAGTCCCTGCCTGCCTCAAGCCAACGCCAGCTGGAAGACTTCGGGATCTCCTCGGCCGATGATCTGCGGGCGCTCCTCGGCACCCAGTTCTCCTTCGCCGTCACGGGTGATTCCAAGCAGCTCCAGGTCGGCATCAAAGTGCACACCAAGGACCCGGAAAAGCACAAGAACATCGTGGAGAAGATCACCAGGAGCGGGACCCTGCAGGATGCCAAGACCACCGTTGAAGGCGACACCGTCATCACCACCTTCAACGCCGACAGCAATGATTCTTTCTCGAACCCCAGCGACCGGCTCAGCGGGAACAGCGAGCACGAGAAACTGACCAAGGGAATCGACAACCCACAGTCCTCGGCATGGGTGAACGTTCCGCAGGTCCTGGACGTCATGGAAAAGAGCAGCCGCAATGGGCTGCCAACGCAGCTCAAGGAGAACCTGGGGCCGATCAGCGGCATCGGAATGGTAGCGGGCCAGATCGATGACCACTACTTCGATTCCTGGGTCCGGGTCGGAACCAAGTGATCCACCACTCCTGAGACGATCCACCACTCCTGAAACGAGGGTGCCCCGGTGAACATCCACCGGGGCACCCTCGCTCGTTCATCGTCCTCAGTTTCCCGAACCGGCCTTGCGCACCACCTCACCCTTGGCACGTGCGTTGTCACGCAGGTTTGCCTGGAACTGCACCATCTGCGCCCGCAGTTTCTCGTCACCGGCGGCGAGGATGCGGACGGCCAGCAAACCGGCGTTGCGGGCGTTGCCGACGGCGACCGTGGCAACGGGAACACCGGCGGGCATCTGAACGATCGACAGCAGCGAGTCCATGCCGTCCAAGTGCTTGAGCGCCACGGGCACCCCGATCACCGGCAGCGGTGTCAGGGCCGCCAACATCCCGGGCAGGTGCGCAGCGCCCCCGGCACCGGCGACGATCACCTTGAAGCCCTGCTCGTGGGCAGACCGCCCGAATGCCACCATCTCCTCGGGCATCCGGTGGGCGCTCACCACATCCGCCCTATAGCTGACCCCGAACTCCTCGAGGGCCTCCGCAGCGGTCTGCATCGTCGGCCAGTCCGAGTCGGAGCCCATCAGGATCGCGACATCACTCATCGGTTTCTCCCATCAGGTAGCGAGCGGCATGCCGAGCACGTCGCAATGCCGCTTCGAGGTCGGTGTCGCAGGCGGTGACGTGACCCACCTTGCGGCCGGGACGCACCTGCTTCCCGTACAGATGAACTGCCAGTTCCCGGTCCCTGGCGAACACGTGCCTGAGAGCCTCAGTGAGGTCCTTCTCAGTTCCCCCCAGCACGTTGGTCATCACGGCAACCGGGGTGGTCATCTCCGGGCTGCCGAGCGGAAGGTCCAGGACCGCACGGATGTGGTTTACGAACTGACTGGTCCGGGCCCCCTCGATGCTCCAGTGACCGGTGTTGTGGGGGCGCATGGCCAGTTCGTTGACGACGATGCGGCCGTCGCGGGCCTGCATGAGTTCAACGGCGAGTACACCGATGACCCCCAGTTCGCCCGCGATGCGCAGCGCCAGCTCCTGCAACGCCGCCGCGTCGGTTCCGGGAAGCCCCGGTGCCGGGGTGATCGTCTCCACGCACACCCCGTCGCGCTGGGTGGTCTCGGAGACGGGATAGACCACGGCCTGGCAGCTCGAACGAACTGCGATCACGGAGAGTTCGCGTTCGAAATCGATGAACTCCTCGGCCACGATCACCACTTCCTCGCCTGCCGAGACGTCGGGTTTGGTCTCAAAGGGGGCCGCGGCCTCCGATGGCCCGTGGAGTTTCCACACGCCTTTCCCGTCGTAGCCTCCGCGGGAGGTCTTGGCGATGATCGGCCAGCCCTGTTCCTGCCCGAAGTCGACGAGTTCCTGGACCGTCCGGCACATCGTGAAACGCGGGCACGGCACGCCCAATCCTGACAGCCGTTCCCGCATCCGGGCCTTGTCCTGGGCGTGTTCGAGAGCATCCGGCCCGGGTTTCACGGCGACTCGGTCCTCGAGAGCGCGCAGGTGCCTGGTGGGGACGTGTTCGTGATCGAAGGTGATGACGTCACACTCCTGCGCGAACGCGGTGAGCGTCTCAAGGTCCGTGTAGTCGCCGACCGCGGTCAGCGGAACCACCTGCGCCGCGGAGGAGTCGGGCTCCTCCGCCAGCAGGTGGGTTTCGATGCCCAGCCCGATGGATGCCTGCTGCATCATCCGGGCCAGCTGCCCACCCCCGATGATTCCGACCCGATAACGACGATCCACGGGGCAGCAGCCTACTATTCGACCTCGGGTTCCCCGTCGAAGATCAGATCAGCGATCACCACGTGAACCTTCTCCACGTTCGGGACGTCCGTCAGGGTGAGGGGCTTCTCCGCGGCCGTTTCGAGGATCAGGGTGCCGCAACCGAACATCCGGTCCATCAGGGAGCTCTCGGTGTTGACGTTGTTGATGCTGCGCAGCGGGAAGTCGTGGCCCGTCTTGTTGAGGATTCCCTTGCGGGTGATGATCCGGCGGTTCGTGACGGTGTAGGTGGAGGTCAGCCACAGCAGCCAGGGTTTGATGACCAACCACACGATCACGGCTGCGAAGATGATGACCAGAGCCCAGATGCCCCACGGTTTGGCCTGTTCGGGAAGCCACACCAGAGCGATGGTCAGCAACGCGCTGGCCAAGAACAGGATCAGGATCGCCCCCACGAGCGATTTGAGGTGGGTACGCAGGTGTAGAACCACCTGCTCGTCGGGGGCCAGCATGTCCTTCCTAAGCGCCATGACACAAGTCTCTCACGTTCACCGGGCAAGCCGTGCATGGATGACGTCACCGACCGCGAAGGTCTCAATCCCGGATGCGGTCGCCACCCGGAGCCGCCCGTGCTTGTCCACCCCGTGCCCGATTCCCTCCACGGTTCGTCGCTCATCGACGACGATACGAAGCGGGGTCCCGATGGATGCACAGCGCCGCTGGTACTCGTCACGAACCTCCCCCGCGCCCTGCCAGTGCTCGTAGAGCGGCTGGAAATGGTCCAGGACCGATCCCAGGAGCTGTTTCGGATCCTCGCGAAGTCCTGCGATCCTGAGGGAGGTGGCGGCCGGGACGGGAAGCTGGTCCTCCCTGATCGAAACGTTTATGCCGATCCCGATCACGGCGCGGGGCCCGTCCGGGTGTTCAACGCGTTCGCTCAGGATCCCGCATACCTTGCGTCCATCGATGAGCACGTCGTTGGGCCATTTGAGCTGAACCCGTCCCGGCTCGGTGGCCAAGCCGTCGACGGCCGCGTGCACAGCCATGCCCGCCAGCAGCGACAGCCACCCCCACTGAGACAGTTCCGGCCTCGGCTCGAGCAGCATGGAAAAGGCCAGTGAAGTGCCCGGGGGAGCCACCCAGGCGCGGTCCATGCGCCCACGACCGGCCCGCTGTTCCAAGGTCGCCACGGCGAGTCCCTCCGCCCCGCCCCGCCGGGCCTCCTCGGCCACGTCGGAATTGGTGGATCCGGTGTGATCCAGCCAACGCACCTCACGCCACATGCTCACGGACATGACCGTCACCTTAGAGGCTCCGAGACAGGGGGTGCCACGAGACCGCGCCGGGGTGTTCACCTTGAACAACGACGCCGTCCGGCGTGTCGCCGGACCCACGCCGGACGGGGACGTGGCGAAGGCCGTCACGGGCTGCGGGGTCGCTGTGTGTCATTCCGGGTGGTTGGTTCCGTCGGTCAAAGCCGGCCGGGACACCCGATCGGGCAAATAATAAAGAGCCAACGAATCCAAAATCCTCTGCAACTGACCAAGAGCCGCATCACGCTCCCCCTCCGTCCCCGCACCAACAACAAGCCTCGCAGCCTTGACAGCACGCCGCAAACCATCCCGGAACTCAGGCGCAGCATGACGAATCCCCACCCGCTCCGCATGCTGCCTCGCAAGAACAAAAGCCAACTCAACCCGATCCGCCCGCTCCGACGAAGGATCATCATCAAACTCAACCAACGCCCTCTCAAACGCCGCCGTCCTCGGCACCACCGGATCAAACAAAGCAGGACACTCAACCCGATAAACCAAATCACCACGAAGCCTGCCATACTCACCCCGAATCCGCTCCACCTGAAGCTCCGGAGAAACAGCAGCCCCAGCAGGCAGAGCACCCCGCCACAACTCCCCACGCTCAACAGCCAACGCATACTCATGAACATTCCCAGGAGTAACACCAAGCCTCTCCTGACCAAGGATTTCCCCTCGTTGCGTGCCGAACACCATCGCTCCAATCACTATTCCGATCGGTCCAGCGATGTAAATGCCGGCCAATCCGATGAGCAGCTGGAGCAGAGATGACTTACTGTAGTGATCCAGGAGAACAACCGTCAGGAAAATGGGGATTGCCAGCCAGCCATAGAAAACCCAGGAAGACTTTTTCCTCGACACCAGCGGGGGCAGGAGCATGGCCCGCCCCCCCGATCCGATCATCTCCTCCACACACTCCTTCACCTTGGCCCCGGGTTTGAATTTCCCGGTTATCGGGTTGTTGAGAAACGCGACTTGCTGTTTCACCCGTATTCTTGAAGCCCTTCCTTCTCGTTCCATCCTCACACTCACGATCATGCTGCTGTTATCGGTGAAGAGCAGCAGCGCACCGGGCGCGAGCCTCTTGAGTCGGCACTCCGGAGCCACCAGTTTCCAGTAATCCCCAGTCATGCGTCTCTCCTTCCGGGCAGCTGGAGATGACCGCCATTCCCGTTCAGCGCGGAACGGGTTTCTTCGGGGCTTGGAAGATAATAGAGGGCCAGATCATCGAGGATGTCGATGGCGGCATTCAATGCGGATCTCCGCTCGGCCCGGGTGGCGCGCGCGTCCCGGGAGAGCCGAATGGCACGCAACGCCCTACCGGCATCATCCCTGACGGCCTCCGGCAGATGTTTCATCCCCACCTTCTCGGCATGCCGCCTAGCCGTCAGAAACGCGTCCTGTACGACTGCGGCCAGTTCCGCCTGCTCCGCGGCCTCGAGATGCAAATGGGTGGAATCCCATCGAAACAACGCCAAGGTGAGCCTTTCCGTGTGAGGTTCGCCTGCGTCGAACAACGCAGGATACTCCACTCGATAGGCGACATCACCCAGCAATTGCCCATATTCCTCCTTGACCGCATCCACCTGTTCAGCAGAGTCCAACACGATGTCATCCGGAAGTTCCATCTCCTCCAACGGATAACTTTTTCCATTCACGATGTACGACCGTTTCTCACACGAGAAGAGCAACAGCTCGAAGGGCGGGGTCAGCACCAGGAGCGGCATGGCGAGGACAGCCAGCAGCACGACGGTTCGCCACATCGTTCCGGTCAGCCCTTCCCCGAAGATCCACAGAGCCCCCAAGGAGAGCCACAGGATCACCAAGGCCAGACCGATGAGACGCAGCCCCATACTCTTGTCCTCATTGACCTTTACTTCAGCTATCTCCCCCTGGGGCAGCGTAAAACCGCGAACAGGAACGGACTCTCCCAGCAGAGCCGCCACGTCGGCAAGCGGCCGGGAGCAATCCACGATAATTGGACTGGAAATTTTGTCACTGCCGATGAGCCGGATCTTGATCCTTCCGGCCTTCCCTCTCTTGACACAGGATTTCTCCACCACGCGAACATTGGAGTCGTCAAACTGGATCAAGGTGTGCGCTGAAAGTTTGTCAACGCGCGTTGACAGCGGAATCTCGTGGAGTTTCAAGGCCATGACACGACAGGATACCGAATTCAAAGGTCAGAATGGTATCACAGCTGGGAGTTCAGCATTGTTCCGGGTGGTTGGTTCCGTCGGTCAAAGCCGGCCGGGACACCCGATCGGGCAAATAATAAAGAGCCAACGAATCCAAAATCCTCTGCAACTGACCAAGAGCCGCATCACGCTCCCCCTCCGTCCCCGCACCAACAACAAGCCTCGCAGCCTTGACAGCACGCCGCAAACCATCCCGGAACTCAGGCGCAGCATGACGAATCCCCACCCGCTCCGCATGCTGCCTCGCAAGAACAAAAGCCAACTCAACCCGATCCGCCCGCTCCGACGAAGGATCATCATCAAACTCAACCAACGCCCTCTCAAACGCCGCCGTCCTCGGCACCACCGGATCAAACAAAGCAGGACACTCAACCCGATAAACCAAATCACCACGAAGCCTGCCATACTCACCCCGAATCCGCTCCACCTGAAGCTCCGGAGAAACAGCAGCCCCAGCAGGCAGAGCACCCCGCCACAACTCCCCACGCTCAACAGCCAACGCATACTCATGAACATTCCCAGGAGTAACACCAAGCCTCTCCTGACCAAGGATGCGGTATCTCTTGACGAGAGAATCCACGACGACGGGAACAACCACATAGATCTCGAGCAGCGCAGCCAAAGGAAGGAACAACACCCCCATCCCACTGATCCCCAGTGGACGATCCCCACCCAGAAGAAAAATGGTTGCCAAGACGAGCAGAACCCCTAAGCAGATACCCACGACGAAGGCAAGCGATCCGGACGGCTGCAGAGGAGGCAGGAACATGACCCGGGCCCGCGAGCCCAGAGACCTTTCCGCCAATTCCCCTATCGTCGCCGAATAAGAAAGTCGGAAATCATTCTCAGGGAATTCTTTTTCAGCAAAAGGCAGTCGGGTCACGGGAGAGGTCACCCGCAGCTGCCGGTCGTCCGCATCTCCGGCAACTTTCAGAATCCGGCTCCGTGCATCGTCGAACACCAGCAGGACACAGGGCTCATAGTCCCTCAGCCGGGCATCCGGTCCGGCCAGTTGCCAGTGGAATCCACTCACGATTCCCTCCTACCGGGAAGCAGCTGTCTGAGTCTGCGTCCCTCCAAGAACAACCGTGCCTCTTCGGGACCGGGAAGATAGTAAAGGGCCAAATCCTCCAAGCTGTCGATGGCAACTTTCATGGCGGCTCTCCGTTCGGCGGATGTTGCGGCCGTATCCCGAGCGAGCCGAATGGAATGCAGCACTTTTTCCGCGCGTCCACGGGCCTCCGGCGGGAAATGCCTCATCCCAACACGCTCGGCGTGCTCCCTGGCGACCCGGAAGGCCGTCTCAATGGCGACGGCCATCTCCATTTTCTCGTCGGCCTCCAGGCGGGCCGACGTGGAATCCCACTCGAACAACACCAAGGCCAGCTTCTCACCGCAGGGGTCGCCGGCATCGAACAGGGCCGGAAACTCGACGCGATAAGCGATGTCGCTCAGCAAACGACCGTACTCCTCCTTCACCGCGTCCACCCGCTCATCGGCGTCCATTGAACGATCCGCCGGGAGTGCGAAGTCCTTCAGAGAGTGGACCTGACCATCTATTGTGTACACAACTTTTCTGATCCCCTTGATCAACAGTTTTCCCGGGGTCAGGAGGAGCAGGAGCAGGGAGGGCACCACGAGGATCCCCATCAGAAGGACCGCTCGCCCCGTGAAACCCGCCCCCCAGCCCCCGTCGAGCCAGAGTCGCCAGAACACGATCCAAGCAATAACCGCAAGCGCCGCTCCCCCGAACCTGATGACACCGGAAATCTTTTTACCCCAGATTTCACCCGCCTGCCCCGAAGGTAATGAAAAGGCGCGGATCGGTGTTCCCCTCCCTGCCTGCATCACAAAATCCTTGAGCACCCGGGTTTTCGGCACAAGAAATTCCGACGGCCCCGATTCATTTTCATGAAAGAATCGGACCGCGGTCCTTCCATCGACCTTCCCGGGGCTCCGATCACGCTCCACCAAGCACATGGCATTGTCGAACTGCAGCAGGATGTTCTTCGGCAACAGATCGACTGGGGTCGACAGAGGAATCTCTTGAAGCCTGATGGCCATGACACAACAGGGTATCGATCTTCCGGTCCAGCACCTCCGTTGGAATCATGGCGAGCGGTCACGGTCGGTCCTGCCGCGCCCGCTTCACCCGGACGCTAAGGTTCCATGCATGGACATCGACATCCACACCACTGCCGGCAAGCTGGCGGATCTGGGGCGTCGCATCGACGAGGCCGTCCATGCCGGTTCTGCCAGCGCCGTTGAGAAGCAGCACGCCAAGGGCAAGATGACCGCCCGGGAAAGGGTGTTGGCTCTCCTGGACGAGGGCAGTTTCGCGGAGCTGGACGAGTTCGCCCGGCACCGTTCCAAGAACTTCGGGATGGATGCCCGCCGCCCCTACGGGGATGGCGTGATCACCGGCACCGGCGCCATCCACGGCCGCCCCGTCTGCGTCTTCAGTCAGGACGTGACGATCTTCGGCGGGGCGTTGGGCGAGGTCTACGGCGAGAAGATCGTCAAGATCATCGACTTCGCGCTGAAGACCGGATGTCCGCTGATCGGGATAAATGAGGGCGGTGGTGCGCGCATCCAGGAGGGGGTGGTGTCCCTGGCCCTGTACGGGGAGATCTTCCGCCGCAACACCCGGGCCTCCGGGGTGATCCCGCAGATCTCGCTGATCATGGGGGCGGCGGCTGGTGGTCACGTCTACTCCCCCGCCCTGACGGATTTCGTGGTGATGGTGGACAAGACCTCGCAGATGTTCATCACCGGCCCCGAGGTGATCAGGACCGTCACGGGCGAGGACGTTTCCATGGAGGAGCTGGGCGGCGGCCGCACCCACTCCAGCAGGTCGGGGAACTCGCACTACCTGGCGGCGGACGAGAACGACGCCCTGGAATACGTTCGCGACCTGATCAGCTACCTGCCACAGAACAACCTGGAGGATCCCCCGGTCTACGACGATGCCGAGGTGGATCTGACCATCACCGACCACGACCGGCAGCTCGACCAACTCATACCGGATTCCGCGAACCAGCCCTACGACATGCGCGAGATTATCCACAACGTGCTCGATGACGAGGAGTTCCTCGAGGTCATGGAGCTGTTCGCGGGCAATGTCATAACGGGTTTCGGGCGGATCGAGGGCCGCCCCATCGGTATCGTCGCCAGCCAGCCGACCGTGTTCGCCGGTTGCCTCGACATCGACGCTTCCGAGAAGGCCGCGCGTTTCGTTCGCACCTGCGACGCCTTCAACATCCCGGTGCTGACCTTCGTCGACGTCCCCGGTTTCCTTCCCGGCGTCGATCAGGAGCACCAGGGCATCATCCGGCGCGGGGCGAAGCTGATCTTCGCCTACGCCGAGGCGACCGTGCCCACCATCACGGTCATCACCCGCAAGGCCTACGGCGGTGCGTACATCGTGATGGGTTCGAAACATCTCGGGGCGGACGTGAACTTCGCCTGGCCTACAGCGCAGATTGCGGTGATGGGTGCGCAGGGTGCGGTCAACATCCTGCACCGCAGAACCCTGATGGAGGCCGAGGACCCGGACCGGCGCCGCCAGGAGCTGATCGCCGAGTACGACCAGGAGCTCGCGAACCCGTACGTCGCGGCGGAGCGGGGCTACATCGACCAGGTGATCTACCCGCACGAGACCCGGGCCCAGATCATCCGGGTGCTGCGGCTGCTGCGCACCAAACGCGAGCAGTTGCCGCCCAAGAAGCACGGGAACATTCCGCTGTGACCGGGCGCTACGACATCCGGGCGAGCGGGGCGACGGAGGAGGAGATCGCCGCGCTGGTGGTGGTTCTCCGGGCCCGCGACATGGCCGATGACAGGCTCAAGGCAGCCGATGACCGCCCGCTCGCGGGCGGCTGGAAATCCTATTACCGGACCGTGCGCCAGCAGCTCGTCTACGGACGTGACGCCTGGCGCACCTACATCAGGTTCTGACGATGCGTTTCATACTCGCCTCCAAATCCCCCTCCCGCCTGGAGTTGCTGCGCCGGGCCGGCCTGGATCCCGAGGTCCACGCCAGCGATGTGGACGAATCCCTGATCACCGACCCCCAGCCGGTCCGGCTCGCGCTGCGGCGAGCGGCCGCGAAGGGAGAGTTCGTGGCCGAGCAGGTGGCGGGCGAGGCGATCTTCGTGGCCTGTGACTCCGTGCTGGAGTTCGAGGGCCGCACCCACGGCAAACCCCGCACCGTCGAGGCCACGACTGTGCAGTGGCAGCGGATGCGGGGACGTCAGGGTGTGCTGCACACGGGCCATTTCGTGCTGGTCCGCAGCAACGGCAAGGCCCGGCAGGCGTTGCGCACCGCGAGCACGGTGGTGAAGTTCGCCGACATCACCGATGAAGAGATAGCTGCCTATGTCGCTCGGGGCGAGCCCCGCTGGGTGGCCGGTGCCTTCACCATAGACGGCTTGGGCGGCGCCTTCGTCACGGGTGTCGAGGGCGATCCACACAACGTGGTCGGGCTCTCCCTCCCCCTGCTGCGGCAGATTCTGCTCGACCTGGGAGTGCCCTGGCCGAGCCTGTGGCGAGGCGGGGCTGAAACCTGATCTCAACCCTGACCGGGTTGTTCTATCCGTGCCTGGGTCACTCGATTCCAGTCGTCGAAGGCGCACCGCACGCGCGTTCCGTTCGGGTAGGTCAGGACGATGCCGCCGTCGTTGGTACGTACCGGTTTGAGCCCTCGTTGGGCCCCGAAGTTGCCTATCGTCTGCCGGTGATTCCCGGAGTACTGGAGACAGGCCGACATCATTCGCGGCAGCGCCTCCGGGACGGGGGCCGGCAGCTCAAGATCGAGGACCGCCAGGTAGGCCACCCCGTTGCTGTAGGGGGCGGCATATATGGCGGACATGCCCGCCAGCCGTGCGGTGAGGAAGGCAACGGCGGATCCCGGCCTCATGCCGTAGTCCGTCACCCCTTCCAAGGAGAAGGATTCCACAGCAAACTCCGGGATTCCGGCCTCACGTCCCTTCGCGCACCCCGGCAGGATCGCCGACACCGCGGGATGTGATGCGCCATAGCCCGGGTTGGCCCAAGACCACATCCACGTGTTGGATATCTCGGACGAGGTACCGATCATGGCGACCTCGTAGACCCGCTCCCCCAGCCACAGTCTGCGCTGATCCAGGTCGGCCCTCCACTCGACGGCACCGGCCTCGTCGAACAGGGCCTGCTGCCCCTCCACGGCAAGCAGGGCGAAATCGGTCAGGGCATCAGCGAGAGTCACAGCCATGATGCAATGCTTCCACATTTTCGTCCCGGTTCTCGAGGAAAATCGTGCCCTCCCCCGACGAAGATACTTTCGATTTCAATCTTCGCGGTGTGTTATCGCCGGTTGACCAGTCCCGGCGGGGACTTGAAGGACGGCTCGGCCGAGCAGCAGAATTGGGGCATGTCGTTGCCTGCCCGTTCTCCCCTGACAGACGTCGGGGCGAAGGCTGCCAGGATTCTGGACCAGGCGCAGGCGATGGCCGACCAGTTGAGGGCCGAGACCCGCGCGGAGGTGCTGGAGATCCTGCGCCGCCACGAGGCGGAACGAACCGCAGCCGAGGATCTCGCGGCGGCGAACGCGCAAGCCCGCCAGGAACTGGCTGAAACCCGCACGCAGGCCCACCAGCGCATGGTCAAGGCCGATGAGGAGGCGCGCTCCACCATGCGCGAGGCCTCTTCCCGGGCTGCCCGGCTGGTTGCCGGCGCAGAACAGACCTGCGACCAGCTGCGCACCAATGCCGCCCTGGAAGCGGAACAGATAATCCAACGCAGCCACGACGAGGCGGAGCACATCCTGGCGAGGGCCCGGAAGGCAGCCGAGGAGGTCGCGAAACAGCAGCGCGCCGAGCGGGAGAAACTGGAAGCCGCTTGGAAAGAACAGGAGCAAGCGTGTGAGAAGGACATCGCCGAGCGCAGGACGGAGGCTGAGGCCGAGACCAGGCAGTTCCTGACATCGGCCCGCATGGAGGCCAGGAAGATCGTCGAGAAGGCCCGCGAGGAGGCGGAGCGGATCAGGGAATCGACCACCAGGTGGCGCGAGGAGTACGTCGCCGCGGCGGAGGCCACGGTGGCCACCGCCGAGAAGCAGCGCGAGGACCTGCTCGCCTCGGCCCAGAAAGAGTCTCAGCAGCTGCTCAAGGAGGCCTCCTCGCAGCTGAGCTGGACCAAACAGACTGTGGCCGATCTGCGTAGCAGCGTCGAGGCCGAGGTGGAGGCGAAACGGGCCGAGGCGGCAGAGGAACTGGAGGTCTGGAAACAGACCCAGAAGGACGATCTCGACGCCTTTATCGTCTCCCGCCGTCACGAGCTGGCGGTGGCGGAGGCCGCAACCATCGCGGCCGTCCGGGAGGCGAACGAGCGGGTCGGGAGCCTGCTTTCGGCCGCCCAGGAGGAGGCCGAGCGAACTCGCCGCACCGCCGAGCAGGAAGCAGAGGCCCGTCGCCGCACCGCCGCGGAGGAGTCGCGGGAACTGGTCGAGCGGGCCAACCGGATCCTCTCCGTCGCCAAGGACGAGGCCCAGACGCTGCGTGAGCAGACGATGACCGAACTGGAGCAGCTCCATTCGGAGCACTACATGAAACTGCGAACCGATCGCGAAACCGCCAAACGTGAGGTCGAAAAGGCCCGCGCGGAAGCGGAGCACGCCCGCGCAGACGCACGTCGCCGGCTGAGGGATGCACGCGAAGAGGTCAAGGCGCTCTCCAGAAAACGCGACGAGATCACATCCCAGCTGAGTAAACTGTCCGGGGTCATTGAGGCTTTGGCCGCGCCCGGCGAGAATGAATTAGGAGACCGATGACCGACGAAACATTCGCAACGGTGCGCCGGGGCTACGATCCAGCCCAAGTCGATTCCGTTTTGCGCCGCATGCGGCAGACACACGCGGCCGCCCTACAGGAGGCGGCTACCCAGACGGTTGAGATAAACAAACTCAACCAGGCGCTCGAGGCCTCGCAGGGCCGCGTCACCGGACTGCAGCAACAGGTGAGCGAGCTCCAGGAACAGGTAAACCAGACCCAGTCGCACGCCTCGAACGGCCGCGGCACCGATTTCACCTCCCTCGGCGAGCGGATAACCCAGATGCTGAGCCTCGCCCAGGAGGAGGCCGATGACATCCGGTTGCGCGCCCAGGAGGACGCCGAGGCCATGGAGATCCAGGTGGCCCACGAGGTGGAGCACGCCCGCGCGGCCGCGGACGGTTACGCCACCGAGACGCGCAGCAAGGCCGAGGCCGACGCTGCCCGGATCATCGACCAAGCAAACCGCGAGGCCGACGAACTGCTGGATCACGCCGACCGTGAGGCCTCCGCGCGCCGCCGCGAGGCCGAGGCCGTCTTCGAGCAGCAGCGCGCCGCCGCCGGGGCGGCAGCGGCCGAGTTCGAGGCAACGCTGGCGGAACGCAGGGAACGCGCAACCGCCGAGTTCGCCACCCAGATGGCCAATCACGAACGTGCCCTCGCGGTGGCCAACGACAAGCTGACGGAGGCCCAGACAGAGGCGGCCCGTGTCCTCGAAGAGGCCCACGCCTCAGCGGAGGAGGAACGGGAACGTGCCGCGTCCGAGGCCAAGTCGCGTCTGGAGAACGCACGGATCGCAGCAGAGCGTGTCAAGCGCGAGTCCGAGCGCGAGCTGAGTGCCCTGGCTGCCCGTCGCGATTCCATCACCGAGCAGCTCGCGAACGTCCGTCAGATGCTGTCCACTCTGGGCGGCAGCGCCCTGTCGATGAACCTGGCTCCCGGCAGCCCGAGCACCCCCGGCGACATCGCCGCCGAGGAAGCGGCCACGAGGAAGAACGCCTCGTCCAAGACGACCGCCAAGGCCAGGTGATCCGGCCGTTCACTGCTCTCGATCGGTGCGCAGGGAAAGCCCCGAGAGCCCTTCGGTGACGGTGAAGGCCCCCTGCCACTGACCGCGCCGGAACAACAATGAGTCCTGCCCGTCAGCCGTGATCTCGAATCCGGCGGCGGGCAGGTTCCTTCTCAACCAGGCCGCGAGCTCCGCCCCACCGGGGGACGTGATAGTCAGGGTGACGTTGGCATCCAGGTCGACTCGGTCACGGATCACCAGTCCGGGGGGAAGCCAGAAGTCGGCCGGGCCGTTACGGAACCCGAGCCGGGCCAGGGTGACGCCGTCGGCCGGGGCGCTGACGGTCCAGGTGACCTCCGGGGTGGCCGGCTGCGGCGGCGGGGTGGTGCAGCCCGTGAGCGCCAGAAACACCAGCAGCCCGGCAGTCGTTCTTCTCATCGGCGCTCCAAGCCGAGCACGACGTCGCGGGGATCCTGCAAGCAGATACGCACCTGTTCCGCCAAGCGTTCCTGCCGCGGGCTCGGGAGCCGGTCCGCCGGAAACCAGCCGAAGTCGCTGATCTCACCGTCGCCGATTCCGGGCCGGCCACCCACCAGCCGGCCCCGGAACCCGTGGTCCAGGAAACGACAGCGGTCGCCGTTGGGGAAGGTGACCTCGTCCATGACGTCCAACCACAGCATCCGCTCCACCTCCACCTCGATGCAGGCCTCCTCCCGGGCCTCCCGCACCACGGTGTCGGCGGGGTTCTCCCCCGGCTCCACGATCCCGGAGATCGCGGCCCAGTTGCCGTCGTCGGAACGGCGGCCAAGCAGCACCTCCGTCCCGTCCTCCCCTTCCCGCAGCACCACGAGATTGGCCCCGCTCAGCCACAGCGTCTCGTTCCCGATGTGACGGCGCAACTCGAGAATGAACTCAGGTGTCGGCATGGTCCAACTTTAAAGGCTCCGTGGAGGGACGGGGCAGCACCAAGGCTGGTTGAGGTCGGCCATCTGGTGCCAGTAGGCCAACCTCAACCAGCCTGCGGAGCCTTTCTCCCGGATGCCCCTATCCGCTGTTTTCCTGCCGAGCACCGGATCCGCTGGCGGCCGGCGGGGCGTAGGGACCACGTTCGGCGATCTCCACCCAGCGCTGCTCACTGATCCGGGACGCGAGAACCAGGGCGACCACGACGTAGAACGCCCCCGTGAGGGTCCAGTTGATCGGGCCATCGCTGGTTCCCACGATCCGAGCGATCGATGTCGCGAGGTGAAAGCCTCCATGGATGCCTATCCCCGCCCAGACGCTGCGCATGATGAGACAGAGGCACGTGGCTGCCAAAGCGAATCCGAACGGGATGGCGAGGTAGATGACCCGCTCCAGGACGTTCTGCTGACCGCCTCGGGAGATTATGTGTGGGATGGTGAAAACGATCACCGAGACCCAGACGGCACGTGTGGGACGATCGGAGAAGCTCTGCAGGAGGTAGCCGCGCATGATGGCTTCCTCCCCAATGCCTTGGAACACGTAGGATCGTGCGAGAACCACGAGAACGGATACGACGATGAACCACCACGGCACTTGGAGGTCCATCGGCGGCGAAGGAACAACCAGGCCGAGAACATGGGAAACGGCGGTGACGCAGCAGATGACGACCGTCGAGATCCCGGTGCCGACCAGCAGCGCTTTCGCCGCACGGCGGTTGAAGACCAGCCCTGCGGCGCGCACGGGCCGGTGATCCATGTAACGTGTGAGCATGAGGGCGAACAGAAGGTAGGCGATGCAGGAAACCGTCCACATCACCACCAGCGTCCCGGTTTTGAGTATGGGGTCATCTGATACGACCCAGGCTTGGAACGAGCCAATGCCGCCGAACAGCAGCGAGGAAAACGCGGCCGCCTCGAAGGCGACGAGAGCCAGGAGAATGCGTGCCCAACCGGGTGCACGCGGAGGAGTTCGCAGGAACCGGGCCTGTGGGGATGCTTCGATACGTTGAGCTGTCATGTTTCGACGCTAGGACGCGATCATGGTTGTTTCGCGTGACCGGAGACCGGATTTCTGCCCCGTACCCATGACCGCGGTCACGGGACGTCGGATCATGGTCCGGTCTACAGTGAAGGAATGAAAACCAAACGGCGCGGCAGCAGGCAGGCGGAGGGTTCCTTACCCACCGGCGCCAATCTCTTGCCAGTGCTACAGGTTCTCTCGCTCATGTGCCTGGCCATTTCCGGGCTGCACATCCTGCGCGGTGGTAACCAGCTTAGCAACGCCGCAGCGTGCTACATCCTGGGCGTGACCTGCTTGGTGGGTGTCTTCTGGGTGGCGCGAAGCCACGCAGTGACCGGTCGAGGGCGCGCCACCTGTTCCGTGGTCGTGCTGCTTCTTCTGATCGGGCCGGAGTTGCTGGGCAATTTCTCCTTCACAGTGCCGATACTCATCGTGGCAACCGCTCTGCTGGTGATCGACGTCGGCATGTACACGAGCCTGGCCGGGAGCGGTCTGACATCCATCGTTCTCCTGGCCCTGGGGTTGACCCTGGGACAGGGGCCGGTGGAGTCCTTGTCCATCGCCGTCTCCTCCATGGTCCTCATGTCCGTGGGGACGACGCTGGGTCTGGTCCTGTCCAGGTATGACGCCGCCCTGACACAGATCCGCCGGAAAACTGCGCTGGAGAAGGAGTTCATGTTGGCACAGGAACGCGCGCGGGCCGCACATGAGTTGCACGACGGACTGGGGCACCGGTTGACCCAGATCGGCATGAGCCTGGAGTTTGCGGGCCGCGTACGTGAAACGGATCCCGACGCGGCGTGGGACGAGGTGGCGGTAGCAGAGCGGACAAGCCGCGATGCGATGAACGAGATGCGCACCTGGGTCAGGGCCTTGAGTCCGGCGCGCAGCGAAAACGACCGCTGCGGTGTGGACCTGGAAGCCATCGCGGCGTCGTTCCGCGGAACGGATGTGGACGTGAGGGTTCGTGAGGAGTTGAGACCGCACGTACTCACCGATGCGGCCGAACTGCTCGTGTACCGCACGGTACAGGAGGGGTTGACCAACGCTCTCAGGCATTCCCGGGCACGCGTTGTGGAAATCCTTGCGACCAGAACCGGTGACGAGGTCCTGGTGTCGGTGACCAATGAAATCCCCGCCGCACAGGACCGAAAGATTCCGAAGGCACCGGTTGGGGACCCGGACGGCGCATCCGCGGGATTCGGCATCAACGGGTTGTCCGAGCGCGCCGTCGACCTAGGGGGCACGGTCACAGCCGGCCGGAACGGCAACTCGTTCCGATTGACCTTGACGCTTCCCCTCCGGGAGGCCGCCTCGACTGGCCAGGACGTGTCATGAGCGCTGCTCTCCGGGTTCTCGTTGTCGATGACCAGCAGCTCCTCCGCCGGGGATTGATCATGCTCTTCGGAACGGTCGAGGGTGTTGATGTCGTGGCTCAGGCGGCCCACGGGGACGAGGCCCTGGCGGTGCTGCGCGCCAAGAGGATCGACGTGGTTCTGACGGACGCGAAAATGCCGGTCATGGACGGCATTGAGCTCGTACGGCGGTGTGCACGGTCACATCCAGGGCTACCAGTCCTGGTCCTGACCACCTTCGATGAACCTGACATCGTCCGAGGGGCGATTGCCGCTGGGGCTGCAGGATTCCTTCTGAAGGACACCTCCATCGAGTCCCTGGCCGAGGCGGTCCGAGCCGTGGCTGATGGCGGGCTGGTGATCGACCCCCGCGTGGCACGTCTCGCTTTCACCACCGACGGTTCACGGACGGCAGGGGACGAGTCCCCGGTGCTTGCAGTCCTGACCCCAACCGAACGCAAAGTGGCCTCCCTGGTGGCCGAGGGCCTGACCAACCAAGCGATAGCCGCACGCATGGTCCTGGCGGAAGGCACTGTGAAGAACCATGTCTCCACCCTGTTGCACAAGTTGCAGGCTCCCGATCGCACCGCACTCGCGTTGACGTTGTACAAGGCTTTCCAGTCCTGAAATCGCTCCCGGCAGGATGATTCTGGCTCCTCCACAACCGGCCTTGTTCCCTCCACCCTCTGAGCCACGAAGGTCTCAAGTTACGGCTAGACTCCGCCGAAGAGGTTCTACCGGAGGAGGCAGGAAGGTGAACAACGGGGTCATCTCGAAAGTTCTGATCGCCAACCGCGGGGAGATCGCCGTCAGGGTGATCCGGGCCGCGCGCGACGCGGGCATCGCCTCGGTCGCCGTGTACGCCGACTCCGATGCGGACTCCCTGTTCGTGACGCTCGCGGACGAGGCCTTCGCCCTGGGTGGAGCGACCCCCGCGGACACCTACCTGAGCGTGGAGAAACTCCTCGACGTGGCGCGCCGATCCGGAGCCGACGCCGTGCACCCGGGCTACGGTTTCCTGGCCGAGAACGCCGGTTTCGCCCGCGCCGTCACGGACGCGGGCCTGAAATGGATCGGCCCACCCCCCGAGGCCATTGAGAGCCTGGGCGACAAGGTCAGGGCCCGTCACATCGCGCAGAAGGTGGGTGCCCCGCAAGTGCCGGGCACCCCCGATCCCGTTGCCGACGCAGCGGAGGTGGTGCGTTTCGCGGAACAGCACGGCCTGCCCGTGGCCATCAAGGCCGCCTTCGGGGGTGGTGGTCGTGGGCTCAAGGTGGCCCGCAGCCTCGAGGAGATCCCCGAGCTGTTCGACTCCGCAACCCGGGAGGCCATCACCGCCTTCGGGCGCGGCGAGTGTTTCGTGGAACGCTACCTGGACAAACCCCGGCACGTGGAGACCCAGTGCCTGGCCGATGAACACGGCAACGTGGTGGTGGTCTCCACCCGCGACTGCTCGCTGCAGCGCCGCCACCAGAAGCTCGTCGAGGAGGCACCGGCCCCGTTCCTCAGCCCGGAACAGGAGGAGCTACTGCGCAGTTCGTCGAAGGCCATCCTGAAGGAGGCCGGGTACGTCGGAGCGGGGACCTGCGAGTTCCTCGTCGGCCTCGACGGAACCATCTCCTTCCTGGAGGTCAACACCCGTCTCCAGGTGGAGCACCCGGTTTCCGAAGAGGTCACGGGGCTGGACCTGGTGCGGGAGATGTTCCGCATCGCCGAGAGCGAGGAGCTGGGCTACGACGACCCCGAGATCCACGGCCACTCCATCGAGTTCCGCATCAACGCCGAGGACGCCGGGCGTGGTTTCATGCCCGCCCCCGGCACCCTGGTCAAGTGGCACGCCCCCACCGGTCCCGGGATCCGCGTCGACGAGGGCTATCACGCGGGCATGACCGTGCCGGGAGCCTTCGACTCGCTCGTGGCGAAACTCATCGTCACCGGTGCGAACCGCACCCAGGCCTTGGCCAGGGCGCGGCGCGCCCTGGGGGAGCTGCAGATCGAGGGAATGCCGACGGTCGTCCCGTTCCACCAGGTTCTGCTGGCAGAACCCGATTTCGTGGCAGCCGACGGCGGCTTCGGGGTTCACACCCGCTGGATCGAGACCGAGTTCACCAACGAGATTCCTGCCTACACGGGGGTGCTGGGCGAACCCGAGAACCTGGGCGAACCGGAGGTGATCGCGGTAGAGGTCAACGGGCGCCGCATGGAGGTGAAGCTGCCCGCCGGTTTCGGGGCCCGCCCCGAGGCCCGTGGCAAGACCCCGAAACGCCCCACCCGCCGCGACCGGGGTGGCGCCAGGGTCTCCGCCCCGAGCGGAAACGGCCTGATCTGCCCCATGCAGGGCACCGTGGTGAAATTCTCCGTCCTGGAGGGCGAGGTCATCGAGGAGGGCCAGGTGGTGGCGGTCATCGAGGCCATGAAGATGGAACAACCGCTGCACGCCCACCGGCCCGGCCAGGTGGTGAGGATAGCCATCGCCCCGGGGCAGCCCGTCAATGCGGGCGACGTGATCTGCGAGATCATCGACCCGGAGTAGCTCTGATCGCTACTGCGCCGATGGCAGGAACTGGTCCATGTCGAGGGCGGGCAGGGCTGCGCTGGGCACGCTGACGACCTTCGCGGGGATCCCCGCGACCGTGGTGTGCGGGGGGACGCCCTTCAGCACCACGGAACCTGCGCCTATCTTTGCGCCCTCCCCGATCCGGATGTTGCCGAGTACCTTGGCTCCTGCTCCGATCATGACGCCGCGCCCGATCTTGGGATGACGATCGCCACCCTCCTTGCCGGAGCCGCCGAGGGTGACCTCGTGGAGCATGGAGAAATCATCCTCGACCACCGCGGTCTCGCCGATCACCACGCTGGTGGCGTGGTCGAACATGATGCCCTTGCCGATCCGTGCTGCCGGGTGGATGTCGACGGCGAAGACTTCCGAGATCCGCGACTGCAGGTACAGGGCCAGGGCATGACGATCGCGTTCCCAGTAGGAATGCGCCACCCGGTAGGCCTGTATGGAATGGAAACCCTTGAAGTAGAGCAGCGGATTGGCGTATCCGGCGGCGGCGGGATCCCGCTGGACCACGGCCTGCAGGTCGGCGCAGATGGCGTTCTGAATGCACTTCTCGTCGCGCAGCACGTCGAGGATGATGTCGCGGAGGCTGAGGGCCGGGAGGGTGGCGTTGTCGAGTTTCGCGGCGAGGATGTAGGCCAGCGAGGTTTCCAGGTCGGGCTGGCTGAGCACCACGTGTGACAGGAACCCGGCCAGCAATGGCTCGTTGGCAGCGGCCTCGGCGCACTCGGCACGGATGGATTCCCATATCAGGTGGTCGGCGACGATACGTGCAGGATCCATTGCTTCTCCAAATCGGTCGAGTTGTTGCCAGCCTAGTGGAAGCCTACGTCACTCGCGGGCGGCAAGTAACTGACCATCATTCGCAGAGCATGCACCGGATGACAAAACAACTACCGAGAGCGAACTCATACATGACTGCGAACAAACCTCCACTTATGCCCGCTGACAGTTGTCACTCTCAGAGAGAGCCTACTAGCCCTCAGGAAGCTCAAGGCCCTCTCCTACCTCGCCTACCTCGAGCGTTCGCAGGATCACGACTGCCATCTAAAGCGCCTGGATTGCTTCAACGCCACAAATGTCCTGATCGAACAAGGGTTTCAAACCTGTCAATTTCAGCGCGACCTGCATTCCGATTCCTTGTCGCACGGCACTGACGACGGCAGGGACAGGAAAACCCATACCCTTCCCGTTCTTCGGGGAGCAGCACCTTGTGAGTACACAATCTCATTGTTTCACAAAACTGGATAACCGGTGTCGAGCACAGAAACAACGAGCAGGAGGTTCATATACCTCCGCACATGGTTCCAGACCCGAGCAGTTTCTTATTTGTACAGGGACAGGTCCAGCAACTGCATGCCCTGCGAACTGTAGGAGATCGAGACACGCAGATTGTCCTTGACGAATTCGGCCTGTTCCATGCCGGGAATCTTGTAGGAGGAGGTCTTCTCCTGCCAACCGGGAAGCTGCTGGTACTGCTCAACCAGCTTTGTGTACGGTTCCTGGCTCTTCACACTCCATTTGAGGGATATGAGGCTTGACATGTCATTGACGACGACGAGTGTTCCGTCCTCGGGAAGCGGCAGTTCTGAGGGTCAGGTTGCGGGTATTTCCTTGCCCTTGGCCAGTTCCGAGGTCAAGGGGTCATTCGGGCCGCTGGCCTCCCCGGCCGCGGATGACTCTGCGACGTCCGGCGTCGCCCGGGAGGTTTCGGCACTCGCCTCGGGGGAAAGCGCGGCCTGCTCCCCACCGCCGCCGCAGGAGCTCACCCCCAGCACAACAGAACTGATGACCAGAAGCCCGGCAAACCAAGATTTTCGTCCCGCATCCATTGCAACTCCCATGAACTTCGAAGCTTCTACCTCGGGTCCGCCAAACCCATCTGCTTCCGGCCCCGGGTAGGCTCGTTGCATGACCGCAGAGTTGCGTAACGCCCAGCGCGACGAGTTCTGTCGCGTGCTGTCCATGGTCGCCCCGGACGCCCCGACGCTGTGCTCGGGTTGGACCGCATTCGATCTCGCCGCGCACATCTGGATCCTGAACCACGGGCCCCTCGCCTGGGCGGGGATGCTGTTGCCGCCGTTCTCGTGGCTCACGGACCGGGAGATCCGGTGGACGAAGGACCGGTTCTCCTACGCCGGGCTGATCGAGGAGATCCGCACCGGCCCCGCTTCCTTCGTGTGCATGCCGACCGATCATTGGGAGGACCACCGGCACGCCCTCGGCGAGTACTTCATCCACACCGAGGACGTGCGCCGCCCGAACCGGCTGCCCAAACAGGAGATCTCCCCCGACCTGGCCGAGGCCCTGTGGCGGCGTCTCAGGACGGCCTCCCGGCAGCTGCACCCGTTCGCATCCTGGGAGTTCCGCACCCCGCAGGGTGGCCACGGGAGGATCGGGCGCGGCTCCGTCACCAAGCAGATCACGGGCGAACCCGGTGAGCTGCTGATGTGGGTCTACGGGCGCACTGAGGCCGCCCGGGTGGAGATCGTGAAGCTCTGAGGTTCACAGGAAACGCACTGGTTTCTCAGGGGAAACCCATCGTCGCGGCCCCGAGGATTCTTCCCAAGGGACGAAACCGAAAGGCGGGACAGCAATGGGATTCAGGAAGATCACGGCCAGGTTCGCGGGGCTCGCCGCAGCGGTTCTGCTGGCGGCCGGGACGCTCGTCGGATGCGTGAACGCGAGCGACGTGAAGGCGGAGGAACCCGCCTCGGTGAGCAGCGCAGCATCGGCCACGAACACCTCGACCACCTCCGCGGGAACCACGGCCAACTCCAGTGCCGGGGCCACCTCGGCGGCGAGTGTCGCAGCCGGCACGAACACCGAACTGACCTCCGGTCAGGTGAACGTGACCATCGACGGCAAGTCCACGACCCTGTCCGGGGCCTACGTCGTCGACGGCGTCGACGCGGTGATCGACGGCGGAACCTACTCCTCCACCACCACCGACCAGGCCGTTTTCCTGGTGGTCAACGGCGGCAGCCTGACCATCAGGAATGCCGGGATCACCAAATCCGGGGACACGTCCAACGAGGAGCAGTCGAACTTCTACGGCTTCAATTCCGCGGTACTGGTGGCCGGCGAAGGATCCAGCGTGACGATGGAGAACACGACCATCACCACCCAGTCATCCGGTTCGAACGGTGTCGTGGCCACCGGCGGCGCCACCGCCACGGCGCGGCAGACCACCATCGAGACCCACGCGAACTCCTCGCGTGGCCTGCACGCCACCTACAAGGGAGCCATCACAGGCGAGAACGTGATCATTCACACGCGCGGAGCACACTCCGCCACCCTGGCCACCGACCGCGGCAACGGCACCGTCACGGCCACCGGGACCAACGAGCTGCACACCGAGGGCGACGGCTCCCCCCTCCTGTACTCCACCGGCCAGATCTCGGCCAGCGGGGTCACGGGGGAGGCGAAGGATTCCGAGGTGGTCGTGGTGGAGGGCAAGAACTCCGCCACCCTGACCGATTCCACGGTCACGTCCAACGGCAAGAAGGCCGTGATGCTCTACCAGTCCTTCAGCGGCGACGCGCACGACAAGGACGCCACCGCCACCCGGTCCACGTTCACGATGACCAACACGAAACTCACCGCGAACGGTGCGGACGCGGTGCTCTACGCCACCAACACCACCACCTCCGCGACCCTCACGAATGTGGAGGTCACCTCCAGCGCCTCGGTCGGCGTCAAGGCCGATGAGGACCGCTGGGGCAAGTCCGGAAGCAACGGAGCCACGCTGCACCTGACCTTGGACGGCACCACGATCACCGGTGGTGCGACGGCGGGAAGCAGCTCGGCGATCACCATCGCGTCCGCCAACGGTGGCACGGTGGAGGGGGAGGTGAGCGGTTCGGTCACAAATTCCTGACATGGCTACAGCGGGCGGCCGAGGATCCCCTCCCCGGCCGCCCGTCCATGCCATCCATCCCCCACGAGCAGGCGTGGATTCCGGAACATCAACGCGAACGACACGGGGATGGCTTACCACATGATTTCGACGCAACCGGCTTGCGGGGCTCGGCTCAACCGTCTCCGGGAAGGAAATCCTCCCGGGTTGTCGTCATTCGTCGGGGGTGCGCACCCCGATGGTGAGCAGCAGGTTGGCGTAGAGCCGCTGGTCGGCCGAGACGATGACGACGGTGACGTCCTCGGCCTTCGCGGCGTCATAGAAGTCCCAGCGGGGAATCTCGTCGAAGGCCACACCGGGCAGGGTGGCCCGATATTCTTCGTGGGCGGGGATCACGTCCGGGGCCTCGATGCCCACCGCATCGGCGGCGGGCACCATCAACCCGGCCCGCTCGATGGGGACGGTGCGTTTCAGCACCTCGAGGATCCGGGTGACGTCGAGCAGCCCGGGCGCGAGGTTCAGGAAGATACGTTCCGCCGCCGCGGGTGCGCCGCTGGCGACCGGGTAGTTGCCGTCGGTGATCAGGATCTTGCCGCTGTGTCCGCTGCGCCCCAACGCCGCCAGCAACCCGGGGTGGGTCATGGGTCCGTACAGCATGTCAGTGTCCTTTCGTGGATTCTCGGATGATCAGTTCGGGGGCGAGGAGCGTGTGTCGCGCCGGTCCCCCGGCGATCAGCTCGGCCAGGTGCCCCACCGCGCAGGCCCCCACCTCCTGGTGCGGTTGCCGGATGGTGGTCAGGGGTGGCAGGAAACTGTCCGCCCCGTCAACGTCATCGACCCCGACCACCGCCACCTCCCCGGGCACGTTCCGGTCGTGTTCCGCGAACCAGCGCAGCGCCCCGAGAGCCAGGTGGTCGTTGCTGGTGAACAGCCCGTCGATGTCACCGGGGAACCGGTCCCCGAGGGCGTAGCCGCTGCGGGCCTCCCATGAATCAGCCGAGACCTTGACCGGTTCGATCCCGGCTTCCCGACAGGCCGCGTTGAAGCCATCGCGACGTTCGTGGGCGTCGAACCAGCCGGAGGGACCGCAGATGTGCAGCAATCGCCGACGTCCCAGTTCCACCAGGTGGTTGGTCGCTTTCCGGGCCACCGCGTCCTGGTCGATGGCGACGCTTGCAACGTCGTCCGGGAGATCGAACCGTTGCCCGACGAACACCGCTGGTATCCGGCCGTGCACCACCGAGACGAGGTCTGCGGACTGGGCGTGGCCGCCCAGCACGACGATCCCGTCCACCCCGAGCGGCACGAGCTGGTCCAGGGTGGGATTCTGGTCCCTGGGGCTGCCCGCTATCGAGGTCTGATAGCCGAGCCGCCCAAGTTCCGAGACGATCGACAGGAAGGTGCGTGCGTGCCCGCCGAACAGCGGGGTGGCGTTGACCACGTGAATGACGCCGGTACGGCGATTCGACAGCGACCGGGCCGCCAGGTTGGGGCGATAGCTGAGCTCCTCGACGGCGGCCAGCACCCGTTCCCGGGTCTCCGGTGCCACGACGCTGGCGCCGCGGACCACCCTGGAAACGGTCTGGCTGGAGACCCCCGCGAGTTTTGCGACATCGGAGAGCCGGGCTCGGCGGGAACTGAACCTCATGGCCGGTGGATCCTGGTCTCGGCGGTGGCGGCGATGACCTCGTTCCTGCGGGCCGGGTCGAGTGCCCCGGTGATCTCGAACTGCGCCAGCAGCGACCCGAGGGTGGAGGCCTCCGCGGGTCCCGCAAGCACGGGAACATCCAGGGAGCGCGCGGTCAGGTCGCACAGCAGAGTGTTACGGGATCCGCCGCCGACGAGGTTCAGCTGCGTCGGGGCCTGGCCGGTGAGCGCCACGAGATCCCTCACCCCCCGGACATAGCGTTCAGCGAAGGACTCACACAGCGCCCTCACGAGCTGCCCCTGGCTGATCCCCGCCGGGGCTCCCCTGGTCCGCAGATCCTCGGTGACGCGTTCCACCATGGAGCCGGGTTGGGCGTACCGCGGATCATCGGGGTCGATCACCACCCCCAGAGAATCGGCCCGGTGGGCGGCCTCGATCAGGGCGGCGATGTCATGGACCCGCCCGGCCGCCTTCCAGTCGCGCTGGCACTCCTGGAGGATCCACAGACCGGTGATGTTGAACAGGGGACGCACCCCGCCGTCGGCGCGGGCCTCGTTGGTCAGTCCCAGGGCGCGGGCCTGTTCGCCCAGCAGCGGTTCGTCCCGCAGCACCCCCAGCACCGACCATGACCCGGCCGACAGGAAACAGGTGGCTCCCTCGTCGCGTTGCAGAGCGGCAACCGCGCAGGCGGAGTCGTGGGCACCGGCCCGCGCCACGGTCAGCTGCTCCAGCCCGGGGACGGTGCAGGGGCCCGCGATGCCGTACTCGGGGGTCAGCTCCCCCACCCAGGAGCGTGGAATCCCGAGGGCGTCGAAAACCTCACCAGCCCAGTCGTTCACACCCGGGGCGCACAGGCCGGAAGTGGATGCTATGGAACGCGACCAGCCCCGCGCACCCGTCAGGAGGTGGGTGAACCAGTCGGGCAGGAACAGAATCTGCTCGGTGCGCGCCGCCGTTTCGGGTTCCTCGCTGAGGTAGGCGAACAGCTGGTTCGCGGAGTTGATGGTGGCGGGCGCCGTCCCTGTCAGCTCCCAGGCCCTCTCGTCGGGCAGTCTCTCCCGGAAGGCGGCGAGGGTGCGGTTGGTGCGTTCGTCGCGGTAGCAGCGTCCCGGGGTGAGGGGCTCGCCACTGGCGCCGAGAGCGACCCAGTCGACGCCCCAAGTATCGATGCTGACGCTGGTCGCCCGGGGAAACTGTTCGACGGCCAGCCGCAGTCCCTTGATCATCTCCTGCCGGATCAGGTCGAGGTCCCAGCTCAGGTAGCCATCGCGCATCGTGGCGGTGTGCGGGAAACGATGCACCTCGGTCTCGGTGATGCGACCATTGGCCAGTACCCCCGCGATCACCCGCCCGGAGGAGGAACCAAGGTCGACGGCTAGGGCTGTGGCGGTCACGGGATTCTCCTGAAAAGCTGGCTCTGGATAAACGTTAGCGTTGACAACACAACTTTGGTCGCTGTGTGGGCAACCTCGCGCAGGAATCGCCGCGGCCCGGGGTTCTCGCGGCGATTCCCACACGGAAAAGGCGCGGCTCAGCCGTACAGCGGGCCGAACTGGGCGCAGGCACGGTAGTCCGCGCCTTCCAGGTCGGCGGTTCCGAAGCCGAGCCAGTTCTTCGGCCGGAAGACCTGTGCGACGGGAACGTTGTGCATGTTGACGGGGATGCGCAGCATGGAGGCCAGCGTGATGAGGCGGGCCCCGATGTGGCCGTAGCTGATCGCGCCGTGGTTGGCTCCCCAGGCGTTCATCACGTCGTAGACGGAGGTGAACGGGCCCTCGCCGGTCAGGTTCGGCACGAACCAAGTGGTAGGCCAGGTGCGGTCGGTGCGGTTCTCGATGGCGGTGGCGACCTCGTCGGGCAGTTCCACTGTCCAGCCCTCGGCGATCTGGAGGACGGGACCGAGTCCGTCCACGAGGTTGATGCGGCACATCGTGACGGGCACGTCGCCGGCGGAGCGGAAGTGGGTGGACATGCCGCCGCCAGGGAAGTACTCGTAGGTGGCCGGGTGGAAGGTGGTGCCCTCCAGCATGGCCTTCTGATCTTCCTCGGTGACCTCCCACCAGGGTTTGATGACGTGCTGGCCGTCACGCACCGCGGCGAAGGTGCCGTCGAGGGTGGTGGACCCGGAGTTGCGCAGGTCGATGACGCCGCCGGCGGCCCGGCCCTCGAGCCTGTGTCCGGTGACGCGTTCCACAGATTCGGCGCTCCAGTAGGTGCGCACGTCACTGAACAGCTGGGAGGTGTTGGTCAGCAGGTGGTTGAAGAGCATCGAGGCGCCGTTGAGAGAGTCGTTCTCGGTGGCCAGGATGTGGGGGGCGCGGGTGCCGTTCCAGTCGAAGGTGGTGTTGAGGATGGTCTCCATCAGGTCGCCGTTGGGGAATCCGTCGGTCCACTGCCGCTGGCCCTGGAAACCGGCGGCGATGGCACCACGCCCGAGTGCCTCCTCACCCCAGCCCTTCTCCGCGAGCCGGGGATTGCCGGCCATGAGGTCGCGGGCGATGAGGGTCATCTTGACCGAGTAGGCCCACCAGTCGTCGTGCCGCTCGGGTTTCTGGTTGTGCGGCGGGTTGAAGTCCTCACCCTGGCGGAAGTTCTCCTTCACCCAGGCCAGTGCCCTCTCGTACTCCTCGACGTCGTAGATCTCCTCGTTCACGCGGCGGGCGAACTCACTCATGTCGATGTACTCGTTGCGCATGCCCAGGTACTTGGTCCAGAACTCGTCCTTGACGACGGAGCCCGCGATGCCCATCGAGACCGCGCCCATGGACAGATAGGAGCGTCCCTTCATCTGGGCGACGGCGAGGCCGCAGACGGCGTAGTCGAGCAGCCGCTGCCGCACCTCGCCGGGAATGGTCTCGTCGTCGGCGTCCTGCACGTGTTCGCCGTAGATGCCGAAGGCCGGGATGCCCAGCTGAGTGTGTCCGGCCAGCGCCGCCGCCAGGTAGACCGCACCGGGGCGCTCTGAACCGTTGAACCCCCAGATGGCGTGCGGGATGGTGCGGTCCATGTCGATGGTCTCGGTTCCGTACGCCCAGCAGGGAGTCACGGACAGCGTGAGGCCGACGTTCTCGCGGCGGAACTTCTCGGCGGTGGCCTGTGCTTCGGCCACTCCTCCGATCGTGGAGTCGGCTATGACGCACTCGACGGGGTTACCGTCTATGTAGCGCAGCTCCGCCTCATAGAGGGCGGCGACGCGCCTGGCCATGTTCATGGTCTGGTCCTCGAGGCTCTCGCGGACCCCGCGGCGCCGGCCGTCGATGATGGGACGGATGCCGATCTTCGGATGGTTCGTCATGGATTGTTCCTTAAACTTCGATTGTGGTTACCGGGCTTGACCAATTCCGGTGTCCCGAAGCTGACGGTTTCGAGACGCGGGAATCGGCCAAATGGGAGGTTCCCGCCGGACGGGGCAGTACCCGCCCGGCGGAAACGGGAGATCACTCGTAGAGGTTGGGTTTGATGCTGGAATCGTCGATGTTGTTCTTGTCGTACCAGGCGAACCCAGAGTCGATGGTCTTGGGCAGTTCCTTGCCGTTGACCGCGAGGATTGCTGCCTTGACGGTCTCGTAGCCGATCTTCACCGGAGCCTGGGTGACAGCCCCGGCCTGGGTGCCGGCCTTGATGGCCTCGATCTGGGTTTTCCCGGAGTCGAACCCGACGACGGTGACCTTGGTACCGGACTCGTTGGCGCCCTGGATGGCGCCGGTGGCGGCAGCCTCGTTGGAGCCGTAGATGCCCGCGATGTCGGGGTTGGCCTGGATCATCGACTTGGAGGTGTTGGCGGCCAGGCCGACCTCACCCGCGACCTGCTCGGGCAGCAGGGTGACACCGGGGGCGTTGGCCTTGATGTACTCCTTGAAGCCGTCGCAGCGCTGCTTACCGGTCTGCGAGGTCTGGTCATGACAGATCAGACCGACCTTGCCCTTACCACCCACCAGCTCGACCATGTGCTTGGCCGCCTCGGCCGCCGCCGCGTTGTTGTCGGTCTGGACGGTGGACAGCGGAATTTCGGAGTCCACACCGGAGTCGAAGGCCACCACCGGGATGTTCGCGGCCTTGATCTTGCCGAGCAGGTCAGCAGCGGCACCGGAATCAAGGGCTGCGAATCCAATGGCCGCGGGCTTGGAGTCAAGGGCGGTCTGAAGCTGGTTGAGCTGCTCCGTGACAGCCTGCTCGTTCTCGGGGCCCACGAACTCGACCTTGTAGCCGAACTTCTTGCCGGCGTCCTCGGCGCCTTCCTTCACGGCCTGCCAGAAGCGGTGCTGGAAGCCCTTCGAGACCAAGTAGATGGTCTTGGTGTTGTCGCCCTTCGGGACATCGCTGTCGGCGACCGCGGTGGCCGCGGCGGTGGACGACTTGTCGGCCGTCCTGTTGGCCTCCCCGCTGCTGGATGTGGAGGTGGTGCAGGCCGAGAGCCCGAGCGCCAGGACGGACGCGAGAGCAACGGCGGGACGCAGAAGACGCATGGTCTTTCCTTTCGAGTCAGGGGCTTCGATGCCCCGGCAGAGAGGGTGTTCAGGACCCTCGGAATATTCAGTTGTGAGGGGAAGATCTAGGGTTCGCTGTTCAGACCGCGGCCGCGCGGCGGCGCCGGACGTTGTCCACGAAAACAGCGATGAGCACGACGATGCCGGTGACAACGAGCTGCCATTCCTGGGCAACCCCCATCATCTGCATGCCCTTGCGGAGGGTTTCCATGATCAGCGCGCCCACGACCGTGCCGAGAATGTTGGCGCGGCCACCGGCCAGGGACGTGCCACCGATGACGACGGCCGCGATCACGTACAGCTCAAAGCCGACTCCCTCGGAGGGCTGGACGAACCCGAAACGTGCCGAGTAGAGAATGGCGCCGAGCGCCACGAAGATGCCCGCGGCGACGTAGACCAAGGTTTTCCAGAGCTTGATGTTGACGCCACTGAGGCGGGTGGCCTCCTCGTTGGAGCCGATGGCCAGGGCGTAGCGCCCCAGAAGGGTCTTGTTGAGCAGCACGCTGGCGATGATCGCGAGGATGATGAACAGCGGGATGGCGTTGGCGACACCGGGTATCAGTTCACCGGCGGCAAGCCACTTGTAGTCGGGGTTCTTGATGGAGATCGTCGACTTGTTGGTCAGCACCAGCGCGAGCCCGCGGGCGGCCATCATCATGGCCAGGGTCGCGATGAACGGCGGCAGTCCCAGGAAGGAAATGTTCACACCATTGACGAGACCAAGCAGCGCGCCCATCAGGAGGATCAGAACGAGACCACCACCGAGCGGAAGGTTCATCCAGTCACCCGAGAGGAAGATTCCCGCGAAGACGGCCACCAGCGTCATGCCGGTGCCGGAGCTCAGGTCGATGCCGGAGGTGGCGATGACGAAGGTGGCCCCCAGCGCCATCACGCCGATGTAGGCGGACTGTTGAATGATGTCCAGGGCCACCCCGAACTGGGCGAAGTTGGGCGCTGCGAAGCAGAAGAAGAGGTAGATGATCGCGAGGGCCGCGAACACGAAGATCTGCTGCAGGGACGATTTCGCGATCCGGAGGACCGGATTCGGCGCCGCCGCCACCTCGGCGGTCCCGGTGTTGTTGCTCACGCTGCGTTTCCTTTCAGCTGCGCCTTGCCGACGGTGGCAAGTTCCATGATGTTCTCCTGGGTGGCCTCCTCGTTGTCGAGGAAACCGGTGATGTGACCGTGTGCCATCACCGCGATCCGGTGGCTCATCCGCAGCACCTCGGGCAGTTCCGAGGAGATCATGAGGATGGCCTTGCCCTGACCGCAGAGCTGCTCCAGCAGCTCGTAGATTTCTTCCTTCGCACCGACGTCGATACCGCGGGTGGGTTCGTCGAAGATGAGGATGTCGCAGTTGCGGATCAACCACTTGGCGATGACCACCTTCTGCTGGTTGCCACCCGACAGCTTGCCGAGCAACTGATTGACCGACGGGGTCTTGACCCGCAGCCTCCTGCTGTACTCTTCACCGACGGTGCGGATCCTGCCGTCGAGGATGAAGCCCCCGATGTTGAAGTCCTTCATCGCCGCCATCACGGCGTTTTGTTTGATGTCCTGTTCCAGGAGCAGGCCGAACTGTTTGCGGTCCTCTGACAGGTAGCCGATGCCGTTTCGCACGCCGTCCGCCGCGGTGTTGATCGCCACCTTCCTGCCGTGAATCCAGATCTCGCCCGCGGTGCGCGGATCGGCACCGAAGATGCAGCGGGCCACCTCCGTGCGCCCGGCCCCCATGAGCCCGGCGAAACCGAGGATCTCGCCCTTGCGGATCTCGAAGCTGATGTCGTGCAGCAGCTTCTTGGTTGCCAACCCCTCCACCTTCAGCACCACCTCCTGGGAGGTCACCTCGGTGCGCGGACGGGCGTCGGAGGAGACCTCGCGGCCGACCATCATGGAGATGATCTCGCGAATCTCAACGTCCTTGGTGGTCACGGTGCCGATGTACTGGCCATCGCGCAGCACCGAGACGCGGTCGGTGATCTCCTCGATCTCCGGCATCCGGTGGGAGATGTAGATCAGTCCGGTGCTGGGGGTGATGAAATCGCGGATCATCCCGAACAGCGCCTCGGTCTCACCAACCGTCAGGGCTGCGGTGGGCTCATCCATGACGAGGATGCGGGAGTTGTAGGACAGTGCCCGCGCGATTTCAACCATTTGTTGACGAGCCACGGAGAGGTCACCGATCCGGGCAGCCGGGTCGAGATCCATCCCGAGGCGCTCGAAGAGCTCGGCGGCCTCGCGGTTCAGTTTGGCGTCGTTGATCCACCCAGCCCTGTGGCTGCCCTGACGGCCGAGGTACAGGTTCTGCGCCACCGTCAGGTCAGGAACCATGTTCAGCTCCTGATGGATGATGGACAGGCCCAGTTCCCGGGCGTGGTTCACCCCACCCACCACGACCCGGCTGCCCTCGAGCCAGACCTCACCGCCGGCGTCGGCGGTGTAGATGCCGGTGAGGATCTTCATCAACGTCGACTTTCCCGCACCATTCTCGCCGCACAGGCCGAGCACCTCTCCCGCCTCGAGATCGAGGTTGACGTTTTGCAGTGCCTTGACCCCGGGGAAGGTCTTGCTGATGTTCTTCAGCTCAAGCAGCTTCGTCACTTGCACTCCTTCGTGTCCTGATCCGCCGAGCTCCGCGAAGGTGTCCGCCCCGGCGGATGTTAACGCTAGCACTACTTCTGCGGGATACGTCAAGTGCGTTATGAAACGGTTATCAGTTCTACGCGAAACCCCTAGTCAGAGCAATATGGCAACGCTGCCATATTGCTCTGCCCCGCTGGCCTCCACGGCGATGGTCCTCTTCTCCTCTCCGCAGCGCCGTCGGGCATGAAAAACCGGGTGGCCGCCCCCTGGGGACGGCCACCCGGCCCGGTGTCGTTGTGGATCAGGCGTGGGTGCCCGCGGAACGCAGGTACTCGCAGGCCTCGACGACCCGCTTGGCCATGCCCGCCTCGGCGGCCTTGCCCCAGGAGCGCGGATCGTACTGCTTCTTGTTGCCGACCTCGCCATCAACCTTCAGCACGCCGTCGTAATTGCGGAGCATGTGATCCGCGACGGGACGGGTGAAGGCGTACTGGGTGTCGGTGTCGATGTTCATCTTCACCACGCCGAAGTCGACGGCGTCCGAGATCTCCTGCGGGCTGGAACCGGAACCGCCGTGGAACACGAGGTCGAACGGGCGCTCCTTGCCGTGCTTGGCGCCGACGGCGTCCTGGATCTCCTTCAGCACCTCCGGGCGCAGCTTCACCGCTCCCGGCTTGTACACGCCGTGCACGTTCCCGAAGGTCAGTGCCGTCATGTAGCGGCCCTTCTCACCCAGGCCAAGTACCTCAACGGTGCGCAGCCCGTCGGCAACGGTGGTGTAGAGCTTCTCGTTGATCTCGGCGGAGACGCCGTCCTCCTCACCGCCCACGACACCGACCTCGATCTCGAGGATGATGTTCGCCTTGGCGCAGCGGCCCAGCAACTCATCGGCGATGGTCAGGTTCTCCTCCATCGGCACCGCGGAACCGTCCCACATGTGCGACTGGAACAGCGGGAGCTGGCCTTTCTTCACACGCTCCTCGGAAATGGCCAGCAACGGACGCACGAAGCTGTCCAGCTTGTCCTTGGGGCAGTGATCGGTGTGGAGTGCAACGTTGATGGGGTAGTTCTTCGCGACCTCCTGGGCGAAAGCAGCGAAGGCGGAAGCGCCCGCGACCTTGTCCTTGATCGTGGGGCCGGAAAAGTACTCGGCGCCACCCGTGGAGACCTGAATGATGCCGTCGGAACCGGCCTCGGTGAAGCCCTGCAGGGCGGCGTTCAGCGTCTGGGAGGAGCTGACGTTGATGGCCGGGTAGGCGAACCTGCCTTCCTTGGCCCGATCGATCATCTGGGCGTAGACCTCAGGAGTTGCAACTGGCATGATGCCTCTTTCCGTACTGAGACTAGGAACGGGCCCAGCCTATCGCGCAACGCCCCGCCGGGGGAGCCCCGGAAGACCAACGCTCAGAGCAGCCGGTCCATGTCCGAGACGTCCACCCCGATCCTCCCCATGGACCTGGCCCTGGCGGCCGAGTCGATGGCCCCGGGCATGGCGTCAAGGAAACTGATCGGGATGCTCGCCACCTCCCGGCCCGAGACCTCCAGCCGCAGCCGCGGACCTGCTCCCCACGTCCGCCCGGAGACCTTCAGGGCCGTAATCTCGGCCCAGCGGGCGCGCACCCGTTCCGGATGGACGAACTCCACCCCGGTGCCGTCGACGTAGAGCCCCACTCCCCGCCCCAGAGATGCCAGGTCCTGTTTCGCGCGTTTGAGGAAAACCGCCGTGGCTGCGATACGAGCCAGTGTCGGCACCGCCCAGATCACCGCGAGGGCCGGAAGGCTCCAGGAGGGAAGAACTCCCCGAACGGCCTGCCCGGCATCCTCGGGCAGAAACATCGGGCCCAGCCACACCAGAAGCAGGACCGCGCCGAAAACCACCGCGAAGATCACCTGGAGGCGAAGCGCGGAGCGTTGCTTGGCTATGCGCGCGACCGTGGGGGCCGGGGTCAGGGCTACCGCGAATCTCTCTGCTGAGGTCATGGCGTTCATGCTAGAGGCTCCACGACCGGGTGCTGGAGGGACCAGTGGTACATGGCGATCGCGGCCGCCGCCCCCGCGTTCAGGGAACGGGTGGAGCCTCGTTGGGTGATGGCGACGAGCCGGGTGCAACCCGCCACCACCCCAGGGGTCAGGCCGGATCTCTCCGAACCGAAGACCAGACAGACGTCACGAGGGAGGGCAGTGGTTTCCAGTGGTACCGATCCGGGCAGGTTGTCCACCCCGACCGCCTCGATGCCCCGTTCCCCCAGCCAGCCGAACAGCGACTCCTCGATCTCGTGGTGGTGGACATGGAGGTAGCGGTCGGTGACCATAGCGCCCCGCCGGTTCCAGCGTCTTTTCCCGACGATGTGGACCCCGCTGACGTTGAAGGCGTTCGCCGTACGCACGATGGAACCGATGTTGAAATCGTGTTCCCAGTTCTGGATGGCCACGTGGAGCCCGGAACGGACGCGGTCCAGGTCGGCGACGATCTCCTCGATTTTCCAGTAGCGGTAGCGGTCGATGACGTTGCGCCGGTCCCCACCGGCCAGCAGCTCCGGATCCAGCCGGTCGTCGGAGGGCCAGGGCAGCGGATGGGGCCCGACCCCCACGACCGGGGCCGTGGGGTCGCCCGCGCCGGGGTTCACCGCCGCTTCAGGCGCCGGTCGACCCACACGATGCCAACCACCACCATGGCGCCGAGCAGGGCCAGCCCGAGCAGTACCGACCAGTGTGCGTCCGGAGCCAGCGGAGCCCCGTCCGGGCTCCACGGCCAGACTGCCCGGAGCGAGCCGAGCAGCAGACCCGACATGACGGCCATGGTGGCGGCGTGCTTGTGTTCGAGCAACCAGTTGAGACCCTTCACGAACAATCCCAGCCCCACCACTGCGCCAGCGGCGAACAGACCCAGATAGCCGACACTTCGGGCCTCAACCGCGGCCATGGTCGGCACGTACAAGCCGAAGATCTTGAGCATGAACGACCCCGAGATCCCGGGCAAGACCAAGGCACAGACGGCGATCGCCGCAGACCCGAAGATCATCCAAGCAGGCGGTTCCTCGATGGTGCCTCCCGCCCCCAGGCCAGTCAGGAAAAAGGCGGCAACGGCAGCAGCCAGGAACAGCACAGCTATGACCGCTTTCTGCCCTCCGGTGCTCCTGTCCTCCGGTTTGATCTCCATGACCGGGACGACGACGGAGGCCAGGACCATCCCGAAGAACAGCGCATGGGCCAGCTGAGGGGTGTCTCCAACAAACACCTTCATGATCCCCGCCATGGCCACCACCACGATGGCCATGCCCAGCAGGGCGGGGATCACGATGCCCCAGCGAACCTTCCTGAGCTCAGCGCCCGCTTCGGAGAACTTGCCGGTCACCACACGTTTCACCGCACTGACCATGTGGCTGGCCGAGTTGATGAGCGGTTCGTAGATACCTGAGATCAGAGCGATCGTGCCTCCCGAGACGCCGGGCACCAGCTCGGCAAGGCCGATCATCATTCCCCTGGCTAGGTTGGCAACAGCGGTTGTTGGGTTGAAGCGCCCAACGGCGCGCCTCGGGTTTTGCATCAGGCTCCTTCTCGCGACCGACCCGGCGGACAACGTTAGCGTCAGTTGCCGTTCGGCGCGATCAGGCTCCTGCTGGGGGCTGCCCGAAGTTGACCGTCGGGATCTGCCGGACCGTCGGATCGTTGACCTCGAAGTAGGTGGCGCGCTCGAATCTGCCCATACCCGCGATGATGTTGGTGGGCACCGACTCGATGCGGGTGTTGTAGTCGCGCACATTCGCGTTGTAGAAACGGCGGCTGGCCGCGATCCTGTCCTCGGTATCGGCGAGCTCGCGCTGCAGCTCCAGATAGTTGGCGTTCGACTTCAACTCGGGGTAGGACTCGACGGAAACCATCAGGCCGCGAACCGCCTCGGTCAGGGCGGACTCGGCAGCGGCACGCTGTTCGTTGGGCGCGCCCTGCATCTGAGCGGCGAGAGCCATCGCGTTCTGACGGAGGCTCGTGATCTTCTCCAGGACCCCGCTCTCGTGGGCGGCGTAACCACGAACCGTCTCGACGAGATTCGGGATGAGTTCGTAGCGGCGGTTCAGTTCAACATCGATCTGTCGCCAGGACTCCTGGATGACGTTGCGCGCCCTCACCAGACTGTTGTAAGCGGAAATGCCCCACAGGATTGCCACGAGAATCAGGATCAAGATCAGGATCAAGGCGATCCCGACGAAACTCGACAGGTTCAGCATGAACTCAGCTCCTTAGAAAGTTCGGCTCACAACAACGGTAGCGCCTCGCAAGGTCTCCGGCCCGCCTCCCGAGGGGTGTACTCAAAGACCGAGCTCGTCCAGTCCGATGGCGTAGCGGTATTCCAGACCTGCCTCGGCGACGCGTTCCGCCGCCCCGGTTGCGCGGTCCACGACCACGGCCACGGCCACCACCTCACCGCCCGCCCTGCGCACGGCCTCCACCGCGGTCAGGGCCGATCCGCCCGTCGTCGAGGTGTCCTCCACCACGAGCACCCGCCGCCCCACGACGTCGGTGCCCTCGATGCGGCGCTGGAGGCCGTGGGATTTGGCCTCCTTGCGCACCACGAAGGCGTCCAGCCGACCCCCTGCAGCGGCCCTGGCATGGAGCATGGCGGTGGCGACCGGATCGGCTCCCAGGGTCAATCCCCCGACCGCATCAAAGTCCAGGTCGGCCACCAACTCCGACATCACCCGCCCCACCAGTGGTGAGGCCACACCGTCGAGAGTTACGCGGCGCATGTCGACGTAGTAGTCGGCCTCCTTCCCGGATGCCAGGGTCACACGGCCACGCACGACGGCCAGTTCCTTGACGGCACGGATCAGGTCTTCACGATCAGTCATCTCGGCTCCTGTGCTCTCACACCCACCGCGGGCTCGGGGTCGCAGCCCATTGTTCCATCACGAGAACCACAACTTGCTGCCGGAGGGCGGTGGCGAATCCTGCGTGTCCACGTCCGTGAACGGTTCCGCACCCCCGATCCAGCTCCTCAGTTCCCGTCCCTCGACCCAGCGGTATGGGCAGGATTGTTTCGCGCTGTCCCGGCGCAGGGCGGTCACGTCCATCCGGGTCCCGGACGCGACCAGCAGCAGGTTCCCGAACCGGCGCCCCTTCCACACCGCGGGTTCGGTCCCCACCAGGATGTGACGCCAGCGCCCCGCGAGCCCCGCGGCGAATCGTTTGGCCCACCGGAAGGGTGAGGAATCGGTCACGTTGCAGATCACCATCCGCCTGCCCCTGCCCAGCCTCACCAGCTCATCCAGGAACTCGGCGCTGGCCAACCCACCTGGCACTCGGATGCCGTCGAAGGCATCGAGCACCACCAGGTCCGCGTACCCCGGGGGCATGGCGGCCACCCCGGTGCGACCGTCAACGTCGCGTACCTTGATGCCGCTGCGCGGCGGCAGGGGTAATTTCCGCCGGACCTCCTCGGTCAACCCAGCGTCGGGCTCACACACGATCTGTGCCGTCCCCGGCCGCCGCCACGCGATCCAACGCGGAATGCTGAGTCCCGCCCCTCCGATGTGAATCACCCGGATTCGCTCGGCCTCGTCGACATCGGCCAGGCCGTGTTCGAAGAGCAACGAAACCTGGATGACGTACTCGAAGAGGAGAAGATCCGGACGGGCCGGATCCACCCAAGACTGGGAGCCCTCCCCGAACACCACGCGGAAGGCCCCCGGATGTCGGGGATCTGGCACCAGCGGCATGACCCGATTATTCCAGGACCTTCTGCACTGCCCCGCCCAAAACCCCCGACCGGGCGCCTGATAAGGATGAAACACACCCAAGCCACGGAAAGGAGCCAGCGGCATGAGAGAAGCACTCAGGCCTCCCCCGAGACCATCTCTCCATTTTGCTGGCCGGTCGTTCACGGAGGAGGCTGCCTTGGCCGAGGCCCTGCGCGAGGGCGGACCGAGGCTGCACTCAGAGCTGGCCGGAAACCTTTCCGAGCTCGTGGAATGGGCATGGACCGGGCCCCGGGGAGAATCCGTCCGCAAGGCCGTGGCCCGTTTCCGGTTGCTGAGCCCGGAGGCGGGAACCGCCCTTCTGGCAGCCGTGTTCGCGGGAGATGGCAGGAGCGTCGTGCGCGGTCTGGATTTCTCCTCGGCGAACCGCAGCGAACTCGCCGAGGCTGATCCCGGGCTGATCCAGAACCTGTTCCGGGGAGACGCCCTGGCCCAGCTGGGCAGATTCACTCGTAACGAGAACCTGCTCCAGCTCGCCCATTCCTGGCGCACCCTGGCCGAGGAGGCCATCGCGGCCCTGCCCGCCGGGCTGGGTGAGGAACGGGAGGCCACCATCCGCGCCATCCAGCTGTTCACGTGGCGTCTGACCTGCAGGACCGAGCTCGATTCGGCCCTGAAACAGGAATACCTGAACACCCTTCGACACCATCCGGGAATGACGGAGGCGCCCTGGGCTCCGGAACTGGCGGATCCGCAGCGAATCACCAGGGCGCGCGCCGTCGCCCTCATCGCTGCCCTGCAGGAGACCACCCCGGGGCCGGACGGGAAACCAGCACGCCAGGCGGAACGGAAATCCCGGCACGCTACCCCGGCGGAGGTTCCCCCGAGGCTGCTGGCGGTGTTGATCAGCATCTGTTCCGGGTTCGTCCTCATGCTGCTGTGGTCGTTGTGGGGAAGGGCCCTGTACGAGCACACCCAGAACGTGGACGTGCAGCGGTGGTGGCTGTATCCCTTCTGCCAAGCGGTAGCCACGACGATAGCCGCCATTGTGGCGGGTGTGTTCGGGAACACCCCGCGGTTCAGCCCGTGGGCGGCCACCACTTTGCAGGTCTTGGCGATGCTGGGGGGTTTCCTCGCGACCGGGGCGCCGCACACCGGGACTCCGCCGAGCGTCCCGAGCCCTTCCCTGGCGACGATCGCCCTGGCCCCGGGCATCGGGTGCCTGTTGGTACTGGCCCACGGCCTGCTGGCCAAGGCCCTGCCCGTCCCATCCCCGCAACGGGTCCGCCGAACCGGAAACGCCGCCTTCTGCTGTGGTTGACGGCGGGTCTGCCGGGCGCGGTCATCGCCACCGGCTGGCCGGGCGCCACTCTTCAGGCCTCTCCCGGGGGTGGGGTGTGGTCGGTGGTGATCACGGTGGGTTCCGTCTTCGCCTGGTGGGTGCTGCCGGTCTTTGTCATTGACTGGCTCGTACTCTCCCTGCCCCAGTTCCGCTGGTGGGTTCCAGCGCTGATCGGTTTTCCGGG
>CALLVV010000077.1 GCA_938012815.1 uncultured Propionibacteriaceae bacterium
CTCGGGTTCCGCGCGGGTCGCGATGATTCCGACGACGGTGTTGTGACGGGCTTCGAAGGCTTCGATCGCCTCCTCCGCCATCCGGCACACCTCGTCGACGGACCTCTCCGATGCGCGGCACACGTACAGCACCGGCGCGTTCAGGTTGGCGGCGATGAGGGCGTTGTGGTCCAGCTCGGTGCCCTGGGTGAGGTCGTCGAAGTCGGATCCGACGATCACAATCGCCTCGAAGCGCTCCGCCAGCGCGGAGTACTTCGCGACGATGGTGTCGATGGCGGCCTCCGGGTCATTGGCCCAGTCCGCGTAGCTGACACCGACGCTGTCCTCGAAGCTCTGGTGACGTAGGGTGTTGGTGGCCAGCAACGCCGTCGTGATGCCGTCCTCCTTCAGGGACTGCACCAGCGGACGGAAGAAACCGACCGAACGGACTTGGCGCGCGAACAACTCCAGCACGCCCAGAGCGATGGCGCTCTTGCTGACCTGCCACTCCGATGAAGCAATGTAAACGCATCTGGTCACGGGACCAAGCCTAGCGACTCGCCGGAGGACGTGCGGTGCCGGCCCGGCCGTGGCGTCCACACCTGTTTCACGTGCCGGCCGGTCGTCTCGCGGAGCGGAGAAGATGTTGGCCCGTGCCACGCAGCCGTGCCGACTCCGGTAGCGTTGTTTCTGCCCCCGCCCGCGGGGTTTTGTCGGGAGGATAACTCCGAAAGGAAGGCAATGTCGCGCACCGAGACCGACCTACTCGGCGATCGTCAGGTCCCTGATGACGCCTGGTACGGGATTCACACGTTGAGAGCCATCGAGAACTTCCCCATCTCGGGTGTCACCGTGAACTCTGTTCCCGAGTTGATTCGCGGAATGGTCCAGGTGAAGAAGGCGGCGGTGCTGGCGAATCGCGAACTCGGTGTCCTGCCGGGTTGGGTGGCGCGGGCGATCCTCCAGGCCTGTGACGAGGTGCTGGACAAGGGACGGTGCATGGACCAGTTCCCGATCGACGTCTTCCAGGGTGGTGCGGGAACGTCAGTGAACATGAACACCAACGAGGTGCTCGCGAACCTGGCGCTGGAGCACCTCGGGTTCTCGAAGGGCCGCTACGACATCGTCGACCCCAACGACCACGTCAACCACAGCCAGTCCACCAACGACACCTTCCCGACGGGCTTCCGGGTGGCCCTGGACCACGTGTTCGGTGAGCTGTCGCACGCGGTGGAAGAGCTCTCCGACTCCTTCTACGACAAGGGTGAGGAGTTCGAGCGCATCATCAAGCTCGGGCGCACCCAGCTGCAGGACGCGGTGCCGATGACCCTGGGGCAGGAGTTCACGGCCTTCGCGGTGAACCTGGAGGAGGAGCTGCGCCACCTCGACTACGCGCGGTCGCTGCTGCTGGAGATCAACCTGGGCGCGACGGCCATCGGCACCGGGTTGAACGCCCCGCCCGGATACCGGGCATTGGCGGTGAAGCACCTCTCCGAGATCACGGGTCGACCGTTCGTCACCGCCGTGGATCTCATCGAGGCCACCTCCGACACCGGCGCCTATGTGATGGCCCATGCGGCCTGCAAACGCCTTGCGACGAAGCTGTCGAAGATCTGCAATGACCTGCGGCTGCTGAGCTCCGGACCGCGCACCGGGCTCAACGAGATCAACCTGCCCGCGATGCAGGCGGGCAGTTCGATCATGCCCGCCAAGGTCAACCCCGTCATCCCCGAGGTGGTCAACCAGATCACCTACAAGGTGCGCGGCAACGACTTCACCGTCGGGCTCGGGGCAGAGGCCGGACAGTTGCAGCTCAACGCCATGGAACCTGTGATCGCGCAGGCGCTGTTCGAATCGATCCGGCTGCTCAAGTCGGGTTGTGACGTGCTGCGGACCCGCTGCGTCGACGGCATCACCGCCAACGAGGACGTCTGTGAACGCTATGTGCGCGAATCGATCTCGGTGGTCACCCTCCTCAACGACTACATCGGGCACCGTGCCGGCGACGAGGTGGGCCGGGAGGCCGCCAGATCGGGCAAGTCAGTGCGCGACATCGTCCTGGAACGAGGTCTGCTGGACGAGATCACGGTGGATCGGCTGCTGTCCTTCGAGAACCTCTCCGGTCACCCGGGGGAGCAGAAGGCTACCGAGAAATCCTGACGAGTGTGATCGAGGCGTTTGCTGTCAACGTCCCCAAGGACACGCAGCCACCCGACCCCGACGCCATCACCGAACCCCCCCACCGGTACCCCCAGCAAGCTCGCCCCTGCCCCACCAACCGGAACAAACGCGGCTGCTGACACCGGGCAGGGATGAAAGGGGAGAGCCCCCTCAGCCGAGCTGGTCACGCAGCCAGGCGATCTCCTCCGGATGGTTCTCCACCGGGGTTTCCAGCACGACCGGGGCATCGGCCTCGCGCAGCAGGGCGACGAGGATCTCCGGGTCGAGCTGGCCGCGTCCCAGCGGGGCGTGGCGGTCGCGCCCGGAACCGGTCGTATCGCGGGAATCGTTGCAGTGGACCAGGTCGATGCGCCCCGTGATGGCTCGCAGATCCCTTACCACGGTGTCAAGGTCCAGGCCTGCGGCGTGCGCGTGGCAGGTGTCCAGGCAGAGCCCGACCTCGCCCAGGTTGTCGGAACCCTCCAGAGCCGACCACAGGTCGCGGACGGATTCGAGGTATCGCATCATCGCCTTCTTGCCGCCCGCGGTGTTCTCTATCAGGATCGGCACCTTCACATCGAGGCTGTCGACGCACTTGCGCCAGTTGTCGTAGCCCAGCTTCTGGTCCTCGTCGGCGGTGACGTGTCCGCCGTGGACGATCACTCCGCGCGCCCCGATGCCGGCGGCCGCGTCGATGGTCTGCTGCAGCAGTTTTCGTGACGGGATACGGATGCGATTGTTGGTGGAGGCGACGTTGATGACGTACGCGGCGTGCACGTAGAGCCCGATCCCGGCGCCGGCGGCCTGCGCTCCCAGGGCGGTGGCCCCGTCACCGGGGACAATGGGTTTCCTCCACGACTGCGGGTCCCCCAGGGTCACCTGGGCGATGTCCGCCCCCAGGGCTACGGCCTGCGGAATTGCGGTTTCCGCGTCAACATGAGCACCTATCAGCATGGATCCAGCCTAGGTCCTGTCATGGATGAGGGTTTTCGCGGACCTTCCCGAATGGCATGACGCGGCCTCGTCCGGGATCACTGCCGTGTGGTAGGCCAGATCGACCGCCGGTGGATCGTCGGCAACGTGGAACGCGACGTCGGCGCAGTATGGTTCGCTGATCTTCGCGGAGAGTTTCCTCGAGGAGCTTGTCCCCTGGGCTCCCAGGAGGTGTTCCCCTCCGCCAGGTAGGGACTTCGATTCGCTCGGTCCCGAAAGTGTCGGGGATATATGAAAAGGGGCCGGGCATCGGCCCGGCCCCTTTCCTCGGGGGTGATCAGACGTTGCCGGTCTTCGGCAGCCCCGGCTTCTTGGGGGTGGTGGGTTTGGGAGCAGCCGACTCGGACTTGGACGGCTGGGGTGCCGGCGTGGAAACAGATGGCTTGGGGGCCGGAGTCGAGGCGGACGGCGTGGGGGCCGGAGTCGTTGCCTTGGGGGTGGCCTCCCACTTGACCATGGAGGAGGCCTCGACGCTGACTGCCTTGTTGGAGCCGATGATGATGGTCTGGTTGTGCTTTCCAGGGGCGGTGCCTGCAGAGATCAGCAGTTTGCCGGCGTAGACGCTACCGGTGGCTGAGACCTTGAACTCCTGCTCGCCCGACTGGGCGTCGGCCGGAACCTTGAGGAACAGATCGGTGCCGGTGGGAACGGCATTCTTGTCGACCGCATTGCCGTCCTTGTCGACCAGGTCGTACTTGAGTTCGTTGGTCAGCTTGACGGTGGCCTGGTTGGACTCGAAGCGGATCGGGCCGACCGGGTCGCCCACCTTGAAGGTGGTGTTGCCGCCATTGACCTCGACGGTGGGCTTGGCGGTTTCCTTCAGGCCGGTGTTGCTGCCGCCGATCAGGTAGTCGTACAGGGCCTTGACCCGGCCTTCCGTCGCGGCATCGGCCTTGTGCAGGCCGCTGTAGTTGAAGTCGTTGGTGAAGTGCCACATGGCCGCCTGGGTGGCGGTGATGGCGTCTTCTGCGGTCAGGTCCTTGACACCAGCGGCTTTGGCGATCTCGGCCAGCCCGACCTCCGGGTAGCTGCGCTGGGCGATCCATGCGACCTTGGCCTGGATATCCGGGTTGTTTTTGAACTTGTTCGTGCCCGGGAAGTCCTTCCAATCGCCGACCTTCAGATCGGATTCGTACTTGACATTGACCTCAAGCTCGATGCAGTAGGCCCTGATGTTACCTTCTTTGGCCGGGCTGGTGTGGACCGTGAACAGCGTGGTGGCGACGTGGGTGTTCTGGTACTTCAGGCTGTGGCCGCGCTTGGACTCCTCTTTCGTGCCGAGTTTCGGGTAGCCCTCGGGGTAGGTGAAGTCGTCCGCGTGCGCGGTCGGGGTGCCAAAGGCAAGGACAGCCGCCAGCGAGGTGGCGGCGAGTGCCAGGAACTTGCGCGTCCTGGTCTGCGATGAAGCAGCCTTCATGGGTTTCCTCAATTCTTTAGGTTCTCACGGCCTGCGGACAGGCCTTTGAAGGCCTTCCCATAGGGTCGCTTCGCGAACTATAACCCATGTGACTGCACTTTAGGGAGGGAGAGCGAAAATTGCACTCCCCAATGAGCGTTGTGCCTAGTGAGAGCGTGTTTGCTTTAGCTAATTGAGCTATACACTGTTTACGTCCGGGCGTGTCGCAGCCGGAACCGGATGCCTCTGACTAGCGGATTCGACCGAAAGTACTACAGGAAATTTTCAACTATCGAACCCTCGGTTCTGGGGGGAGCGTGATGGCTGAAGGCCTGGTGGGCGCGAGAAGGGGCCGGGCAACGCCCGGCCCCTTCTCTGTATCTGGGGGTGATCAGTCGCCGGTTCTCGGCAGGCCCGGCTTGCGAATAACCGGGGGCTCAGCGGACTTGGAGATGGTCACGGTGCTCGTGGCGGTCGTCGTCGGCTGAGTCGGCTGAGCCGTTGGGGTGGTCGGCTGAGCCGTTGGGGTGCTCGGCTGAGCCGTCGGAGTGGTCGGCGGGGGTGCCGGAGTGCTCTGCTGGGGGGTGGACCACGTGATCTTGCCCTGACCATCAGCCGGGATCTCATCGGTGGAGACGGTGATGATGGTCTGGCCGTGCTTGCCGCTCTTGGTGATGAACAGCTTGCCCGCCTGGACGGTACCGGTGACGGAGGCCGTGAATTCCTGCTCACCCGAGGTCATATCGGCTGGCACCTTGAGGTACAGGTCGGCTCCGGTGGGAATGGCATTCCTGTCGACCGCCTTGCCGTCCTTGTCGACCAGTTCGTGCTTGAGTTCGCTGGTCAGCTTGGTTGTGGGCTGGTTGGACTCGAAACGGATCGGCCCGACCCTGCCCTCGGTCTTGGCGTCGTTGAGGGTGAAAGTGTCGTTGGCGCCCTTGACCTCAAGGGTGGGGTGGGTGGGCTCCTGCAGTCCGCCGTTCTTCTCACCGATCAGGTAGTCGTACAGCTTCCCGACGCGGTCCTTCGTGGCCTGGTCGCCTTCCGCCAGGTCCAGCGACGGGGTTTCGTCGGGGTTGGTGAGATGCCAGATGGCCGCCTGGGTGGCGGTGATGGCATCCCTCTCGGTCAGGCCAGCGATGCCGGTGGTCTCAATCACCTTGGCCAGATCGGTCTGGGGGTAGCTGTTCTGGGCGATCCAGGCGACCTTGGTCTGGACGTCCGGGTTGTCCTTGAACTTGTTCGTGCCCGGGAAGTCCTTCCAGCCGCCGATGCGCAGACTGGAATCGTAGATGATGTCGACTTCGATCTCGATGCAGTAGGCCTTGATGACACCCTTCTCGGTGTGCACGGTGAACAGGTGAGGCACGACCTGGTTGGACTGAGGTTTGCCGTCTTCTATCTTCTTGACGTTCAGACGGTAGCCAGGCATGCTCTCGCCGCTCGTCCCGATCTTCGGGTAGCCGCTGTCCGGAGGGTTGGCCGGTTGGTCGTCGGCACGTGCCGACGGCATGCTGAGGGTCAGGGTTGCCGCGAGGGTCGCGGCGACTGATGCCAGGAGTTTCCGCGCCCTGGCGCATGATGAAGCAGCTTTCATAAACTTCCTCAATTCTTTAGGATTTTACAACCCACGGTGTGGGGTTAGCTGCCCGCCCAAGGGGGTGCTCCGTGAAGCATAACCCACGAGGATGAACTTTTGGGAGGGGAAACACGTGGATCTGGACTTTCTGGCGTCGCCCCTAGTGAGGTGGCACTCGCCTTGGTTACGTGAAACTCCTACTCTTTGTCAGCCATAAATCCAGACGGGCCCGGGGAGGCGACGGCGGGGCGGGTTGGGGACGCGATGACAAGGGGGTCGCGATCCCCGCTGGAAATGGAATATTCAACTTCCAAGTGGAATCGCGACCTCTTGCAATTCTGGGTCATTCACCCCCGTCGCGAGGGACCTGACATACGAGGGCCTCGTAGGGTTCCATGGGGCCCGAGCGGTCCTTGGTGGTGCCCGCGACGATCTCGAGGTTCCGTTCGCGGTGGCGTCGCCTCAGGGGGTGGCCCGACAGGTTCACCTCGATGAACCAACGCTCGCCGTTGTGTTCCCGGAACCAGGCGAAGTAGTCCTTCACGCCGATGTCGATGAAACGGATCGAACCCAGGCTCAGCGTCGGGTTGGAGCGGCGCAGCCAGATCAGGCGGCGGTAGTAGCGCAGCACTGAGTCCGGGTTGTGCTCCTGGGCGGCGACGGAGTAGCCCACCGAGTCGTCGAAGGCCTTGATCCAAGGGGTTGCGCGCGTGAACCCCCAGTGCTCGTCGCGGTCCCAGCGCATCGGGACGCGGGCGTGGTCGCGAGAACCGGCCATGATCTTCCCCCAGGCCCCGGGGCCCTCGGAGGCCAGGAGGTTCAGGGATTCCACGTCGCGCAGAGCCGACTCGTCGGGGAAATCCTGGTTGACGGCCCCGATCTCCTGTCCCTGGAAGATGAACGGGGTGCCGCGCATGGTCAGCAGGATCGTCGCGAGGGCCTTGCCCAGCTGGTCGCGGAACCGGGGGTCGGGGTTGACCTTGGAGATCATGCGCGGATTGTCGTGGTTCTCGAAGAACAGGCTCATCCAGTCATCGGAACCCAGCCGGGACTGGTAGTCGATGTAGTAGTGCTTCAGGAAGTTCAGGTCGTAGGCGTACTCGTCCCAGCGCACGTGCCCCGGGGTCTCCAGGTGGTCGAAGCTGAAGATCAGGTCCAGTTCGTCCCGCTGGGAGCTGGTGAGCAGCCGGGCCATCTCGACGCCCGCTCCCGGGGTCTCGCCGATCATGATGGGCCGGGCGTCGGCCCCCGGTTCCTCGTGGCCCGGTTCCACGTCCTTTCGGATGAAAGCCTCGCGGCGCAGCTCGGCCAGGTGGTCGTGCAGGTGGGGGCCGTGGAAGTAGTGTTCCACGCCCGTGAAACCCATCACCTGCCCGACTGTGGCGTTGCCGTCGGGTAGGCCGTCGCGTTTGGAGATGTAGTTGATCACGTCCAGGCGGAACCCGTCGACGCCCTCAGCCAGCCAGAACCGCACGATGTCGGCCACCTCGCGGCGCACCGCAGGGTTGTCCCAGTTGAGGTCCGGCTGTTCGGGGGCGAACAGGTGCAGCGCCCACTTCTCGCCGATGCGGCGCCAGGCGGGGCCGGAGAAGAACGATGTCCAGTTGTTGGGTGGGGTCTCGGGGTCGCCGTCGCGCAGGAAGTAGTAGCCGCCGTGTGCACCCTCCGGGTCGTCGAGGGCGTCCTTGAACCACGGGTGCTCGTCGGATGTGTGGTTGACCACCAGGTCGAGGATGATGCGCATCCCGCGTTCGTGGCAGGCGGCGATCAGGCGCCGCAGGTCGTCGATGGTGCCCATCTCGGTCATGACGCACCGGTAGTCGGCGATGTCGTAGCCCATGTCCTTGTTCGGCGAGGTGAAGATGGGAGAGAGCCACAGGCAGTCGATGCCCAGGTCGTCCAGGTAGGGAAGTTTCGCCAGGATGCCGGGCAGGTCACCGATGCCGTCGCCGTTGCTGTCCGCGAAGGAACGTGGATAGATCTGGTAGAACACGGCCCGTTTCCACCACGTCGCGGAGACGGGTCCGTCGAGGCGAGGGGGTGAATCGGGGCAGTCGGCCAGCAGGTCGACGAGGGTGTCGACGAAACCCGGGCCGAACATGCGGCCCAGGATCGTGTCGAGCTGCCGTAGCCGCAACCGCGAGATCAGTGGGTTGCACACCCAGGTGGCGCTGCGCCCGGTCTGCAGCAGCATCTTGTCGATGATGTCGCGTCCGAGCGGATGCGCATAAACCTCGGCGACGGTGGCGTTGCGATCGAGTTTCACGGGTCAATGGTGCCGTGTTCCGCCGTTGGCCGGGAAGAGGTTTCGCGGGAGACCTCGCTCGTTCGTCGCAGAATTGGAGGATCCCACATTCCTGGAAAGGCCAGGCGGTAGGTTTCAGCCATGATGAAACTACGCAAAGTCGGCATCGTTGCCTTGATCCTGCCTTTCGTCCTGGTGCTTAGCTCCTGCCTCCGGCTGCACCAGGAGATCAACGTGAGCAGCCGGGACAAGATCGAGGTCAAGACTGACTTCGGGGTTTTGAAAGAACGGGCGGAATCGGGTGGGATCAAGGATCCCAGTGAGGTCTGTCAACGTGGAGAGAGCTCGCTGGGTCTCCGTGGAGACCTCAAGGGGGAAGGGTATCAGGACGACAAGTACATCGGCTGCCGGTTCTCCGGCACTGTCGAGCTCTCCGACATCACCTACGTCAGTTTCGAGACGTCCAGCAAGCAATGGACCTTCCAGATGTCGGGCAGCGAAATGCGAATGCAGGAGATCAGTGCGAGCATGATCACCGATTTCGAGGTCAGGGTGAGCTTCCCGGGCAAGGTCCTCACCGCCACTGGCAATGCAGAGATCTCCGGCAACACCGTCACGTGGAAGAATCCCGCCGACCTGGCCGACCCCGTGGGCCTGACAGCGACCGCCAGCAACGATCCCGACCTGACCTGGCTGTGGGTCGTGCTCGGGGTCGTCGTGGTGGGTGGCGGTGTGGTCGCCATCACCCTTGTGCAGCGCCGAAAGGCGAGGAAAGGGAGCCACCCCGGTCCCGGACAGCCGGCCACCTTCCAGCAGCCCGGTCCGGTCCAGCAGCCAGGCCAGCCGGATCAGCCGGGCCAGCCGGGCCAGCAGAATCAGAATCCCTGACGGCGAGAGATGGTGTTGAGGGGCCGTGCGCCGCCATCGGGCCCCCTTCCGTCGGTGGCGGTTGTGAGGGTCCCGGCCATGACTGACCTGAATACCCAGCCCGATGGAATGAGAATCCCCGACGAGCTGCTCGGGGGTGTGGTTGATCCTGAGCTTGAAGAATTCATTCGCGACACGATCTGGACGCAACTCGTGAGGGGGAATGACAGCATCAACGACCATGCCTACGAGATCGCCTGTGTCGTGGAGGACGAGAAGGGTGAGGAGGGCGATGGCGGCACGCTGTCCGACGAGCAGTGCCGCGCCATCGCCCAGTACCTGATCGATGCGCGCCGCACCCAGCAGGCCGGATTCGGGGAGGTACCCGCCAGCAAGCTGGACCGCGCCTTCGAGGCGCTGCGGAAGGCCCATGTCGTCGCGGAGCAGGATTTCTCCTGCTGCAACAACTGCGGGTATGCGGAGATCAGGGGCGATCGAAACGATCTGGGGTACGTGTTCTTCCACCAGCAGGACACCGAGAGACTCGTGGAGAGCGGCAGCACCTACCTCAGCTACGGCATCTTCTGGCCCGCCCACATCAGCAAGGCGCAACACAAGGCCCTGAACAGCTCCCAGCGCAAGGAGCTCTACGACGCCACAACCATCAAGCTGATGAGAACCGTCGTCATCCCGATTCTCCAGGAACACGGCATAGGCGTCAGCTGGAACGGAAACGTGGACACCCGCATCCTTCTCACCGGCGTCGAACGGTACACCCCGCTGCCTTCGGCGGGGCAGGGCTGAGGACGGGACCGCTCAACCCGGGAAGGGCCCAACGGGTTCGGGACTGAGCCTTCCGGACAGGGCCGGTGGTAGAGCCAGCAATTCTGGCTGGTTCAGCTCCTCGGGCATGATCCACGGGGTCCTGCCGGTGCGTGGCTGGGTGGTGCGGCGGAGCCTCTCGCCGTCGCTGGCCAGCCAGTTCGTCCAGGCCCGCCCCACCAGGCCAGCCAGCTCCAGGGCGCGATCCTGGCAGGTTGCGGGCCAGGTCTCCGGGAGCTGCGGCTCTGCGGGGAAGGTCGGCTCCACCAGTTTCTGGCCCCTGCGGGAGGCCGCGTAGGAACGCACGGCTTCGACGATGGCGCGCTGGTGGGTGCGGGTGGCGTCGATGAACTCCCCGAGCAACGCCGCCGGGTGCCCGTTGCTGATCGGCAGGCCGGCCAGGTCGCTACCGGGGGTGGTGATGACGACGCGCTCGCGGGTCAACGAATGCACCTTCCTCAAGGCGTGCTCGTCGGTCAGGTCCACCACGACGGCGTTCGTGCTGGACGCCTCGGTGGGGTCCGTGCGGCTGATCAGCCAGATCGCGACCGTCTCCGAGCGCCGATCCACCGCGGCGAAACCGAGCATGTTGCCTCCTGGGGTTTGTGCGCCAACCCTAGTCTGCCGGGGTGCACGGCTGCGAAATCGGGGACGGTAGCAGCCAATGGTTGGACACGGTCATGGTTCTTGGTGATGGTCTCTGACAGACTGGCATCGTGAGTTCAAACCCCCTGACCTCGGAGGACCTGCTCCGGTGCCGTCGTGTCCTGGACGAGGCGCTGGCTGCTGACAAGCTGAATTCCGAGCAGTACCGGACGCGCATCCGAGCATTGGTGGTCGCGGTGAACAAGGGGGATCTGTGCGTCCTGATCCGGGACTTGATTCCCGGGGTCGGGGAACCGGGTTTCACCGACGAGGGTCACGAACTCCCAGTGGTTTTCTCCTCGGTTCCGGAAGGACCGCCTCCCCGGCCGGAGGACGAGACCACCCGCGCGGTCCGGATTGCCAGGGCGGATGTTTCCGTCGACCCCGCTCCGGTCGACTCGTTTCCTTCCTTCCCGAGTGAGGATGATCTATACCCGGACGGGGAGGACTCATATCCAGGTGATGACGGCCTCTACCCGGACGAGGACGTGCCGGAACCGGTGACGGAGAGCTCCCCGGAACCCCTGGGGGTGGATGATCCGGTGACCAGTGTGGTTCCGGTCATGCCGCCCGAGATTCCTGCCGACCCCATCCCCGGGGAACTGGTCCCGATCAGGCAGTGGTCGGCTGAGGTGTCTCCCCGAGAACGGGCCTCGACGTCGGCAGAGCTTTCTCCGCTCGAGCGGAGATCGGCCGAGGTTTCCCCGCTCGAATCGCTGCCGGGCAGGGAGCTTTCCCCGCGTGAGCGGAGATCGGCCGAGGTTTCCCCGCTCGAGCCGCTGCCGGGCAGGGAGTCTTCCCCGGTCGAGCAGGGTGATGACGATCCGGTCAACCGGGTGGCCGTAGTGCCCTCTGCGCCATCCCCGAATGAGCCGGGCGTGATCAGGTCCTCCTGGGACGACCTGCCCTCGCCCGAACCGTCCCCGGCGGAGCCGGAACCAATGGAACCGGGAGCGGAGCAGGAGCCGGAGGAGGACGAGCCGGTGACCCGCATTTCCGCGCCGATGGGGTTCGACGACTTCGAGGCCCCCACCCAGGTGCTGAATGCCGTCAAGGACCTGCCCATTTTCCGGGAGGAGACGTCCGGGGAAAACGCCGAACCACCGCAGCCGGTCCTCCCGTATTCCATCAACCAGGACTTCTCCGGCACCCCGACCGATCCCATGGCCCGGGCGACCACCGTCCCCTCAACGGGAAACGCGGCTCCCCAGATGCCGCCCCCGATTCCTGAGCCGTCCGATGCGGTCCTGGCATCCATGCCCCCGCCGACCCCTCCGTCGACGACCCCGCCGTCGGATCCCTGGGCTTCTTACGGACAGGATCCCCTCGCCGCCATGCCCCCGCCGCCGGATCCGGCCGTGATGGCGCCCCCACCGATGAGTGACTACGGCTATGGGCCCGCTCCCGCGGCCCCGTACTACGGATCTCAGTACATGGCCGGGCCAATGCCCCCGCCGGGCGTTTCCTACCAGCCTCCGGTCCCGGCCTACGGCTCGGAACCCGCCCAGCAGCAGGCCCCGAGAGGTCGCAACACCTGGGCGTGGGTGGCAGTGACGATGATGGTGCTGGCCCTTTTGGTGTGGGTCGCCTACCTGGTGCTCTTCCGATAGGGCAGACAAACCACTCCCGAGGTCTCATCGCAGGTCCTGGTCTCGCCCGCACCGGTGGCGAGCGCTTTTTCCGTGACCGGCAGCCAAGAACTCAGGCGCCACCCGGACCCGTGAATAACACCGATGTAGTTTTACCCCAGTTGTGGAAAACTTTGTGGGAAAGTTGGTGACAGCCTTGTTCACCAGAGGTCGCGGTAGCTGAAGTCCCCGGTCGTGAGCCGACGGCGTCGTTTCTTCTCGTCCATGCGCATCGCCGCGAGGACCACCGTGGTACCCACGACGAAAACTCCGACGGAGAGTCCGGGAAGGTCGAGCAGGAACTTCGTGAAGGGCAGGGCCAAGGTCACGGCCATTCCGGTGACCAGGGAATGGGACGGGGGAAGGTGACTGCCATGGAGTCTGCGGGCCATCAGCACCGCCATCACCGCGATCAGGGCCATCAACCCGGCCGCGATCGACCAGCGCTGTTCCATCACGCTCCACAGCACCAGTCCGATCAGCAGGGAGAGAAGAATGTGCGATCGCAGAGGGACGGGCGAGGAATCCGGGGTCACGCGAAGCGTCGACGTAGCGTAATACGCTGCGGGTATTGGGGACATCCTGACACCTTAAGTTACCGGCGTCAGGGGATTGTCCAGCCCCCGGAGCGCGAAACCCGGGCATTGCGGGGGGCCCGGTGGCGTGTCGCCGATGTTTGTCGGTCAATCGGATGACGCGGGGGGTGAACCGAAGTGTATGAGAGCCCGTTCCCATGGATGACCACTGTGTCCCCGATGGGCGTGGAAGGTATCCCGGCTCCACGTCCGCAGCCCTCGGCCGTGGAGAACGGGAACGGGCCGGGACCGGGAACGTCTCCAGAATCACGCCGGTGTAGTTCTACCCAGGCTGTGGAAAAGTCTGTGGAACAAAACCCTTCCGGATGACATGATGCGGCGGGGTGGGGCGATGAGGTCAGGGTGACAGCGGTGACTCGGGGACGCTCAGTACCGGCAGCCGCATGGTGAACTTCGCTCCGGCCCCCTGCTGGTTCCCGGCCCGCACCGAACCGCCATGGGCCTCGACGGTGTGGGTGACGATCGCCAGGCCGAGCCCGGTTCCGGGGGTGTTGCGTGCCCGGTCGGAACGGTAGAACCGGTCGAAGATGTGCGGCAGGTCCTCTTCGGCGATCCCCGGGCCAGAATCGACGATCGTCAACACCCCGGCCGAGGTCAGCTCCACCCAGATCTCGCCGTCGCTGGGGGAGAACTTCACGGCGTTGTCCAACAGGTTCGTGATGGCACGCTCCAGCGTGGACGCATCGCCCAGGATCGGCACCGGTTCCAGGCTCGTGTGAAAGGTGATGCCCGGTCCGCGACGGGCCGCCCGGGCCAGCGCTGCCTCCACCACCTCCGACATGTCGAGCCGCTCCGGCTGGCGCTGGAGATGGTCGTCGCGGGTCAGCGCCACCAAGTCACCGACGAGGGCCGAGAACTCACCGAGCTGGGCGGAGACGTCGTCGAGAATCTCGGAGCGGGCCCCCTCCGGCAACATCCCGGACTTGTCATCGGCCACCAGCAACTCGATGTTGGTGCGCATCGACGTCAGCGGGGTTCGCAGCTCGTGGCCGGCGTCGGCGATCAACTGGCGCTGCTGCTCCCGCGAGGTCTGGAGGCTCTTCAACATCAGGTTGAAACTGCGCGTCAACTCGCCCAGGTCATCACGGCCGTAGATGCGGATCGGGTTCAGCTGGTCGGTCTGGGTGACGTTCTTCACCGCGGTGGAGAGCCGACGCACCGGGGCCAGCGCGGTCTGCGCCATCCACAGGGCGGTGAGAGTCGTGGTCATGATCCCGACCAGACCGGACAACGCGATCACCAACCACAACGAATTCAACGTCGTCCCCAGGGACGTCAGGGGGCGCGCGTAGAGAATGGCGTAACTCTGCAACTGACCGGTGCGGTCCCTGGCCCGCACCGGAACCGAGACGAGACGGTACTCCTGGCCGTCCGCCAGTTTCACGGAACGGGCCCGGTGCCCCTGCTGCATGCGGGCCACGGCTATCTCACCGGCATCCGGGAGCAGTGCCAAGGACTGTTTGCCCGCCTGGGAGGCCTCACCCCGCGCGGTGGTGACGGCCAGCAACTCCTGGGAGGTGCCGAGTCCCCGGCCGAGGTTGTCGAGGTTCCTGATGTCGGAGTTGATGATCTCGGCACTGGTGCGCGCGGCCGACAGCATCTCGCGGTCCAGCTGGTCACGCAGAGAGATTCGCGTGGACAGATAAGCGGTGGAACCGACCAGAAGCACGGCGGCGGCCACGGACGCCCCGGTCAGCGAGGCCAACCGGGACCGGAGTGACTGGCCCGTGATGAGCCTTTCGACGCCCCGGCGGACCCGGATCCAGAACGAGCTGATCACGGGGCGGTTTCACGCAGCACGTAACCGACGCCGCGTACCGTGTGAATCAGGCGGGGCAGGCCGCCCGCCTCGGTCTTGCGGCGCAGATAACCGATGTAGACCTCGAGGGAATTTGCGGTGGCCGGGAACTCGAACCCCCAGACCTCGTTGAGAAGGGTGTTGCGCTCCATCACGCGGCGAGGATTCTCCATGAACGTCTGGAGGAGGGCGAACTCGGTGCGGGTCAAGGAAATGTGCTGCCCTGCGCGGGTCACCTCACGGTGTTGTGGATCCAACGTCACATCGCCGAAAACGAGCACCTTCGAGTCGTTCTCCGGCGCCGGTTTCGAACGCCGTGTGAGAGCCCGTAACCGTGCCAGCAACTCGTCGAGGGCGAAGGGCTTGACCATGTAGTCATCGGCACCTGCGTCGAGTCCGTCCACCCGGTCGCCGACGGCATCGCGGGCCGTGAGGATCAGGATGGGCACGTCATTGCCCGACTGTCGAAGCATCCGGGTGGCCTCCAAACCGTCGAGACGGGGCATCATCACATCCATGATCACCGCGTCCGGGGTGTGCCCTGCCAGCTGTGCCAACGCCTCGACGCCGTCAGCCGCAGTCGTCACCTCGTCGCCGGAATACTTCAGGGACCGGGCCAGCGAGTCGCGCACGGCCTGGTCGTCGTCCACCACCAGGATCTGCATGGCACAAGCCTGCCATCAAAAACCCGAAACCCCACGAACAACGCCGGTGCGGCCGGCAAACTACCCCGGGGAGGTACATCACGGTGCGCCGGGGAGGCGCCGCCAACCTGCGAGCCCTTATGGTTGCTGTCCATGGCGAAGGTCGTGTTTGTGTGCTGGGGCAACATCTGCCGCTCCCCGATGGCGGAGCGGGTGGCCCGCGGGATGGCTGCCGAGCGGGGGCTCGACGTGGAGGCCGACAGCGTCGGTATCTCGTCCGAGGAATCGGGCAACCCCATCGACCGGCGGGCCGTCGCCGTGCTCCGCGAGGCCGGGTACTCCGCCGGCGGGCACCGCGCCCGACGGGTCACCGCCGACGACCTCACCTCGGCCGATCTCGTCGTCGCCGCCGAGCGATTCCACATCGACAGGCTCGAACAGCTCTGCCCCGACGCCACCTACGCCCTCATCAACGACTTCAACCCCGCGATGCCGAAGGGACAGGACCTCGACGACCCCTGGTACGGTCCCGCGTCCGGGTTCCGCGACACACTGGCCGACATCGAGGCCGCCATGCCGGGCATCCTCGACGCCCTCACCTGATCGTCACCGCTTGTCTCGCCGCAGTCGATGCGTGAAGCCGGACCCCGGCGTGCACATTTGGAGTGCCGCGATACTCTGAGAACTTCCTCGCAGAAAGGCCCTGTGATGCTCAAAGGACGCAGCTTCACCAAGGAAACCGACCTCACCCCTGCCGAGTGGTTGGCCGTCCTGGACCTCTCCGCCCAGCTGAAGGCGGAACGGCGGGGACGCCGCGAGGTCAAGAGATTGGTGGGCAAGAAGGTCGCCCTGCTGTTCGAGAAGACCTCCACCCGCACCAGTTGTTCCTTCGATGTGGCCATGACGGAGCAGGGCGGGTACGCGACCCGCCTCGACACGGCCGGTTCGCAGTTCGTCCACAAGGAGTCGGCCGCTGACACGGCCCGTGTGCTCGGCCGCTGGTATGACGGCATCGAGTACCGCGGTTTCGCCCAGGAAACCCTCGAAACCATGGGCAGGTACGCCGGGATCCCCGTCTACAACGGCCTGACCGACTCCTGGCACCCCACCCAGATGCTCGCCGACCAGCTCACCATGCTGGAGCACTCCGGCAAGCCCTTGGAGGAGACGTCGTGGGCCTTCATCGGTGACGTGCGCAACAACATGGGCAACTCGAACCTGATCTCGGCCGCCATGGTTGGCGCCGACATCCGCCTGGTCGCGCCCAAGCAACTCCAGACCACCGACGAGGTGCGCGCCCAGGCCGAGGCCATCGCCGCGGGAACGGGAGCCCGCATCACCATCACCGACGACATCGCGGAGGGCGTGGCGGGAGTCGACTTCCTCCACACCGACGTGTGGCTCTCACTCGGGGAACCGAAGGAACTGTGGGCCGAGCGCATCGAACTGCTGAAGCCCTACCAGGTCAATGCGGAGATGATTGCGGCCACTGGGAACCCGCGGGTCAAGTTCATGCACTGCCTGCCCGCCTTCCACGACCGCAACACCACCGTCGGGG
>CALLVV010000078.1 GCA_938012815.1 uncultured Propionibacteriaceae bacterium
GTGGTAACTCGACGGCACGCGAAGGGCCGGCGGCGAGGCCCATTCGTCCATTGCCTCGTCGAGGTGCAGATAGGCGTTGCTGACCGTTTCCTCCTCGTTGGCGGCGACGGCGGGGGTGGACATGGCCAAGGACATGCTCAAGGCAGCAACGAGGATTCGTAGGGCGTACTTCATCGGAGCCCCTCACTTTTCTTTCAGGTGTTCTTGTTTTTCAGGTGTTCTTGCCCGGCAGCACCGGCACGGGCTGTCTCGTGCCGGATGCGGCCGCGTCGTAGAAGGCGCGAGCGGCTGCGAGGTTGCGCCAGGCGTCGTGGACGGTTCCCAGCGAATTGTTCTCGCCTCGGATCCGGTCGACGAGGGGCTGGATCAGGTCGGAGTCGTCGTCCAGCGGTTCGAGCTGTTCCCATGAGTGAGAGGCTTCGGCATCGGGGCGCAGCACCGAGATGTGTGCGTCGATGGTGTCGATAGCCAGCGATCCCTCGGTCCCGTTGAGGGTGGTGGTGATCCGCCAGGCCCCGTCCGCCCCGGTCCAGGTGTTCTCCATGGTGGCCACCACGCCGTCGGAGAATGTGAAGATGGCGTGGCCGTAGTCCTCGACGGGCAGCTGCGGGTACCGCAGGTTCGCGACGTGCCCGATGACATCGACCGGTTCCGCTCCCAGCAGCCAACGCAGCCGGTCGATCTGGTAGATCGCGTGGTCGATCCAACCGCCGCCGGGCGCCTTGTCCTCCTCGACCCACCAGCCGTGCGAGTCGGAGTCCTCCCACGCCTTCGGCAGCACCCCGCACAGCGCGAAGTTGGCCGAGACGATCCTGCCCAGCGCACCGGAACGGATGATCTCGAAGATCCGTTGGTTCTGATCCGTCATCCGTGACCGCGATTCCGCCGGGATGAAGTGCACGCCGGCCCTCTCCACCGCCCGCACGATGACGCTCGCCTCTTCCAGGGTGCGCGCCAGCGGCTTGATGGAGACGACGTGTTTGCCGGCCTCCGCCGCCCTGATGCAGATCCCGGGGTTCTGCTCGACGCTGAAGAAGGACCCGATGGCATCGATCCCGGGATCCTGCAGCGCATCGTCGAGAGACGTGGAGAACTCCGCCCCCAGGTCACTGGCGAGGGCCCTGCCCCTCCCGGGATCGCCGTCGACGATGAGCGGCAGCTCGGTCTGTGGGTGCCTGCTCAGCCCCCGTGCCAGAGGCACCGCCGAGTACCAGTGGTCGAGCCCGACGATTGCGAATTTGATGGAAGTCACGAGTTCACCTCAGATCGCTCCTCGGCCCTGCGGGGCCGGTTTTCTGAGGAGTATTTATTAATACTCAGAGTTTGTCAACTGACGCTGTCCCGGGCCCCCAGCCGGAACATCGCGTTGCGCGCGGTCTCCAGCCCCATGTCGACGGCCCCGCGCAGCGTGGCGTCGGTGCACAGCGTCGCGACGTCGAGGTCCACGTGGAACGGGCTGCGCCGGGTCACCGCGTCGCTGATCTCGGCGACGTAGTCCTGGAGCCGGATCCCGATACCGCCACCCAGGACCACGCACTCGGGGTCGAGGACGGCGTTGATGGCGATCACCGCCGCCGAGATGCCCTCCACGAACCGGTCCATGACCTGCCGGGCCGCCGGGTCCCCCGACGCGGCCAGCTGCAGGACGGCCTCCGGCGTGGGGTTCACCAGCCCCAGCTCCCGGGCCGAGGCCGTGAGCGCGCGCGCCGACACGACGTCCTCCAGCACGCACGCCCTCCCATCGGCCCCTGTGGCGGTGAGCAGGTACGCGAGCTCGCCGGCGGCACCGTGGAAACCGCGATGCAGCTTCCCGTTGAGAATGGTCGCCAGGCCGGCGCCGGTGCCGATGTGGAAGTAAGCAAAGGACTCGTGACGCCTGGCCCGGCCGTGGATCGACTCGGCGAGCGCGGCCAGGTTGACGTCGTTCTCGATCTGCAGCTGCGTTCCGAGTTCGTCGTTGAGCATGTTGATCAGCTTGGGACGCTGCCAGCCCGGTAACTGATCCGCGTAGTCCACCACGCCGCGCTTCGGGGCGAAGACACCTGGGGAGCCGATGACCGCATAGGTCCGCTCGGGATCCAACCGCAGCTTCGCCTTCGCCTGGGAGACCTCCGCGGAGATCAGGTCCACCAGCGCGGTCGCGCTCCTGGCCACGTTGCGCACGTCGTGGCGATAGAGCTCGTCACCCGCGATATCCACCACCGCCACGCGAACCCAGACGCGACCGATGTCGACGGCGATGACCGACCCGGCGGCGGCGTTCACCCGGTACAGCTTGGCCGGCCTGCCCATGTCGCGGGCATCGTTGCCCAGCGGGACGACGAGCCGCGCATCCACGAGTTCGTTGAGCGCCGCGATGACGGTGGGTTGGGAGAGCCCGGAAGCACGCGCCAACTCGGGACGGGTCGACGGGCCCTGGCTCAGCAGCGAGTCGAACAGGACGCGCTGGTTCATCTCGCGGATGAGTTTGGGGCCCTTGCCCATCAGCCGATCATTGGCCGTTGGCATGTCGATCCTCTCCACAGTGTTGCCAAGTCAACTCTATTAGTTAATACTACTTATAATCTGGTGCAACGGAGCTAAGGAGTGTCATGACTCAGCAGAGGCCGCTACGGTTCGGGATCCTCGGGGCCGGCATGATCGCCGGCGACGAGGACGGTTTTCTGCCCAACCTAACCACGCTCGGAGACAAAGTTGAAATAACCACGGTCGCTGATGTCGTGCCCGAGCACGCGCAGCGCATCGCCCAGAGGTTCGGTATCAACACCGTCCACGAATCGCTCGACGAGATGTTGCGCGACGACCGCGTCGAGGCCGTCGCGAACCTCACCCCCATATCCGTACACGCCGAGACCTCCATGCGGATCCTCCACAGCGGCCGGCACCTGCTGAGCGAGAAACCCCTCGCCACCACCCTGGAGGAGGCCAACGCGCTCATCGAGGAGGCCGAGCGACAGGACGTGGTCTTCGTGTGCGCCCCTCCCGACACGCTCTACGCCCAGTACCGCGAAGCCCGCCGGCTCATCGACGAGGGCCGCATCGGGCAGGTGTGCTTCGCCCGGGTGCGCAGTTCGCACGGCGGTCCCGGCGGGGCCCCCGACGGGTGGCCTTTCGACCCGACCTGGTTCTACCAGCCGGGCGGCGGACCGCTGTTCGACATGGGCGTCTACGGCATCCACGAGATCACCAGCCTGCTGGGGCCGGCGCGGCGGGTCTCGGCCTTCGGCGGCATCACGGAGGCCGTCCGCACCGTGCGCGGGACGGGCCCCTTCGGCGGGTTGCGGATCCCCGTCACCACCCCCGACAACTTCCTGTTCATGCTGGACTTCGGCAACTCGACCTTCGCCGTGATCGACGCGACGTTCAACGTTCTGGCATCCAGGGCACCCAAGGTGGAGGTGTTCGGGCGGCGGGGTGCGATGGCCATCTACCACCGCGACGAGAACCCGCTCGAGGTGTTCGTCCAGGACCTGGAGCCCGGCGTCGACGCCTGGATGGATCCGGAGGACCTCTCCCGGGCCAACAACGTCCGGGAACAGGAACTGCACCGCGCCATGCTCATGGAGCACCTGGTCGACTGCGTCCGCAGCGGCGAACCCCCCATCGCCGACGCTTACAGGGCCCGGCACGCGCTCGAGATCATGACCGCGGCCATCGAGTCCGCGAAATCCGGTCGGGTCGTCGAACTCACCACGTCCTTCTAGATCATCATGTCCGACGACGTTCACGCAGAAGCGGCACAGCTCAGTCCCGAGCTGGCCCGGGAAACCGGCGGCCCCCCGCAGGCGAGCCTGGGGTACCGCATCCGGCACAACTACGCCCTGGGGCGCATTCTCAAGAGCCTGATCACGATCTGGGCCGTGGCCACCCTGTCCTTCGTGCTGGTGCGGTGGATGCCCGGCGACCCGCTGCAGGCCTACGTGCAGAGACTGATGAGCCAGCAGGGCCTGGGACGGCAGGAGGCGCTCGCGCGCGCCTCCTCGCTGCTGTCCTACGACCCGGACGCCCCGCTGCTGCAGCAGTACCTCGCCTATCTCGGCGGACTGGCACAGGGCAACCTGGGCCAGTCCATCGTCGCGCCCGGCACCTCGGTGAGCGACTACATCCTCGCCTACCTGCCGTGGACGCTGTTCAGCGTCGGCACGGGGCTGCTGCTGTCGTTCCTGATCGGGATCGCGCTGGGGGTCCTGATCGCCTACAAACGCGGCCGCTGGATCGATCACCTGATCACCAACATCTCGTCCGCGCTGAACGCCGTCCCCAACTACATGTGGGCGATGCTGGTGATCGTGGTCTTCGGCGTCCAGCTGCGCTGGTTCAACGTCAGTTCGCTGCGGGGCACGGTCACCCCCGGTGTCCAACCGGGATTCACCGCCGAGTTCATCCTCGACGCGCTGACGCACGCCGCACTTCCCATCGCCGTCTACACCCTGACCTCCGTGGGAGGCTGGATCCTGCAGATGAAGTCCTCCACCACGCAGGTGCTCGAGGACGACTACGTGATCAGCGCGAAGGCCCGCGGCCTTCCCGGTTCCCGCATCCACATCAGCTACGTCGGGCGCAACGCGATCCTGCCGTTGTTCACCCAGTTCGCCGTCCAGCTGGGCTTCGTGGTCGGGGGCTCGACGCTGGTGGAGCAGATCTTCAAGTACGACGGCGTCGGGTACTACTTCTACGACGCGATCGTGGCCCGGGACTATCCCGTGGTCCAAGGCTTCATCCTGGTCATCACGGTCTCGGTTGTGCTGGCCAACCTGATGGCGGACCTGCTCCTGTCCCGTATCGATCCGCGGATCCGAGTGGAAGGTGCCCGCTGATGAGCAACTCCCCGCTTCCCACCACCGATCCCACCGTCCTCACCGGGGCCCGGACCCCCCACCCCGGGAAAGGCCGGTGGCGAAGCGCCCTCGGGGCCAGCGTGACGGGCACCGTCGGCGGAGTGGTGTTCCTCCTCATGTGCGTGGCCTCGTTGATCCTGCCGTGGTTCATCGCGGTTCCGGCCGCCAACTCCGCGCTGATCTATGCCCCTCCGTCGGCGGAGCATCTCCTGGGCACCGACGCCGACGGGCGCGACGTCTTCACGATGATCCTGCTCGGCGGTCGCGACGTCATCATCGTCAGCATCATCTCGGCCACGGTGTCCACGGGCATCGCCGTCGTGCTGGGCGCGCTGGCCGCGTACCTGCGGGGCTGGGTGGACTCCCTGGTGATCCAGTTCACCGATTTCATGCTGACCATCCCCCAGTTCGCGCTGCTGGTGGTGCTGGCCGCCTACGTGCGTCTCGACAGCCCCGTGATGCTGGCGCTGCTGCTCGGGGTCCTCGGCTGGCCGGGGCTGCTGCGAGCGGTGAGGGCCCAGGTGCTCTCCCTGAAGGAACGCGAATACGTGGAGGCGGCGCGCATCGTCGGTTTGTCGACCCCGGTCATCATCGGCCGCGAGATCCTGCCGAACATGGCCAGCTACCTCATGATCCACTTCATCTTCGCGATGACGGGGGCGACGTACGCGATGGTGGGGCTGTACCTGCTCGGGCTGGCACCCATGACGGGAATCAACTGGGGAATCATGATCAACAACGCCTGGGCGAAGGGTGCGCTGTTCTTCACCAACGCCGCCTGGTCGATCATGGCCCCGCTGCTCGTGGTGAGCGTGCTCCAGCTCTCCGCGATCTGGTTCGCGCGCACCCTGGAACAACTCCTGAACCCACGGCTGGCAGGGAAACAACAATGATGACTCCGACCACTGGTGCGAAACCGCTGCTGGAGATCTCCGGGCTGGAGATCACCTACACGACGAACCGACGACCGTCGACCGCGGTGAGGGACATCGACCTCAGCCTGTACCCGCGGGAGACGCTCGTCCTCGCCGGGGAGAGCGGATGCGGCAAGACCACGCTGGCGCTGGCGATCCTGGGACTGCTGCCCAAGGGCGGCGGCATCGCCTCGGGAAGTATCTCGTTCGAGACGAAAAAAGGCACCACCGTGAAGCTCGCGAGCCTCTCCGGGGAGGCGAAGCGTGCCCTGCGCTGGACGGAGATGTCGGTCGTCTTCCAGGGCGCGATGAACTCGCTGAACCCGCTGCTCACCGTCAGGCAGCACTTCGTCGAGACGGCTCGCGCCCACGCGGGCAGCCCGAAGGGCGAGAAGCTCGAGGCGTGGATGGCCGAGCTTCTCGAGATGGTGATGCTGGAACCCACACGGGTGCTCGCCTCGTATCCCCACCAGCTCTCCGGCGGGATGCGGCAGCGAGTGCTGATCGCCCTGGGGCTGCTGCTATCCCCCCGCCTGGTGGTGCTGGACGAGCCGACCACCGCGCTGGACGTCCTGACCCAGAAAGCGATCATCACCATCCTGCGCTCGCTGCAGGAACGCATCGGGTTCTCGATGATCTTCATCACCCACGACCTGGCGCTCGCCGCGGAGATCGCGGATCGCGTGGCGGTGATGTACGACGGCCGCATCGTCGAGCTCGGCACCGCCCGGGAAGTTTTCACGAATCCCGGGCACCCCTACACCCGCGCGCTGCTGGAGACGATCCCCCGCTGGGACGGCGAACCCGGCCGGCTGCGGACGATCAAGGAGTCGCTGGCCGAGTACGACATCACCACCGACGAGGGCGCGGGGCAGCAGCTCACGCTGCGAACGGACCCCGAGGTGTGGCTGAGCGAGACCCACCGGGTGGCCCACCTCCCCAGGAAACGTTCGGAAGGGCGGGCCGATGACTGAGAAGTTGATGGAGATCCGTGACGTCACGCAGCGGTTCCGCAGCGCGGAACGCGAGGTGGTGGCGGTCTCGAGGGTCAGCGTCCAGGTCGATGCCGGGTCGGTGACCTGCCTGGTCGGTGAGTCCGGTTCGGGGAAGACCACGCTGGCCAGGATCGCTGCGGGCCTGGACAAACCCACCGCCGGCAGCATCCACTACCGGGGCCAGGACATCTCGCGGCTGCGGGGACCCGATTTCATGCGCTTCCGGCGAGAGGTGCAGTACGTGCACCAGGATCCCTACGCCTCGCTCAACCCGACCCGCACGGTGCTCAGCACAGTGCTCTCCGCCCTGGGCGCCCGGAGGAACCGGACCAGGCGGCGCGCCACGGAACTGCTCGAACGGGTGGAACTGACCCCGGCCGACCTGTTCCTGGAGCGCTACCCCCATCAGCTCTCGGGTGGGCAGCGTCAACGCGTGGCGCTGGCCCGGGCGCTGGCCACCGAACCGGCGCTGATCATCGCCGACGAGACCACGTCGATGCTCGACGCCTCGATCCGCGGCAGCATGATCAACCTGCTGTCGGAGCTTCGCGACGACCTGGGGGTCGGTTTCCTGTTCATCACCCACGACTTCACCCTGGCCAGGCACTTCGCCTGGCGGGGTCGCACCGCGGTGCTCTACCTGGGCGAGCTGGTGGAGTACGGTCCGACCCCCGAGGTCATGGATACGCCCCGGCACGCCTACACCAAGGCGCTCATCGACGCGCTCCCCATGATCAGGTTCGACGACGCCGATGTTCCCGATGGTGCGCCATGACGACGGGCGGCATGCCCCGCCAGGCGATTGCCGCGGGACTCACGATCGCCCTCCTGGCCGGCATCAGCATGCTGCGGGTCCCAGCCGGTTCCGCCGCCTGGGTGATGTCGGTCCTTTCCCTCGCGGCAGGCGCGCTGCTGACCGGCTGCGGGGCCCTGCTCCTGCTACTCGCCAGACGATCCCCGGATCGCACAAGGAAAACCCCCCGACCAAGAGAGGAATCATGACCCACACGACACCACGACGAGGGCTCGGTCGCTGCGTCGTTGCAGCGGTGAGCGCAGTAGTGGCCACGGCGATGCTGCTGACCGGCTGTTCCGCCGCCGGCCGCTCCCCCACCGGGAACAACGCCGCCACCGGCCGCAATTTCGGCGCGGACCAGTCCTTCGACCTGCCCCCCAAGGGCAACTTCCACACCCTTTCGGGCGTCACCGGTTCCATTCCCACGAACCTCGGCTACCTCAACGACATGATCATGCTGCCCGGCGGCATCTACAACTGGGAGAAGCAGCAGTACTACTACCTGCTCGCGGACGAGTCCTCCGCCCTCTCACCTGACGGCCTCACCTTCAACTACAAGGTGCGTGAGGGACTGAAGTGGAGCGACGGCTCGGCCCTGACGGCGAAGGACGTGTACAACACGTTCGTGATGCGCTACGCCATGCAGCAGCCAGTGTTCAACTACATCAAGGACATCGAGCTGGTCGACGACTCCAACGTCAAGTTCACGCTGAACTCGCCAGCACCCATCGCCGTGTACTGGATCATGCGCGAACGGCCCGCCTCCAGCGCGCAGTACAGCGCGGTGGTCGAGGACGCCGCGGCGTTGTTCAAGAAGAAGGCGGCCCCCGACTCGGACGAGGCGAAGGCCCTGTCGGCGCGCATCGCAGAGGTCAAGATCGACCAGCCGATCGTGTCCGGTCCGTTCACGATCAACACCTCCACCATGACCAACTCGCAGTTGACGTTGACCCTCAACAACAACGGGTATCGCGCGGACAAGGTGGGCTACGACACCATCACGGTCCACAGCGGATCCACGGAGACCATCACCCCCCTGGTGCTCTCCGGTGACGTCCACTACGCCACGGACGGGTTCCCCGTCGCCACCACGAAACAGTTCGAGCAGCAGGGCTACACGATCCTGCGTCCCCCGACGTACACCGGTCCCGCCCTGTTCTTCAACTACAACAAGCTGCCGGAGTTCAAGGACAAGCGCGTACGTCAGGCCTTCGGTTTCTTCCTCAACCGCAACGAGATGGGCACGATCTCCCTCGGCGACTCCGGCAAGGGCGTCCGGTACATGACGGGCCTGTCGGACAATGCCATCGAGAAATGGGTGGCCCCGGAGGCGGCCAGCAAGCTCACCGCCTACGATCTCGACCAGGCGCGGGCCACGCAACTGCTGCAGGAGGCCGGCTGGACCAAGAACGGCGACCAGTGGGTCACCAGCGAGGGCAAGCCCGCGCAGTACGACCTGGCCTTCCCCGGCGACTACGTCGACTGGGCCGCCACGGGCCAGAGCCTCGCGGAGCAGGCCAGCGCCTTCGGCATCAAGATCACCCCGATCGGCGTGGATTCCAGCCAGCAGGAGGTCGACGTCCAGGAGGGCAACTTCCAGTTGGCCATCCAGGCCTGGGGCGCGTCGAATCCGTTCCCGACGGACTCCTACAACGCGACGCTGATCAACTTCAACTACCCGATGCTCGGTGAGGGCAAGGGCACCGGCTTCAATCTCCAGGCGGAGACCGACGTTCTCGGTCCGATAAACCTGGAGCAGGAGATCCGTGACAGCGCGTTCGGCACGCCGGAGGAGCAGGTGGCGAAAACCACCCGTCTGGCGCAGGCCTTCAACGAGCTGCTGCCGGTGCTGCCGCTGGTCGAGCGATTCGGAAACAACCCCGTGGTCACCAACAAGGTGGCGGGGTTCCCCGAGAAGAGCGACTATTACATGAACTCGTTCTACTCCGACAACTTCGTCCCTGTCTTCTTCTACGAGGGGATGTTGTCGCCGGTCCAGTGACCGATTCGTTCCGCCTCAAAGGGGTGGCCGAGCCCGTGGCCCGGCCACCCCTCTTGTGAAGCCGGCTGGGCCCGCACCCGAGAGCCCCTGCGCACAAAACGCCTGTCACAGACGGCACGGAACTGAGAGCGGGACATTCGCACTCGAGTGCCCTTCTCCCCCCCTGTGCACGAAACGCGGGGGTTCGACGGTTCAACGTCATCACATTACGTTGAACCGTTCTTCACCCGCGATTCGTGCCTGGAAAAAGGGGGGTGTCTTCTCCAAGCCGGTTGATCCGGGGTGCGAGGAACGGGCGAGACAGTTTCGACTCAGCCGGTTTTGATCGGGGTGGTTCAGCGGGCCTGTTCCACCCGCAGGCTCACGCCGTCGCCCAGGTTGAGGACCGTTCCGATCGGGACCGTCACGGATTCGCCGTTCTCCAGCAGGTACGGTTCCTCACCGTTGAGCTGGATGGTGGTGCCGTTGGTGGAACGCAGGTCCGTGACTCGCGCGTCGCCGGGGCCTGCGGGTTCGATGAGCAGGTGGCTGCGGGAGATGTCGTTGCCGGGGCTGGGGACGCGCATCAGCGACGACCCCATGGGGCCGCGCGCCGCGTCGGGAGCACGCCCGACCACCAGTCCTCCGACAACATTGGAGAACTCGCCGGTGTTGACCTGCACGCCGATGCCGACGGGACCGTACTGCTGCGGTTCCTCGACGTATCCCCTGCCCGCGCCGGGACGCTGGAACTGGGAGTCCTCGCTGTGAGCGGCGGACATCTCCTGGGTTTCCGGCATGGCCACGGGCTCCAGGGCTTCGGAGACGGGCTGGGGCTGCTGCACGACGGGTTCGGGAAGCTGGTGTTCGGTGTCGGGCAGACGCACGAGCTGATCGGGGTCGGTGGTCAGGTGCAGTGCCGAGGCACCGACCGCACCGGCAATCAACGGCAGGTGAAGCAGCGCGTCGTACTCGAGGACACCCATGTCGACGCGAAGCCCACGGACGGTGCCCAGCGGGGCCTCGTGCCAGGTGAGCGCGCCCGAGCCGTCGAGCGCGGTCTGGCCGGTCGCCACGTCCACGACGGAGATCCGCCCGCGGGCCAGGCCGTGCAGCGACCCGCCGTCCCAGACGAACGCCGCGAAGTCCGGCATCTGGTCCAAGGAATAGCCGCGTAACACGTCGAGCAACGCGGCCAGCGAACCAGCACCCTGCATGTCCGTCCACAGCTGGTTCACGAGTACCGACATCTTCGGCGGCGCAGGCTGCATGACCGCGACCAGACGCGGCCCCGCCAGCACCAACCACTGGCCGGGTGTGTAGGTAAGCCGCCAAGGCCCCAGAGGAAGCGACATCACTATCTCCCGTCATCAGATTTCTCTTCAGCCTAATGCCGGAAGGTCCCCCGATGGGACCGGAACACCCCCGCGCCGCCAAACGGGGGACAGAATTTGTCCTGTCAAGCACCTGCCGCGACCGCAGACGAGCGGCCGCCGGCACCGCCCTTGAAGCCGGTCGGGCCGGCTTTGGCGAGGGGACCCACAGCCCGGTACTCGGCCCGGGCAGCGCTCAGGCCCTGGTGATCCTCACCTTGAGACCGAGTTCCGGTTCCTCCACGGTCGGGTCCTCGACATCACCCTGTTGCAGATCGACGGCCAGGACCTCGTCGGCGATCAGGTCGGCGTGCTCACGGATCGCCTCCAGCAGCTCCGTCCCGGCGGCGAGGCGCAGGAGGATCCGGTCGGAGACATCGAGCCCCGACGACTTGCGGGCCTCCTGGACCACCCGGATCACCTCGCGGGCCCGGCCGGCGCGCACCAGCTCGGGGGTGAGTTCCAGATCGAGGGCGACGGTCTCGCCCTGCTCGTTGACCACGCTCCAGCCGTCGCGGGGACGTTCGGTGAGCAGCACCTCGTCGGCGGACACCTCCAGCGACTCGCCGTCGAGGTCGATCAGCGACCGGCCACGTTCCCGCAGTTCCCGGACGAGCCGGGACGCGTCGGCGGCGGCGATCGCGGCCGCGACCTTCGGGGTGAGTTTCCCGAACCGTTTGCCCAGGGCCCGGAAGTTGCCCTTGGCGGCGTGGTCGACGAGATCGCCGGCGGAGGTGAACGACGCGATGTCCTGGACGTTCAGCTCGGCGCGCACCTCGGCGACGAGCTCCGCGGTCAGCTCCGCGAGGGCCGCCGTCGGCACGAGCATCCGTTTGAGCACCTGCCGCACCTTCATGCGCGACTCTGCGCGGGCCGCGCGACCCAGTTCCACGATCCGCCGGGCGGTGGCCATCGCACCCATGAGACCGGCATCGATCAGCGCCTCGTCGGCGACGGGCCAGCTTGCCAGGTGCACCGACTCGGGCCCGGTGGGATCGGTGGCGGCGAACAGGTCCTGCCACACCCGTTCCGTGACGAACGGCATGATCGGGGCCATCAGCCGGGTGACGACGTCGAGGGTTTCGTGGAGGGTGGCCAGAGCACCGGCCTCGCCCGCCCAGAAACGCCGCCGCGAGCGGCGCACGTACCAGTTCGACAGGTCGTCGACGAAACCGGCCAGCAGCGCGCCGGCCTTCTGGGTGTCGAAATCGTCGAGGGCGGCGGTGACGTCGCGGATCAGTTCGTTGGTGGCCGAGACCAGCCAGCGGTCGAGGACGTGCCGGTCGGCGACGGCGGGCACCGAGGCGCCCGGCTCCCACCCGGAGGCGCGCGCGTACAGCGACTGGAAGGCGACGGTGTTCCAGTAGGTCAAAAGCACCTTGCGGACCGTCTCGGCGATGGTGGTGTCGCCGACGCGGCGCGCCATCCACGGTGACCCGGAGCAGGCCATGAACCAGCGCACCGCGTCGGCCCCGTGGGTGTCCATCAGCGGGATGGGTTCCAGGATGTTGCCGAAGTGTTTGCTCATCTTCCGGCCGTCCTCGGCGAGAATGTGACCGAGGCACACGACGTTGCGGTAGCTCGACTCGTCGAACACGAGGGTGCCGACCGCCATCAGCGAGTAGAACCAGCCGCGGGTCTGGTCGATGGCCTCGCAGATGAAGTCGGCCGGGTAGTTGGCCTCCAGTTTCTCCGCGGACCCGGGGACGTGCGGGTAGCCCCACTGCGCGAACGGCATCGACCCGGAGTCGAACCAGGCGTCGATCACCTCGGGCACGCGCCGGTAGGTGGCGCCGTCGCGGACGATCTCGACGTCGTCGATGAAGGGGCGGTGCGGGTCGAGGGAACTGAGGTCGCAGCCGGCCAGGTCGCCGAGCTCGGCCAGGGAGCCGACGCAGATCAGGTCGGCGGGGTCGTCGACGTTGCGCCAGATCGGCAGTGGCGTGCCCCAGTAGCGGCTGCGCGACAGGGCCCAGTCGATGTTGTTGTTGAGCCAGTCGCCGTAGCGGCCGTGCTTGATGGAGGCGGGATACCAGGTGGTGGCCTCGTTCTGCGCCAGCAACTGGTCCTTGATGCGGGTGGTGCGGATGTACCAGGACGGCTGGGCGTAGTAGAGGAGCGCGGTGTGGCAACGCCAGCAGTGCGGGTAGGAGTGAAGGTAGTCGAGCCGGCGGAACAGCAGGCCCCTTTCGTCGAGGTTGGTCACCAGCGGCGCGTCGGCGTCCTTGAAGAAGACCCCGCCAACCAGCTTCACGGCGTCGTCGAAGGTGCCGTCGGGGCGGATGGGGTTGACGAACGGCAGGTCGTAGGAGCGGCACACGATCATGTCGTCCTCGCCGAAGGCGGGCGCCTGGTGCACCAGACCGGTGCCGTCGGAGGTGGTGACGTAGTCGGCCAGCACGACGTAGTTGGCGGGGGCGGGGAACTCGACGAGGTCGAAGGGGCGCTGGTAGTCCCAGCGTTCCATCTCGGAGCCCCTGAACGAGCGGCCGCGCGTCCATTCCTCACCCAGCACCGCGTCGAACAGCGGCTCCGCGACCACGAGGCTGCCCTGTTCGGGATGCGTGCCGACGACGTAGTCGACGTCGGGATGCACCGCGACCGCCGTGTTGGAGACCAGCGTCCAGGGGGTGGTGGTCCACACCAGCAGGTCGGCCTGACCGGCAAGCGGCCCGGAGGTGACGGGGAACCGCACGTAGACCGACGGGTCGGTGACCTCCTCGTAGCCCTGCGCGAGTTCGTGATCGGACAGGGTGGTGCCGCAGCGCGGGCAGTACGGGGCCACCCGGTAGTCCTCCTGGAGGAGGCCCTTGTCGAAGATCTGCTTGAGTGCCCACCACACCGACTGCACGTACTCGGGGGTCATGGTGACGTAGGCCTCGTCGAGGTTCACCCAGTACCCCATGCGGCGGGTCAGCTCGGCGAAGGCGTCGACGTGCCGCAGCACCGATTCGCGGCACTTCGCGTTGAACGGCTCCACCCCGTAGGCCTCGATGTCGGGTTTACCGGAGAAACCGAGTTCCTTCTCGACGGCGAGTTCAACGGGCAGGCCGTGGCAGTCCCAGCCGGCCTTGCGGTCGACGCGGCGGCCCTGCATCGTCTTGAAACGCGGGAACAGGTCCTTGAAGACACGGGCCTCGATGTGGTGCGTCCCAGGCATGCCGTTGGCGGTCGGCGGGCCCTCGTAGAAGGTCCACGGATCGCCGTCGCGAGTGTTCTCGAGGGACTTCGCGAACGTGTCGCGCTCGGCCCACAGGGCGATGATCTCGCGCTCCAAGGCGGGGAAATCAACGGTTGCAGGGACTGCGTTGTAGGAACTCATCGGTACCTCGGTTGGTGACTGAACGAACCGGAGGGACGAGCCGGAACCCGCGGTACCACCCTCCTTGGACGCACTGGGCGCCCCACTCGATTGTCGATCGCGGCCGGGTCTAGTGAGCGTGCGCCGTTCTTCCGGCAGCTCCGGGGTGATGGCCCCATCATTGCCTTGCGATGCGGGACCAAGTATGCGCGAGACAACCAAATCGGGCAATTCGGTGGCGAGGCTCGTCGATGACGGGACGGCCCGCGAAAGCCGTGGAACGTGGCAAACACGAGGAGCGACGCAGCGGACGCCCACCCGACGAGCCGCCCTCGGCGCCGGCAGCACTTCGAAGCGACGTCCGCACGAATTGTCGAATCGTCCCACGGGCCTTGAAACGCCATGCGGTGTCCGAACATCGAGCAACTGGATCGCCTACCGGCCGGAGCCCGTCCAGGTTGACCCCTTCAGCCGCTAGAATCAACGACGTCAACACGCTCCGCGCCTTGATGCTGCAAATGCGACGAACAACCCTACGGAAAAGAGCAACACCTCCCATGAACAATCCCGGCGCCAGCAGAATCCCGCCCTCGCAGGACATAGACGACGAATACACGTTCAAACTGCTGGGAATTCTCTCCAGGACCGCCGAAGACGTCGCCGAGGGATGGAGCAAAATCGGCCTGCTCATCAACTTCGATTACGGCTTCAACCACAGCCCCAGCAGGCTGTACACGCATGCGACGGTCATCTGGAAGGGCAAGGCCTATCACAAATGGATTCCCGACCAGGAACAGAACGAACTGTCGACAGCCGCCCTGTACTGGCTCAGAGCGCTCATGGAAGCGGGCTTCAAGCACTGGACCTCCATGTTCCTGGGAATGAACTCCGACAAACGCTTCGTCTGGATACCCAACTACGACGCCGACTACGGCCCCTGGAAAATCGACTTCGAGAACGACAACTGGTCCGTGATGAAAAAGGGCCTCAAAGAACTCTGAACCACCTGACCGCGACCACCTGTTCAGCGATATCAAACAGCCCGCCACTACTCGCGAACACGTCGAAGCCACCCCTGGAGGCCGACTCTCCGCGGAACCCGCGGAACCCCATAGAATCGGCCCATGGCCATCTTCGACATCCCTCTTGAGACCCTCCGCAAGCGCCGCAGCATCAAATGGGCCCGGTTCGCGCCCGACGTGCTGCCGATGTTCGTCGCGGAGATGGACGCCAGGCCGGTACCGGCGGTGGTGGATGTCCTCTCCCGGATGGTCGCCGAGGGTGACACCGGCTACCCGGAGCTGCCCGACTACCAGGAGGCGTTCGCGTCCTTCGCCTCCGATGTCTGGGGCTGGAACATCGACCCGGCCACGGTGTCGCTGGCCTGCGACGTCATGACAGGCATGCGGGAGATGACACTGGCGACCACGAAACCCGGCGACGCCGTCGTCATCAACCCGCCGATCTACCCGCCGTTCCGGGCGGTCTGCAACGAGACGGGACGCCGCATCGTCGAGGCCCCCACCACCGAGGAGGGACGCCTGGACCTCGACGCCCTGGAGGTCGCGTTCGAGCGGGAACGCCCCGCCTCCTACCTGCTGTGCTCCCCGCACAACCCATCAGGGGTGGTGCACACCGCCGAGGAGCTCACCCGGGTGATGGAGCTGGCGAACACCCATGATGTCGCGGTCATCTGCGACGAGATCCACGCCCCCCTCTCGGGCGCGGAACACACACCCATCCACCAGGTGCCGGGCGGTCAGCGGGCCTTCGTCGTGACGTCGGCGTCGAAGTCGTGGAACCTGGCCGGTCTGAAGGCCGGGTTGATCGTCCCGGGCGCGGAGGTCGTCGACGTGGTCAAGGGCCTCAGCGGTTACGTTCCGGAGTCGGCCAGCTATCTCGGGGTGGTGGCGCACGCGACGGCGCTGGCCGAGGGTCGCGACTGGCTGGCGGAGGCCTCCGCGGAGATCCGCGAGAACAAGCAACACTTCGCCGACGAACTCCACCGCGCCATCCCGGAACTGACCTACACGCCGTCGCAGGGCACCTACCTGGCGTGGCTGGACTGCTCCCCGCTAGGCCTCGGCCACGCAGGTCGCCACTTCTTCGAGAAGGCGAAGGTCCGCCTCGGCCAGGGCACCGACTACGCCCCGTCGGCCACCCAATTCGTGCGCGTCAACCTGGCGACGTCACAGGAGATCATCTCCGAGGCGGTACGCCGAATGGCGGCTTCTCTGTGAACCCCGCTCGCCACCCGAGACCCACCACCACCCGAGACCCACCACCACCCGACCCCGCCGCCGTTTCGCTGGCCTTAACCCGGTCCGCTGGCCTTAATCCGGGTTTGCTGGGCTTGTTCACGTTTGCTGGCTTCACAGCACAGGCAAACGTGAACAAGCCCAGCGAAAAGGTGATAAGGCCAGCAAACCGGCGTGCCGGGGAACAGCCCCCGAGGGAGAGTTTTCCACAGGCGAAAAACTGGTCCTTGACAGCGCAGAGTCGACGTGAAGTCCAATGGTTTCATGACACGCACAACCCTGTGGACCCACGAGCATCTCACGACCCTGGGTCTCACCGACGCCCAACTCAAACAGCACCTCCGCGACGGCACAATAGTGCGCCTCAGGCGCGGCGTTTACGCCCCGACGCAGCAGGCGGACGTGTTCGCGGAGCACCGCCGACGAATCCAGGCGGCCGCCATCGACGTTCACGACTCGAGCGTCTTCAGTCACACCTCGGCCGCGGTGCTGCACGGCCTACCTGTGCCCATCGAGTCGCTGCGGGAGGTGACCATGACCCGCCGCACCCCCGGGCATGGCGATCACAGCGACCTCCTCCGGGTCCGTCGCACCGCTATCCACGACGACGAGGTCACGCGCATCGCCGGGTTACCGGTGACCACCCTCTCGCGCACGGTTACCGACCTGGCCCGCACGTCACCCTTCGAGTGGGGTCTCGCGGTGGTGGACGCCGCCCTGGGTCGCGGTCTCAAACGCGACTTTCTCCAGGACGAGCTGCACAGGCATCCCCGGCTTCACGGGGTGAGGCAGGCCAGGCGGGTGCTGGCGCTCGGCGATGGACGGGTGGAGTCCCCCGCCGAGTCGCTGAGCAGGTTCCACATGATGCGGGCGGGCATCCCGGCTCCGGAGCTGCAGTTCGAGATCTTCGACGCGAACGGCGAGTTCGTCGCCCGCGCCGATTTCGGCTGGCCCGAGCACGGGCTCGTCGGGGAGGTCGACGGACGCATCAAGTACCGGGAGCTGCTCGGCCCCGGCCAGTCCGCGGCGGATGTCGTGATGGCGGAGAAGCGTCGCGAACAACGCATCCGTGCGTGCGGGTACTGGATCGTCCGGTGGGGTTGGCGGGAGGCCAACGACCAAGTTTCGCTCGCAGCCCTGTTGAATGCCGGTTTCGCGAGCGTCAGCCCTGCCTGGCCCGCCCGTCGCAGCTCCTGACCCCGGTTTGCTGGTCTTACTCCTGATTCGCTGGCCTTGGCAATGGTTTGCTGGGCTTGTTCACGTTTGCCTGCGCTGTGAAGCCAGCAAACGTGAACAAGCCCAGCAAAACCGGAATAGGGCCAGCGAACCGACGACAAGGCCAGCAAACCGGTGGGGGTAGGCGAGCAGGGGTGGTACGTCCCACCCGAGGATCCGGTCGGCCTACAGCTGGTGGGGCAGCGACCCTCAGATCTCGACCCTCGCCTCCTCCTGCGGACGACCCAGCTGCTTCAGACAACTTTCCAGCACCCGCATCACCTCGACGGTGTCGGCCAGCGGCATCGTCGCCGACTGGGTCTGACCGGCCAGCAGACAGTCGCTGACCTCCATCAACTCGTGGGCGTACCCCCTGCCGATCTGCTTGGCCTCGATGATCCGTGGCAGCACCCCCGAACGGTGCACGGAAATGGTGGTCGGGTGGTGGAACCTGGGCTGGATCTCCACCCATCCCTTCGTTCCGAAGATCGTCATCCGGCCCGGCCCGTGGACGTCGAATCCGCAGGTGAGGGCAGCAGCGCCACCGCCGACGTAGGAGATGTTCATCGTCGCCGCCGACTCCACCCCGTTCGGCGCGTACCGCCCGACGCAATGCACGTCCCGGGCGGCCCCCAGGAACCCCTGCGCCATGGAAACGACGTAGACACCGAGATCGAGAACGGCACCGCCTCCCGTGGCGGGATCCCACAGCCGGTTCGTCGGTTCGTAGGGGCGGAACGCGCACAGATCCCCCTGCACTCCGAGCACCTGCCCGATCCTCCCCCACGCCACGACCTCCCGGGCCGCGGCCATCGCAGGCAGGAAACGGGTCCACATGGCCTCCATGGCGAACACCTCGGCCCCGGTGGCGGCCGCGACCACCTCCTCGGTCCCGGCGAGGGTGACGGTGAACGCCTTCTCCACCAGCACCGCCTTGCCCGCGGATATCGCCGCCAGGGCGATGTCGCGGTGATGGGGATGGGTGGTCGCGATATAGACGACGTCGACACCATCGGACTCGATCAACGCCCGGTAGTCCCGGTGAATCGCGGGAATCCCGTGTTTGCGCGCCAACCTCCGCGACCGCTCCGGGACACGTGACGCCACCGCGACCAGTTCGGCCTGGGGCACGAAAGCGAATTCTCCCGCGACGATGTCAGCGATGCTTCCAGCCCCGATGATTCCCCATCGAATGCTCTCCATGGCCCAAGGCTACTCTGGAGCATCGGGGGGTGACCATAATTTTGAGACGACGAATTTGAGACAAGGATTTGGAGATACCTTGCGGGTTCCGCCCGCCCGGTGTTCCCGTGGGAAAATGCCAACGATGCAGTTCCAAGAACCAGCCAGAAGAATGCGCCGCCTGATGGGCCTCGGCGTGAGTCTGGCCGCGATCCTGCAAGGCTTCACCCCCGTCGGGGATATGTTGACCCCGGGTCTGCCCAGCCTCGCCACATGTGGGCTGGCCCTGATAGCCCTGGCCCATCTGCTGGCCTCGGTCGGCGCTTTCCTGGACCTGCCGCTGGCCTGGCCCGTAGCGCTGATCAACACCATCGGGTTCTGGCTCACCGGCGCCGGAATGTGGTCCGACGGGGACCCGGCGATGTGGCACTCCAACTTGTGGATCTGGACGATTCTGATCTACCTGCTGCTGCGAAGACGCGACGGCAACGGCCCCTGGATTCTCATGACCGCCGGCGGTTTCGTACCGATGATCGCACTGATGCCGAGCCTCGACTGGCGGCAGCAGGTGCTCGACATCGGCTTCACCTTCGTCGCGATCGGCATCATGGCCCTGGCCTACCGCACCATGAAGGCGCAGCTGCAGGACCTGGAGGACAGCGTCGCCGACGACGCCCGTCGCCGGAGCGTGGAACACCGGGCCCGGCTGTTGGAGAGCACCCGCAGGGAGAACATCCGTCGCGTCCACGACACCCTGCTGCACCTGTTCCAGCAGGTCGCGAGCGGTCGCGGGGAGATCACCCGCGAGGAGGTGCTGCGGCTGGGCGAGGAGTCGCGGGCGGGACTGGGCACCTCCGACCTGGACCTGGAGGCCTCTCCCCTGCTGACCGCCCTGGAGCAGGCCGTCACCGATGTCGGCTGCCCCGTCGCGTTGCGCATCGAGGACGAGGCCAGCCTGCCCTCCAGGGTGACCCGCAACATCGCCGAGGCCACCCGGGAGGCGGTGCGCAACGTCGCCAAACACGTTCCCGGCGGCACCGCCCAGGTCACGGTCCGTACCTCCGGCAGCGGCTGCACCGTCGTCATCAGCGACTGGGGGCCCGGATTCGATCCCAGCGAGGTTCCGCGGAGCCGCATGGGCATCAAGGAGGGCATTCACGGGCGCATGGCAGAGGTCGGCGGACGCGCCACCATCCACTCCGACATCGTTGGCGGAACCGCCGTCACCCTCACCTGGAACCCGATCCCGCACGCGGCCCGCATCGGCCCGTCGGGTCGGCGGTGGCTGTCGCTGATCGCGCTGCCGAGTCTGCTCGGGACGGGGCTGCTGCTGGCGCTGAAGGACGCCGGCCCGAACCCGCTGCTGGCCTGGACGCTCTTCGCGGCGACAGCGGTCGTTGTGGCGCTGACCAGCCGCGTGCTGCGCAGGCGCGGCCTGCACATCCACGAGGCGATCCTGGCCAACGCCTGGGGTATCGGGCTGCTCATAGCGAACTACGCCTGGTTGTCGCTGGCCTCCGGCAACAATCGTTACGACCTGTGGGCCATCGGATTGACCAACGCCTTGATGATGCTGACCATCCCGGGACGGCGATGGAAGGAGGCCGCCGGATTGGTGCTGGCCAACATCGCCGCCAGCATCGCGGGGGCGCTGGGGCTGTTCGGGCCGGTACCGACCGGCACCGACATCGGCTCCTACGGGGCCATCATCATCACGGGTGTGGTGACGCTGGTGCTCGCGGTCGGCGCCTCGAACATCGGGAAACACGCCCACCAGGTACAGGAGGAGCACACCGAGGAGCAGCTCGCCGAACAGCTCAGGAAAGAACGGGTGGCGGAGCAGGAGGCGTGGATCGCGGCGCTGGACAGAATCTGCGGCCCCCTGTTCACGGGACTCTACACCGGGGCCGTCGACCCCGCCGACCCTGCGGTGCGCGTCGAGGCCAGGCACGTGGAGTCGCGGCTGCGCGACGCCCTGCGACTGTGGCCGGGAGGCATCCACCTGGCAACGGCCCTCGACCGGCTGCGCCGCGCGGGCTGGGGCTGCCTGCTCGACGTGGAACAGGTGGAGGCGTTCGAGGCGACGAGGTTCGCCTCCCTGCTGAACCAGCTGGACCCCGCGTTCCCGGGCCAACACCTCACCATCACCCGTCGTCAGGGCACCCTCGTGGCAACCGTTGCAGAACCAGGATTAACGGAGACGCGACAGGCGAGCCTCACAGGTGCCAGAATCTTGCTTACCGATCCGGATTTCACCCAGTTCAGTTGTGAGGAGGACCAGCCGTGAGCATCAAGGTGGCAGTCCTCGATGACCACGAATTCATCTGCCGCGCCATTTCGGCGCTCGGTCGTGACTACCCGGAGCTGGCGGTGGTGTACACCAGCACCTGCCCCGAGGAGTTCCAGGCGTGGTGCCTCGAGAACCATCCCGACGTGGCCATGGTGGATTTGATGTTGCACGGTCAATTGGCCGGGCACGAGACCATTCGAGTACTGAGTCAGGCCGGCATTTCGTGCCTGGCCTTCACCGCGGACCATCGTCGCGTCCCGATCAGCATGGCCATGAGGGCCGGTGCCCGGGGTCTCGCCCTCAAGGACGAGTCGCCGGACAAGCATTTCGAGACGCTGCGGGAGATCCACGAGACGGGATGGTCGCCGTCGTCAGCGATGGCGGCCGCTCTCATTGAGGACGCGGCGGAACTGCCCGCGTTGTCGGCCCATGAGCTGCGCTGTCTGCGGCTCGCGTCGGAAGGGGTGCCCATCAAGGCCATCGGCCGCCAGTTCAGTCCTGTCATCTCGCTTTCCACCGTCAAGACCTACCTGGCGCGGGCCTACGAGAAGTACGCGGCCGTCGGCAGACCAGTCGGCAACACGACCGCGGCGGCCACCCAGACCTGGGAGGACGGCTGGTTCGACCTCGACGGAACGGCGGAATCCAGCTGAGAGACCGGCCCCGGGGTCTGACCCCGCGCCGCCCGTTTCATCGACGGCTCACCCGTCCCGTGTTGGCTGGCGCATGCCCCCGCGCCACCCGTCGGTTTGCTGGCCTTGTACCCGGTTTGCTGGCCTTCCCGTGGGTTTGCTGGCCTTGTTTATGTTTGCCTGCGCTGTGAGGCCAGCGAACTTGAACAAGCCCAGCAAACTCGGATCAAGGCCAGCGAACAAGTGGTAAGGCCAGCAAACCTGGGATGGGGTCTGGGTGTTCCCGACCTCGTCCGGTAGCCTTCCCTGTCGGTGAAGGAGGTTTGCGTGGGACGCATTGTTCAGAAGTACGGTGGCTCCTCGGTAGCCGATGCCGAATCCATCAAACGCGTCGCCCGGCGAATCGCGCGCACACGCGCGGACGGGCACGAGGTCATCATCGTCATCTCGGCGATGGGTGACACCACCGACGAGCTGATGGACCTGGCGCTGAAGGTGAGCCCGAACCCGAAATCCCGTGAACTGGACATGCTGCTGACCACGGGGGAACGCCAGTCGGCTGCGCTGCTGGCAATGGCGCTGGCCGATCTCGGGGTCGAGGCCGTCAGCTACACCGGCTCCCAAGCGGGCATCCTCACCACCCCCACCCACGGCAACGCGCGCATCATCGACATCACCCCGGGCCGCGTCGTGCGTTCCCTGGACGAGGGCAGCGTCGTCATCGTCGCCGGTTTCCAGGGGGTGGCGCAGACCACCAAGGACGTCACGACGCTGGGTCGCGGCGCCTCCGACACGACGGCGGTCGCGTTGGCCTCGGCCTTGGGCGCCGACCACTGCGAGATCTACACCGACGTCGACGGCGTCTACACCGCCGACCCGCGGATCGTGCCGAGCGCCCGCCGGATCACCGAGATCGGCTACGAGGAGATGATGGAGCTGGCCGCCTCCGGCGCCAAGATCCTCCACCTGCGCTGCGTCGAGTACGCGCGTCGCGAAAACGTGAAGGTCCACGTCCGTTCGTCCTTCAGTGACAAACCGGGCACCTGGGTGAAACCCCACGACGAGGTCAGGAAGGCAGACAACATGGAAGAAGCCATCATCACGGGCGTGGCCCACGACCGCAGCGAGGCCAAGATCACCGTCATCGGCGTCCCCGACCAGGTGGGGGCGGCCGCCTCGATCTTCCAGGTCATCTCGGATGCGGGCATCAACATCGACATGATCGTGCAGAACGTCTCCCGGCTCTCGGACGTGAAGACCGACATCTCCTTCACCCTGCCCATGTCCGACGGGCGCAAGGGTATCGAGGCGCTCAATGCGATCAAGAGCAAGATCGGTTTCGACGAGGTCCTCTACGACGACCAGATCGGCAAGGTCTCGATCGTCGGCGTCGGAATGCGGTCCCATTCGGGCGTGACCACAACCTTCTTCAAAGCCTTGGCGTCCGAGGGCGTCAATCTGCAGATGATCTCCACCTCCGAGATCCGCATCTCCGTGGTGGTCAGCACCGACGAGGTGGACCGCGCCGTCCGCGGCGCCCACGCCGCCTTCGGCCTGGACGGCGAGGAGAAGGCCGTCGTCTACGCCGGAACGGGTCGCTGAGAGGTCCCCGGGGTCGGGGGACCGTCCCCCGGGCGGGCAGGATCATGGTGGAACACTCGGACCGACCCGGTCCAGCGCACCGCAACCGGCGTGACGTCCTAAGCTGGGGCCATGCTCACCCGACTCCAGGTTGACGGGTTCAAGAACCTGCTGGGACTCGACGTCCACTTCGGCCCCTACACCTGCATAGCGGGCCCCAATGCTGTGGGAAAGTCGAACGTCTTCGATGCCATCGAGTTCCTGTCCCTGCTGGCCGCGATGCCCACCCGGGTTCGCAGGGACGGGAGGATCGCAACCACGGTGCAGCTGCGCCCGCTACCGGGTACATGGCAGGCGGCACAAGGAGCACGCACCGTCCTCAAGGCCTCCATGTCGGACTACCTGACCGAACCAGAGATGCGCTGCTGTCGATCGAGGCCATCTTGTGACCGCCCGGAGCGTTTCCTTCGCGTTCCTGTGCGAGGGGTCGTCCGGCGAAGGCACCAGGAATCCCAAGGAAATCCTGCAGAAAGCGCTTCTCTCGGCGAGCGAGACAAGCGGGCGGCGGTTGAAGAAGGAGAAGAACAGTTTCAACCATCACCGCAGGGTGTTGCTGCAACGCCTCGATCCCTTCGGCGCCGTGCGGGACCTACCTTCTTGGCAATGCCTGGAGCGCGACATCAAACGGGCGCTGGAACAGCTCGAAAATCAGAACTGAAGGGAACAACCCGTGCTCAGTAACTTTCCTGCCTGGTCCGTCCGGAAACCGGACAACACCCGGCCCGATGCCGTCTGCAAGGTGGGTGGGGCACCGATCGGGTGGTCGCGGGACTGGCCGGTGTGTGCCTTGTGTAGCCTGCCCATGAGTTTCCTCGGCCAGTTCACCGGCGACCCCCTGGCACCCCGACTGGCGGCCGGGTACACGCTGTTCCTGTTCACATGCGAACGCGACTCGATCTGCGACTTCTGGGATCCCGTCGCCGGCGCCAACGCGTGCGTCCTCGTCCCCCACGACGAGCTGGGCTCGAACCCAACCCCCGTCCCGGAGGGTACCCCCGTGCTGCTGGAGCTGTGGGTGAGCGGGTGGACGAGCAGGGACGACGGCATCCCCGCGGAATTGGAGGAACCACTCCACGAGGATGGGCGGTTCGACGATCTGCCCGAGGATGTGATCTTCCCCCACGGCTTCGACAGCACTCTGCTGACGAAGGCCGGGGGCGCGCCCTACTGGACGGCCAACGGCCCCGGTTACCAGCTCGCCCCGTCCGACCGCCTGGTGCTCCAACTCGACAGCTGGTTGACGGTCTCCGAGGGCCGGGAGGCCCTCGCGGCCCATGCGGAGAACTTTCCCGGCACCGTCGAGCTGGACGATGACGCGGCATCGATCGCGAACTTCTGCCTGGACGGCATCGGTTTCGTCATGACCCATGCGGGGGAACCGGAGATCTACTTCATGATCAATCGCTGATCCCGCCCCTGCGGGATCGGTGTCCTGGTTTCATCCGGTCGCGCAGCGCACAACCCGGGGTTTCCTCCCTCAGCAGCGGTTTTCGGGATTGAGTGCTGCATGACCGCGTTGTGGGGCGCCGCAGAACTTGACGTCATTCCGGTTTCCTGGACCAATGCTCGACCATCAGTCGCTGCGCATCAGGTTCCGACAGATTCGCTATTTCCTCCATCGGCAGGTGCAACTCCTCCCGAAGTCCCCTGACGAGCCAATCCGGTAATCCGGCAGGTTGGGTGGGTTCGGGAATCGCAGGAATATCGCTGTACAGCCTGCCCATGTGCTCCAGCACCTCGGCGAGCGGTTTCGCCTGCGGATGTCCTGCCTTCCTCGCCTTTTCCACCCTGCGTTTCATCTCCGAGTAGATCTCTCCGTCCTCGCGGGCCCCAGCGGCCCAGATCTCGGAGATGTCCAGCACGGGGTTGTTTCGCACATCCGTCGTCTCGCGCCACACGATGCGCCACGAGCAATCACCGACGACGAGCTTGCGGAACCCGACCAACGCGCCGACGAGAGGCTCACCCGCATCGCTCGCCCGTTCGAGCAGAAGCATTTTTGCGAACAAGTCGCGCACGATCCGGGGGTCTTTCCTGTGCAGCCTGCGGAGGTCGTCAATGGCGTCGTCGGTGAGGCGCACGCGCTTCGCGTTCTTCGTCACGGCAGGGCGTGCAGGCCGGACTTGATCTCGGACTCAAGTTCATCCCGGTTGATTCCGAAAGCCTCCATCGCGTCGTCGAGCTCCGTCCGATTGCCCGAATCGGTGACCATCCGGGTCATGATGAGGACGACATCGCGGAGAGTTTCCCGGTCGCGGCGGAGCAGGTCCATCTCTTCCCGGGAAACGATCTCGGCGACAGGTTTTCCGTGACGGGACAGGGTCACCACCCGCCCGGATTCCGCGGAACTGACGAGCCCGGAAATTCCGACGTGGTTCGCATCGGTTATGGAGAACACGCTCACGACGACAATTCTACCTGGAAATCTACCTGGAACAACGAGGCCGAGGGGATCGTGGTCGTCACTCAGCCGCCCAGGAAAACCCCGCGAACAGACGCCCCGTCGCAGCCGGCCCGGTCACGAGCACGGGGAGACGCCCCCGCGCAGAAGGGCGCCACCCGGTCGCACAGACTGACAAACACAGTGACACATCACATCGACACTTGTCACTGTAGATGTACAAGTGTCACTGTGATCCTCACCGAACGCGAGCTGCGCAGCAGGGAGTGCGCGGAACCAGGTACCAGCACACGGGGAGATCCACCCGGTTGCACAGCGCTCAATCCCGGAAATCGCCCCCGAATGGGCAGAAATCGAGTCAAGTGCTGCGAAACCGGGATTCCCGCCACTCAGGTCTGCGTCACCGGCCTGAGGAACTGGAACAGCGGCATCTCGTCGCCGTCCGGGTGCAGGATCCGCACCTCCACCCCGTAGACCTCACGGATCAGGTCCTCGGTCAGCACGTCCGCCGGACGCCCCAGACACACCGCCCGGCCCTTGTGCAGGACCAGCACCTCGTCGCAGAACGTGGTGGCCAGGTTCAGGTCGTGCAGGGCGACGACCACACCCAGACCCGTCTCCCTCAAGGTTGTGAGGATGTCCAGCTGGTGGGAGATGTCGAGGTGGTTGGTGGGTTCGTCCAGCAGCATGACCTGCCCCTCCTGGGCGAATGCCCGGGCCAGGTGAGCGCGTTGCTGTTCGCCTCCGGAGAGGGTGTGCCAGTCGCGGTTCAGGAGGTGTTCGATGCCGGTGCGGCGGGCGGCGGCCTCCACGACCTCACGGTCGCGGGGACTGGGGCCGGCCCAGCGGCGGCGGTGCGGGATCCGCCCCAGGTCGATGACGTCGCGCACGGTGACGTCCTGGTCGGTGGTCGCCTTCTGCTGCACCACCGACAGCACCCGCGCGATGTCCCGCGGCGCCCAGTCGGCGTAGGCACGGTCGTCGAGTCTGACGACACCCGTGCGCGGCTGAATGGTGCGGGCCAGCATCCCCAGCAGCGTCGACTTGCCCGATCCGTTGGGTCCCAGCAACCCCAGGATGCGACCGGGCATCGCGGGCACGTCGATGCCGTCGACGATGATGGCCGAGCCAGCGACCCATGACAGGTTCTCTGCTTCTATCTTCATCGTTTCCTGGTCCTGGCGAGAATGGTTGCGAAGATGGGCACCCCAACCAGGGCGGTGATCACCCCGACCGGCACCTCCAACGGCGCGAACAACGTCCTGGCGATGGTGTCCGCCCAGAGCAGGAAGATCGCACCCAGCAGCGCCGAGACCGGCAGCAGCCCCCGGTGCCGGGAGCCGACGAGCATCCGGGAGATGTGCGGCAGCACGAGACCGACGAAACCGATCGAACCCGACGAGGAGACCACGACCGCCGTCATGAGGGCCGCGCATCCCAGCAGCACCACCCGGGTGCGCTGCACGGAAACCCCCAGCGAGACGGCCTCCTTCTCGCCGAACATGAACGCGTCCATGGAGCTGGCCATGCCGATGGTGAGCACGAGGAAACACCCCAGCACCGCAGCTGTGAGCGCGACCTCCTCCCAGGAGACGTTGGCGAAGGAACCCATCAGCCAGTACAGGATGCCCCGGGTGACGTTGGCGTCCGCGCCGATCATGATGATGAACGACGTCAACGCGGAGAACCCCTGGGTCACCGCGATGCCCGCCAGCACGATCTTGTCGGTGGTGCCACCGGCCAGCCGGGACAGCAGCAAGGTCAGTGCAAAGGCCCCCAGCGACCCCACGAACGCGCCCGCCGAGAAACTGATGACCCCACCCCCGATGCCCATCACCAGCACCAGGACCGCGCCGGTGGAGGCACCCGAAGAGACACCCAGCAGGTAGGGTTCGGCCAGCGGGTTGCGCAGCAGCGACTGCATGATGACGCCACACAGGCTCAACCCGGCGCCCGCGACCGCGGCAAGCAACACACGGGGTAGCCGCAGCTGCCACACCGTCGCGGTGCGCAACGGACTCAGCTCGGGGTCGGGTCCCAACCCCAGTTTGTTCGCAACCACTCCCCAGACCTCGCCGATGCTCAGGTCGGAGGGTCCGAAGGTGATCGCGTAGAGGATGGACCCAACCAGCAGGACCAGTCCGATCAGCAGGACCGGTGTCACCGGAAGCCTCCGGCGCCGGCCCCGGGTCGTCGCGGATGGCGTCACTTGAGGCCGAACTGCTCGATCCCGGCGACCAGCTTCTCGGTCAGGTCAACGGTGCGGATCGACGGGTTCATGTCGCCGCCCGCAACCTTGATGAAACGCTCGCTCTTGACGGCATCCATCTCGGCGGTGACCGGGTTCGACTTCAGGTATTCGATCTTCGAGTCCGCGGTCTCCGCGGTCTGGGACTTGCGGGTGAGATCACCCATCACGATGATGTCGGGGTTCTTGGCGGCGACGTCCTCCCAGCTGACCTGCGGCCACTCGTCGCGCTGGTCGGAGTAGATGTTGGTGATGCCGAGCTGGTCGCTGACGAACTGGGACGCACCGGAACCGCCCGCCAGGTAGGGGGCCTCGGAGTTCGCGAACCAGAACATCACCTTGACGGGCTTGCCGGGTTTCTGCGCGACCGCCTTCTCCACACGCTGTTTGAGCTGAGCGACGAGCTCCTGGCCCTTCTCGGGCACACCGTGGATGCGGGAGAGCTCATCGATTTCCTGATACACCTTCTCGATGGTGAAGTTCTCAGCCGGGGCGTCGTTGCCGCTCTTCTTGCCGCACTGGTTCGGCGCCAGATAGGCGGGCACCCCGAGGGATTCGTACTTCTCGTAGCTGCCCGCGACCTTGTCGGTCAGCGTGCTCGGGAAGGATGCCGTGACGAGGTCGGGTTCCTTGGCGATGACCGCCTCCGAGGTGGGACCGTCGTCGGAGATCCGTTCCACCTTCGCGTTCTCGCTCTCCAGCGACGACAGCACGGGATCGGTCCAGGTGGCGGTGCCCACCATCGTGTCGGCGATTCCGAGGGAGAGCTGGATCTCGGTGGAGGACTGGTTCAGCGACACCGTCCGTTCAGGCGCCTTCGTGAACGTCAGCTGGTGTCCGCAGTTGTCGATGGTGAGGGGGAAACCGGTGGCGGAGGCCCCGGAGGACTGGTTGGCGGAGGCGTCGGCCGGCTGGTCCTTGGCCGCGCCCGCGCAGCTGCCCAGCAGCAGGGCCGGCAGCAGCGCGAGCGAACAAACGGACTTCTTCACGTGCATCTGGGTGCTTCCCTTGGGTTGTGAGGTGTTGTGGGGGTGACGGCAGCCACTGGAGATGGCACACGGGATCTTGTCTCGGGGGCCGTTGCGCGAGGCCCTGAACGGAGGGCACGGTGGTTCACGTGCTCATCGCCGATCGGTCTTCGGACTCGGGTTCTGCCACCGGACCGCCTTCCCGGGCAGGTCGCCGAGTGGCCTGATGATCCGGTGTCACCCTCACCGCTGCGCATCAGTTCCGGATTCGCACCGGATTCCCTGCCCGTGGGCGCTCGGCGACACCGACAAGGCTAACCCTCCCACCGGGCACTGTCCATACCTCGGGACGTGGTGACGAAGATGCCGCTGCAAGGCCCCCGTGTTCAATCACCTTTGTCGATCATCTCGGTGATCGGCCCCGCTCGGGATGCTCCGGCTGCTCAGCTACCCGTGAACGAGGAGTTCCACCCGGTTGCGCAGCAAGAGCAAAGCGTCAAGGTAGGCTTGCAGGAATCAACCACCTACAACATTGTCGGATGTTTGACGATGGCGGACAGGGGCAGTCCGCAAAATGCACTCTCGTTTCCTCGTTCACCTACCGTCTGAACACCGTTTGGGGAATTGAATGACAGCCGGGATCACGTGCCACGGCATCACGAAGTCGTATGGCGAGAACGTCGTGCTCAAGGATCTTGATTTCTGGGTCGACGCCGGCGAGTTGGTGACGCTCGTGTCGCCGTCCGGCGGCGGAAAGACCACTTTGTTGAACATCCTGGGAGGTTTGACCACGGCGGATCAGGGTGTCGTCGAGGTGGTGGGACAGGACCTGAGCAAGTTGGACGAGGACGGCCGGGCCGGTCTCAGGCGTCATGCGATCGGCATCGTCCACCAGTCGAGTTACCTTTTTCCCTGGCTCTCGGTGAACGAGAACCTGGAGATCGCTCCCGGCTCCCGCGCTCCCGCTCCGTGGCTCGCGGAGGTCAGGAGAAACCTGGGGATCGACGAATTCCACGACACCGCGATCAACAAGCTCTCCGGTGGGCAGCGACGCCGGGTGTGCATCCTGAGGGCCCTGCAGATGGAGGCGGAGGTCCTGTTGCTGGACGAACCGACCACGGGCCTCGACGACCACCTGGCCTCCTGCGTTCGGCGGGCGTTGCGGGACCTGGCAGACCGGGGCTGCGCGGTTGTCGTCGCGACCCATGAGGAGGCCACCGCAGCGGCGGCGGATCGCGCGGTTGCCCTCCGCGGAAGGAGGACCATCCTATGAGCACCTTCGCGCTGGTGAGACGCAGCCTGGCCAGGACCGTACGACGGCACCGGTTGATCGCGGTGCTGGTGTTGCTCCTGGTGTTGGCAACGGTTGTCCTGTCCTGGCTGGCCCGTGGGGCCACGCACGGCACATCCCGGGGATTGACGGAAAGCCTCGGCGCCAAGGAGATCGAGGTCATCCAGGGCTACGGCGGCCCGGACAGTCCACCGTTGGACACGGACGCGGTCACACAACTGGGGCAGCTGGACGGTGTGGAGCACGTGTTCGCGTCGGGTGTCTCGGGGATCGACCCACCTGCGGAGCTGGCCGATTCCGAGGACGGCGCGGGGGCGTGGTGGTTGATGCCCCGCAATCCGTTCGACGACCGGATGAAGGACGCCCACGGTGACCCGGTCGCCTCCCCGGAGCCCGGTCAGATGCTGGTCCCCGGAAAACACGAGAACTTGGTGGGAAAGACGGTCGAGGTCAGCGTCACGCGGGCGGTCAGTGCCACCAGCGGGGTGGGTGAGGCGAAACAGTTCGAGGTGATCGGCACCTATAACCCGGACACCGTCCAGGGGGAGCCCCCGGACGCGGTGTTCATCAGCTCCTCCCAATTCAACGAGATCCAGGCGGCGGCGCTGCCACCGGGCACGCCTCCCTACAGCTCCATCTACCTCTACGTCGGGGACGTGGACGACGTCACGAAGGTGCAGAGGTCGGTGGAGGACCTGGGCTACGGCACCCGCAGCGCCATCGGCTCCGGGATCCAGCTCGACAGGGCCCGGCAGGGACTCGCGGTGGCCTCCGTGCTGGTGCTCTTCGTCACCGTCCTCGGGGCGCTGTTCGCGGGCACATCCGTAGCGGGGACGTGGATGACATCACGCATCGAGGAGATCGGGTTGTTCAGGTCCCTGGGGTGGACGCGGCGGGCGATCGTGAGATTCTACCTTCTGGAGGCCCTCATCTTCGCGCTGTGCGTGTCGGCCATCGGGGTGCTCCTGGGCACGGGGCTGGTCATGGCACTGGCGGCGCTGCCGTCCCTGCTGACGTCGGTGGCCGGTTTCAGCATGGACCCCGGGGCGCTGCTGGCACAGGCGTGGGTGGTCACGGTGCCGCTGATCGCCGTGCCGCTCGGATTCATCGCCGGAGCAGGTCGCAGGGCCGCCACGCTGCTGCGCGTCGACACGGACACGCTCCTGCGCCAGATCTGACGCAACCCGCGGCTGAGCCGAAACCCACCCGGCAGCCGGAAAGCAGACCCGACAACTCCCCGGACACACGCAAGAGGTTCCGACACGGGCCGCTCCCTTGCCGCGACCCCTATCGCCGCCTGCCCGTGCCGAACAGGCCCCGGACGATCTCCCGGGTGACTGTGCGGATCACCTGCATGATGCCGCGGCTGGCGATCCGTTCCACCGCCGACGTACGACCGCGACCCGATCCCGACGACCGCCCCTCCGAACGTTCCGCCTGGCGCTGTTCCTTCTCCTCCTGCGCGCGGCGTTCGGCCTCGGCCTTCTCCGCCTCGGCGCGCTGCCGTTCCTCCTCGGCCGCCTTCGCGCCGGCCTCCAGTTTCGCGGTGAGGATCTCGTAGGCCGACTCGCGGTCGATGGCCTGCCCGTACTTCGCCATCAGCGGCGAGGCCGCCACCGCCTGCTGCATCGCGGCGGCGTCGGTGGGTTGCATCGACGTCTCGGGAGCCCACAGCCGGGTCCAGGCGACGGGGGTGGGCGCGCCCTTGGGGTTCATGACGGTGACGATGGCCTCGCCGATCCCGAGGCCCTGCAGCACCTCCTCCAGGTCGTAGCCCGACTTCGGGTAGGTCGACACCGTCGCCTTCAACGCCTTGGCGTCGTTGGGGGTGTGGGCGCGCAGCTGGTGCTGCACGCGGCTGCCGAGCTGCGCCAGGACGTCCTCGGGCACGTCCTTGGGGGTCTGGGTGACGAAGAACACCCCCACACCCTTGGAACGAATCAGCCTCACGGTCTGGGTGATGGAGTCGAGGAAGGCCTTGGATGCGCCCTTGAACAGCAGGTGCGCCTCGTCGAAGAAGAACACCAGTTTCGGTTTGTCGGCGTCGCCGACCTCGGGGAGGGAGCTGAACAGGTCGGCCAGCAGCCACATCAGGAAGGTGGAGAACATCTCGGGTCGCGAGGCCAGGTCGGGCAGCTCCAGCAGCGAGACGACCCCGCGTCCGTCGTCGGCGACGCGCAGCAGCTCCGAGGGTTCGAACTCGGGTTCTCCGAAGAACACGTCACCGCCCTGCTCGGAGAGGCCGACGAGGTTGCGCAGGATCACCCCGGCCGTGGCGGCCGAGACACCGCCGATCTCCTTCAGCTCGTCCTTGCCGTCGTCGGAGGTGAGGAATTTCAGCAGCGCGACGAGGTCCTTGAGGTCGAGCAGCGGCAGGCCATTGTTGTCGGCGTAGTAGAACACCAGCCCGAGGGAGCTCTCCTGCACCTCGTTGAGCCCCAGCACCTTCGACAGCAGAATCGGGCCGAACGACGAGAGCGTCGCCCGAACCGGGACTCCGGTACCCTGCCCGCCGAGCGCCAGGAACTCGCAGGGCGCCGCCTTCGCCTCCCACGGCTGTCCCTGCTCCTCGACCCGCGCGGCCAGTTTCTCGCTGGTCACCCCGGGGGATGCCATGCCGGACAGGTCGCCCTTGATGTCGGCGGCGAAGACGGGAACACCGGCCTTGCTGAGGGCCTCGGCCATCAGCTGAAGGGTCTTGGTCTTGCCGGTGCCCGTGGCCCCGGCGACGAGCCCGTGCCGGTTGAACATCGCCAGCGGAATGCGGATGGGGGCCTCGGTGACGGGGGCGCCGTCCATCAGCACGCCCAGCTGCACCGCGTCGCCGTCGAACCCGTATCCGGCCTGAATCGTTGCCACCAGTTCATCATTCACACCCCTTAGCCTGCCACCTATCGGCGCTTCCCGCGGGAGGCGCGTTGCCCGGGTTATACGTCGATGGGCCGAACGTCGCGAGGATGGCTAAACTGATTGAGTGATCTTCAAGCGTGTCGGCGATTCCCGCCCCTACCCGGACCACGGCTATGTCCAGAAGCAGTGGGCCGCCATCGCTCCGCACCAAGTACGGCTGGATGAACTGGTCACGACGAAGCGCACCCTTGATCTCGAGGCCCTATTGGAGGAGGACTCCACCTTCTACGGCGACCTTTTCGCACACGTCGTCTCCTGGCGTGGCGACCTGTACCTGGAGGACGGCCTGCACCGCGCCCTGCGCGCCGCGCTGCAGCAACGCCAGACGATGCACGCCCGCGTGCTGGAACTCCCATGAGAGCCTAAACCGTGCGTGCCCTCCGAATCCTCGCCACCCCGGCCCTGTTGATCGGTTTGCTCATCTTCCTGATCTGGGGGGCGAACCTGGGGTGGAACGCCTTGACCGCCCCGTTTCCCAGCCCGCCACCCACCCCGTGCGTCACCCAGAAGGTGAGCACGCTCACCCCGAAACAGGTGACGGTTCTGGTGTACAACGGTGGTTTCACCAGCGGCTTGGGATCGAAGGTCGGCCAGGCGTTGAAGACAGCAGGATTCGAGGTGGCGAAGACCACCAACTCCAAGGAACGCATCACGAAAACCGTGATCCGCAGTGGCGAGAACAACACCGAAGCGGCGAAACTCGTCGCCAGCTACTTCACAGACCCCACCCTGGAGACCGACTCCCGGGTCGACGGCACCGTCGACGTGATGGTCGGTTCAGATTTCGCGGGCCTGACGGAATCCGGCCTGACCGAGGTCACGGTAGAATCCGGCAGCATCTGCCTGGCCCCGAGCCCATCACCCTCAGCACTGCCCAGCTGAAAAACCCGCCTCCGCGTCACGGGTCACGTACTGAACCGTTCCAGGACGCGGATAGTGCTGCACAACCGGACCTCTCACACCAACGCGACACACCCTGGAATGCGCTCGCCAGTTCTTCCAACCCGATGAGACGCGACCAGACACGACTTTGATTACGCAACGGCTCTCACCCATCCCCGGGCGGTCATGCCCCTGATCACGCAGCGGTGAACCCGTCAGCGACTAGAATGAAACAATGCAACACAAAAAACCACTGCTGTGGTTTCCCTTCGCGCTCACCATAATTTTCGCATCCCTGTCCATCTTCGTCCTCACCCAGTCGCCCGGGAAAGTCCAATATTACGACTACGACCGCTCCAATACCAGGACCACCCCGGACAGACGAGAGGTGACATGCCGCTCCCTGTTCGACTCCTCCTCCGAAGATTTGCACTGTATTTCCATCCAGCAAAGGCACTTGGCGTGGCTGATGTTCCTGGGCCCCGCCACTGTCGGAAGCATCGCCTACACCGGTTGGGCGTACCGAAGATTCCTGCAAGCGGAATTCGAGGAGGACAAGCAGCTCGCGAAATCCCAGGAATCCCCGGGAGACCAAAATCCATCGGCCACGTGATTCCACAGAAAATCCGCAATAGTTTTTAATGCCAAAGGGACGCAGCCTTCCAGAAGGCGGCGTTGACCATGGGGACTCGAAGGGATCACCGACGGGGAGCCGCCGAGGCTCAGAAAAAGGCGTTTGACACCGCCTGCAGCTACCATAGGGGCATGACCGACAAGAAACCCCCGTCAACGCTGCCACCCTTCATTTTAACCGGGATCCTGGTGTTTGCGAGTTTTCTGGTCATGACCCACTCCCCCAAGAAACCCGAGGCGGTTTCGGACGGCAAGACGCATCAGCTGGTATGCCACTCCTTGACAGATTTGAGAAATGATACCGGCATACGGGAAGTTGATAGCGGAGATCCCGTTCTTGCGGGGCTGGACCTGACCAAAAATGATTTCCGCTCCATCCTGCAGATGCAGTTGGAGAAGGCTTCTTACTGCAATTCCGCCCGGCAGGGGCTCCTGTCCTGGATGATGTTTCTGGGTCCCGCCACGATCGCCAGCGCCGCCTGCACCCTGCGGCGCGGTCGCCAGGTGTGGAGACACTGGGTGACGCACTGACCTTCCGGGGCCGGCGTCCAGCGGCGCCGCAGCAGCAGCACGGGATCTCGTAAAACTCGGTTACGGAACACGCGATTTCTACCGGAAGAGCGGCTTGTAATCGAGAGGCTCTTTCCCTCAGGGTCCGCTATCAGACCGTTCGAACCGAAGGTGAGATGATCAGCCATGAGGTAGATCCCCGCAACAGGTTTCGTCGCCGGCATGCCTAGCAGTCCACTCTTGTCGATGCCAAGAGTCTCGCACATGGAGAGACATGCCCCGGGTCAACGTGGTGCATGAGCTCAAATAGCGAGCGAAGGACAGTGGTGGCCTCGGTGAGTTTGAGTGGCTGCGCGATGTCGCCTCCATCGAAGTGAGAGTATGCGTGTAGGTACCTCTCAACGCGTGTACGAACACTTGCGTCGAGGCCGTCGGCGCAGTCCATCACCTCTTGCACTGCGACATGGAAAGAACCCATCTTTCCGGGGCACTTGAAGCTCAGGAACGCGTCGAGCAGCATTGGGCATCAGCGCGAGTTCGTTCATCTGATCCGCCGGGCTCTCGTCACCTCGCCTGTCGCCGACGTCGCGGCCGTCCTCGACCTGCTGGACCGGGATGACATCGGGGCGAGCCCGCCGCAGATCGACTCGCTCCGGTCGGAACGACCAAGGAGCTGTGCTGAAGACGAGCTGGACCGTCTGGCGTCCCGCTACACAGTCAGCACCCTCGTCGTGCTCGCCACACTCCGGGATGCCGGATACCTCACGCAGGAAGAGTACAAGACCCGATACGAAGCCGAGCGCAAGCGCGTCACGAAACTCATGGACTCCCAGGAGAATCACGGCGGAGGCGGGAACTACTACCACACCCAACTGCGACGCCTCGGGCTCCCCTTCACCCGAGCTGTGATCTCCGCAGCCCTGGAGGGACGAACGACCTACCGGGACGCCTACCGGCTGCTCGGGACCGTGAAACACTCGACCTTTGAGAGGCTGGCGGAGAGCTCGGTCGCGGGAACGACGAGCTTGCTGAGTGGGCGAAGAGACACCGCGATTTCTTCCACTCAGTCGTCGGCCCATCCGGCGTCATGCACCTTGATCGCGACCTGGACGCGATTGGTCAGGCCGAGCTTGTCGAAGATCTGGGTCACGACACCCTTGACAGTGGCGAGGCTGAGGTAGTGCTGGGCCGAGATCTCGGCATTTGTCAGCCCCCGCCCGATCGCGACCGCGACCTCTTTCTCCCGGGCGTTCAGGACGGCCAGGTCGGCCCGCGCATCCTCCCGACGGGGGTCACCCCGGTGCCGGGTCGCGGCCGCGATGACCTGGGACACCACGCTGGGCGAGAGGGTGTGCTCCCCCGCCGCGACCTGTTTGATGGCCTCCAGCATCCGGTCGGGCGGGGTGTCCTTGAGCAGAAAGCCCGCGGCCCCGGCCGCCAGAGCCCGCAGCACCGAGTCGTCGGAGTCGAAGGTGGTCAAGATCACCACCCGCGGCGCGTCCTTGTGGGCCATGAGCTCCTCGGTCGCCGTCAGCCCGTCCTTGCCCGGCATGCGGATGTCCATGAGCAGCACGTCGGGCCGGTGTTCGGCCACCAGGGCCGCCGCCTCGGAACCGTCGCCTCCCTCGCCGACGAAGTCGACCCCTTCGCGTCCCCCGAGCATCAGCTTGAGACCGGCCCGGACCAAGGGATCGTCGTCGATCAGCACCACCCTCACCATGGCATCCACGCCTCCAATTGAAATACGTCGTCCCGAATTCCGTGCTCGATCCAGCCGCCGACGAGGCCCGCCCGCTCGGCCAGTCCGAGTAGACCATAGCCGCCTCCGGGGACGGCGGCGCCTCCTCCGTTCACCAAGTTGCGCAGTTCGATCCGCAACCCGGAGTCGGGGTCGCCGCTGAGCCGCACCTCAACCTTGGTCCCCGGCGCGTGCTTGCGGGCGTTGGTGAGCCCCTCCTGCACGATCCGGTAGGCGTGGCGGCTCACCGCGGGCGAGAGCCCATCCAGGGCCACGCCGCTGAACTCGATCCGCAGCCCGGCCGCCCGGTTGTCGGCAATGAGGCCCGGCAGGTCGGCGAGGGTGGGCTGCGGCCGGTCCCCGTCCTCCCCCCGCAGCGACCCGAGGACGCCCCGCAACTCGGTCAGCGCCAGGTTGGCGTTCTCCCGGATGGTCTCGGCGATCTCGTGGGTCTGCCCGGGATTGAGGTCGTCCCGGTAGGCCAGCGCCCCGGAGTACATGCTGACCAGCGAGATCCGGTGGGCCAGCACGTCGTGCATCTCCCGGGCGATGCGTTGGCGTTCTGCGGCCTGCCCCTGGGCGACCCGCAGCTGCTGCTCCCGTTCGGCCTGCTCCACCTGGGCCCGCATCGAAGCGATCAACTCCCGACGGGCCCCGGTGTACATGCCGATCGCCACCAGCACCACCGTGTAAAGGAGCAACACCCCGCCGCTGACGATCAGAGGCCACGGCTCCTGCAGCGGCGTGTCGCCCACCCGCAGGTCCGTGACCGCGGGCAGCCCCAGGCCCCGCCGAACCGGGTCGGACAAGAGCTGGAACCCGATGAAGATGACCCCGGCCGGGAGGATCTCCTTCCACCGCCGCCGGGTACACAGGCTGGCGACCCCCCAGGACGAGAAGCCGCCCAGCGTGACCGTGACCGAGCTCAGCGCGCTCAGCGACACCACCACCAGCATCGGGGCCCGCCGTCGGAACCGGATCAGCACCACGGCGGCGATCACACCGAGGAGCTCGAGGACCAGGAAGCCGTGGAAGGCCGGGGGCAGCTCCCGGGACAGGTCCTGACCCATCAGGGGCGCGGCGAACGACGGCAGCACCCAGCCGAGAGCCAGCAGGTAGCGCCAGATCAACGCCCACGCGCCGAGTCGGTATTCGGAGGTCACGGCTTCACCCTAGGCAATACCCCGTGGCTGTTCCGCCCATCGAAAGTCGAAACCTCGCCGACTTCAGTCGCCACAACACCAGACCTTCACCCGTGGCACCAGCCCAGCTAGCCCGGGTTGGCTGAAGCCATGATCACCTTCCACAACCTCACCAAACGCTATGGCGACGTCCTCGCCGTCGACGACATCAGTTTCACTGTCGAGGCAGGAAGCATCACCGGTTTCCTGGGCCCCAACGGCGCCGGCAAATCCACCGCCATGCGGTGCCTCACCGGGCTCGCCTTCCCCACCGAGGGCGAGGCCCTGATCGACGGGCGCCGCTACCGTGACATCCCCAACCCGAGCGCCCAGGTCGGTGTCCTGCTGGACGCCTCCGCCCAGCACCCCGGACGCACCGGACGCGAAACGCTCCGGGCCGCGGCCACCGTCATGGAGGCGCCCCGCTCCCGAGTGGACGAGGTCATCGAACTCGCCGGGCTCACCGCCGCGGAGGCCCGCAAACGGGTCGGCGCCTACTCGCTGGGGATGAGACAGCGTCTCGGCATCGCCCAGGCCTTCCTCGGTTCGCCCCGGGTGCTGATCCTGGACGAACCAGCCAACGGCCTCGACCCCCAGGGAATCCACTGGATGCGCACCGTGCTGCGTCGCTTCGCCGATGCCGGTGGCGCCGTCCTGCTCAGCTCTCATCTGCTCCACGAAGTGCAGCAGGTCGCCGACCGCATCGTCATGATCGGCCACGGCAGGATCCTCACGGAGGGCAGCATCGACGACCTGACCGCCGACGGCAACGACCTCGAAACCACCTTCCTCAACCTCACCACCACCACCGCTCGCGGAGGAATCTTCGTATGACCGCCACCACCATCCCCACCCAGGTTCGCTTCGGCAACCTCGTCAAGGCAGAGTCCCGCAAATATGTGAACACCCGGGCGGCACTCGTGCTCTCGATCTTCACGGCCGCAGTCCTGGCAGTGATCACCATCGGAGTCATCGCCACCTACCCCGACCTGGCCAAGGTCGCCACCGGAACCGATCTCCAGTTCCTCCTGCTGGGCGTGACCTCGATACTCACCGCCGTCATCGTCATCCTGCCGGTCACCTCCGAGTGGACCCAACGTGGGGTTCTGACCACCTTCGTGGTCGAACCCCGCCGGGAACGCGTCGTCGCAGCGAAGGCCCTCGTCATGCTCGGGGTGGTCCTCACCGTGTGGCTGGCCATCCAGCTGTCGTGGGCGGTGTTCAACGCCGCCGGTGCCGCGGCACACGGCCTTGAGGCCTCCTGGGAGTTCCACTGGGCGCGCTGGTTCGGACTCGCCGAGGTCCTCCTCCTCAACGTGACCGTGGCTTTCGCCCTGGCACTGCTGCTGCGCAACACCGCCCTGGCGGTCGCGGTCTTCGTGGCCGCTCCCGTCACGGTGGGAGCACTGAGCCAGTTCGGCGAGCTCGCGGCGAAGGTCGCCGCCTGGATCAGGACCCCCGGGGCGAGCCTGGAAGCCATTCTCTCGGCACAGAAGGGTGGGCAGAGCCCGGAGGCAACACTGTGGGGTCAGTTCACCGTGGGAGCCATCGTCTGGATCGTCGTCCCACTCATCATCGGGCTGTGGCTGCACTGCCGCGCCGATGCGAATTAGTCTTCCATCCCCGCAACGGGTGGTCCCGGGCACCGGCCCGGGACCACCCGTTTTCGCGTCCGCGCGCTCGGCTGGGCGGGTTTGGAATTGCCCGGGCTCTTGCAGTCGAGATCAGCACGCCGTCGTAGCCGCACGACGGGACCCGCCCATCAGGTGATTGCTCGCCGGGATGGGTCCTCGCCCACGTTCAAGCGGCTGAGGACTTCGAGATCGTGCTCATCCTCGGGACGTGGATCGTAGCCGTTTCTCAATTCACGCAGCCGCTCGGCCGTGCCGACGATGACCGGCACGCCATCGATCGATCCTCTCGTGCGGGCGACGGCCGGATGTGTGAATACCGCGTCCTCAAAGCCTTGTTGGACACCATCCCCGTTGGGCTGGATGACCATGGGATGCACGTCGACCCTTCCGTGTTCGGAGGCGAGTTCGATCCGGATCGGCAGCCAGTCCGTCACCGGCTCGTAACCACGCGATGCCAGCCACTCGATCACATCGGGCACGACGTTGGCGTCCACGAAGACATCAAGGTCCCCGTGCTCACGGGTTTGCCGTCCCACCAGCGCATCGACGCCCCAACCGCCGTTGACCTGATAGACGATCTCTCTTTCCGTCAGCCAACCGATGATGACCAAGACCTCGCTCGCAGGCGTGGTGGACGCATGAACCATATGAGACACCTCCCTCCCCTCGGGCTGGGATGACCCGGCCGAATTTTCCAGTCAGGTCGTCTACTGTCAACCGGCTCAACCATTGACGGCTTGGCGGATCCTCCTGGACATCTTGATACGAGGCAAGGCACCACACGCGCAGCACACCGAGAGCCAGACTGCCGTTCCCCGGTTCCTCAGTGAACGAAGGGTCGCCCCTGTTCCCCATGCCGCCCCTGAGCGGACACCGCAGCGCCCCGGATGCCTAGACCCCCGCGGCCCTCGTCACAGAGCGCGCCGCCAGGTGAGTCCAGGAAACCGGGCGAATCCCGCGTCCATGGTGATGAAGGTGGCGCCGGCCTCGATGGCCATGGCCGCCAGATAGGCGTCGGGAACCACGTTGCCGCGCGCCCCGAGGTTCCGGCACAGGCTCTCGAAGATGCGCCAATGCTCCCGCCCTGGGCGGATGCGGACCGCCGACGGGGCGCTCAACACCGTCTGGCAGAAGTCCAGCGCCACCTGCGGCGGAGTCGGTTCGCGGTAGACCCGGTGGTTGTCACGATTCGCAGAAACCCGACAAGATCAGCTCGGACACCCCGAAGGGTTCGTCGGCGGTTAGCGCAGCCGTGAGCCACGCGTGGTGTTCCGCGAACCGCGGGGACTCCGGCCGGTGCGCGTAGATGAACAGGTTGACGTCAGCGAGCAGCACGATCATCTTCGCCGAGAAGCGTTGCGAGGGCGTCCTTGTCCTCGAGGTCGACGCCCGGCTTCAACCCGCTGCCGCCGAAGGTGGGTAGGGTGACTTCACGGCGTGGCCCGGCCTGCTCAGCGAGTGAAACCTGTAGGGCGTCGGAGACCACCTCGCTCAAGGTCCTTCCCTGACGGGCCGCCCGCTCCTTGGCCCGGCGCAGCAGTTCATCGTCCAGATTCACCGTGGTGCGCATGATCGCATTTTATCGTCACCTCATTGCATCAAGATGCGCGCGGGCACGGCCCGAAGAACCCCGACCGTAGGCTCACCGCCAATCAGAAAAGAACCACCGCCACGACATTGAACTCCTCCGGAACGCCGGGGTCCCGGAGGCAGACAGCGCCCTCCCGGTCAGGGATGCGGCGTGGGTGGACACCCATCCGGTCACCACGCACCCATGCCGACCCGAGGTCGGAATCACCGAGACGCCCGCCCTCCAGTGTCGGTGGTACTCTCGAATCATGAGTACCACATTCGAGCTTCGCGTGGGAGACCGGGGCAGGGTGGTGCTGCCCGCGGCACTCAGGGAAAGACTGGGCCTGCGACAGGGGGACGTGCTCTCGGTCACCCTGGAGGGCGGCCAGCTCGTCGCGTCCACACCCCGCGCGGCCTTGGAACGGGTGCGGGCACGGGTCCGCGGAACCGGGGTCGTCGAGGAACTCCTTGAGGACCGCCGTCGGCAGGTCGAAGCCGAGCAGTGATGGTGGTCCTGGACGCCTCGGCTCTGCTGGCCTGGTTCGGCGGCGAACCGGGAGCCGATCAGGTCGAACAACACATGCCCTGCTGCTGCAGCACCGCGAACTGGGCCGAGGTCGTCCAGAAACTCACCGCCCGAGGGGTCGGGCTGGGTGATATCCGTTCGGCGGTCTCACTGCTGGGGCTGGTCCTCGAACCCGTGACCACCGAGGACGCCGAAACAGCCGCAACGCTGTGGCAGGACCACCCCACGCTGAGCCTGGGAGACCGGCTCTGCCTCGCCCTCGGCCACCGCCTCGCCGTCCCGGTCCTGACCGCCGACCGCGCCTGGAGCAACCAGCCTCCGATCGTCCAGATCCGCTGACCCGGCCGAGCGAGGTCACTAGGTATTGCTCACCGAGACAAGAGCGCTTTTCGGACTTGGGCGTGGGGTGGGTGTGAGGCTGGTGGTGAGCGTGCCGGCGGGATGAGGAAGGGGCGAGGTCCTGGCCGTGGCCACCATCGCCTACCCCGTCCTGACCAAGGCCGTCGCCTGGAGCAGGACCCCCGGGGTGAGCCTGGAAGCCATTCTCTCGGCACAGAAGGGTGGGCAGAGCCCGGAGGCAACACTGTGGGGTCAGTTCACCGTGGGCGCCATCGTCTGGATCGTCGTCCCACTCATCATCGGGCTGTGGCTGAACCACCACGCCGAAGCGAATGAGTCCCCCATCCCCGCACCGACGTGCGTAACGGGCTTTTTGTAGTTGAGCGTGGTGGGTCGTTGATGCAAGGGCTCGTGGTCCTGCGCTGGAGTGGGTGGTGCGAAATGTGCTCCAGCACAAGGTCCACGCGCTGCTATCAAGCCCAGGCGCTCGCCGGGTTATGCCGCGGGAGTGATCATCGCGCTGCCCGGCTGTCACGTGAGCGATACGATTGACCTGCCTTCTGGTCGGCCCCGAATTTCACAGGCCTGACGGAATCCGGCCCAACCGAGGTCCCGGTCGAATCCAGCATCATATGCCTGCCACCACGCCCGTCTCCCTACGCCTTTCAGCAGGAGTCAGGGGACTTGGTTCAGCTGCCCCTCGAGTTCCTGGAGCTTCCGGCGCTGCAGTCGACGGACGCGAACGACCTGGACGATGAGGTCGACGGCCACGAACCCCACCGCGAAGGCGGCGGCCCCGAAGAAACGGGAACGCGGATACAGAAGAACGCAGATCAGGAATACCCCGATCCCCTGGAACAGATACAACTTCACCGAGGTCTTGTTCCAGAGATGGCCCTTGATGGAACCATCCCAATACTTCCATCTCCTTCCCATCACGCGATACTACCTGCCTCGACAGCGAGGCCGCTCCGACGGGGACCCAGAACTCCAGCCGCGATCGGCGGGTCACGCGTGCAGCGCCCTTCACACGGCATTCACAGCTCTTCGCAGATGAGGGTGCGGATCGGTAGCAGCAAATAAGGGCCGCAGGTGGCGATGATGTGAACGCTGACTGTAGGCCGGGCAAAGGTAACAACTCCAGCCAAGAACTTCGGAGACGGAACTGTAACATTGTTGCAGCTTGTTACAGTGTTACAGCTTCCCCAACACGGGCCGGGCTGCCGCCACTCCATGCAGCGGTGAGGTGCTCCGCTGGTGAAGCGGGCCCGGATTGATGTACGACCGCCCAGATACGGCGCCCCAGCGCCGGGAGAGTGCGGCCCGCTACAAGCAGTCCTGGTTGTCCGGCATGGCCTCTCCCGGTTTTGTCAGTGGGCTCTAGTACGGTGTGAGCACACCTGCTGAGAACAGCATTTAGCGCGCCGTTGGCGTAGGAGACACACGATGGCACCGACCACCAAAGAGGCCCAACGGGCCGAGTTGCACAAGACCATCTGGCGGATCGCCAACGACCTGCGCGGCTCGGTGGACGGCTGGGACTTCAAGGCCTATGTCCTAGGCATGCTGTTCTACCGGTTCATCTCAGAGAACCTCACCGCCCATATCAACCAGGGCGAGCACGAGGCCGGGGATCCCGATTACGACTACATCGAGGAGTCTGATCACCGGGCCTCCGGCATTCTTGACGGCGTCGTGGCAGAGAAGGGGTTCTTCATCTTCCCCTCGGAGCTGTTCGCCAATATCCGCGAGCGGGCGTCCCGGGACGAGAAACTGAACGAGACCTTGGAGCGGGTATTCCGCAACATCGAGGGGTCGGCGGTCGGCACGGCGGCCGAGGGCGCGTTGAAGGGCCTGTTCGACGACCTTGACGTCAATAGCTCCAAGCTTGGCCCGACGGTGCTCAAGCGCAACGGGAAACTCGTCAAGCTCCTGAACGCGATCGGCGATCTGCCGCTGGGTAATTTCGAGGACAACTCGATCGACCTTTTCGGGGACGCCTACGAATACCTCATGGGCATGTATGCCTCGCAGGCTGGCAAGTCCGGCGGGGAGTATTACACCCCGCAGGAGGTCTCGGAGCTGCTGGCCCGGCTGACGGTGGTCGGCAAGACCGCGGTGAACAAGGTCTATGACCCGGCCTGCGGGTCGGGGTCGCTGCTGCTGAAGTTCGCCAAGGTTCTCGGACCAGACCGGGTTCGCAACGGGTTCTACGGGCAGGAGATCAACCTGACCACGTACAACTTGGCGCGGATCAACATGTTCCTGCACGACATCAATTACGGGGACTTCAGCATTGAGCATGGCGATACCCTGACCGATCCCAGGCATTGGGATGATGAGCCGTTCGAGGCGATCGTGTCGAATCCTCCCTATTCGACGAGGTGGGAGGGAAACGACAATCCGCTGCTCATCAACGACGAACGATTCGCCCCCGCCGGGGTGCTGGCGCCGAAGTCGAAGGCGGACCTGGCGTTCACCATGCACATCCTGTCGTGGCTGAGCGTCAACGGCACCGCGGCGATCGTTGAGTTCCCCGGCGTGCTTTACCGCGGGGGTGCGGAACGTAAGATCCGCAAATATCTCATCGACAACAACTACGTGGACGCCGTGATCCAGTTGCCGCCGGATCTGTTCTTCGGCACCACCATTGCCACCTGCATCATCGTGCTGAAGAAGTCGAAGCCCGAGAACACGGTGCTGTTCATCGATGCCTCGGGCGAGTTCAGCCGGGTTGGGAACAAGAACAAGCTGCTGCAGCAGAACCAGGATCACGTCCTGGAGACCTTCACCGCCCGCCGTGACGTGGACCACGTCGCCAAGCTCGTGACCAACGAAGACCTCGCGACCAACGACTACAACATCTCGGTGTCCTCCTATGTCGAGAAGGAGGACACCCGCGAGGCCGTGGACATCCAGGCCCTCAACGCCGAGATCGCCCGCATCGTCGCCCGCCAGGCCGAGCTTCGCACCGAGATTGACGCCATCGTCGCCGACCTGGAGGGAGGGCCGTCGTGACCGAGGGAGCAGCCGGTGAGGTGATCCTCTACCGGCGCGACGACGGCGCCCCCGCGCTTGAGGTACGCCTGGAGGAAGAGACCGTCTGGCTCAGCCAGCAGCAGATCGCCGAGCTGTTCCAGACCTCCCGCACCAACATCGTCGAGCATCTTCGGAACATCTACAACGAAGCAGAGTTGGACGAGGCTGCAACCTGTCGGAGATTCCGACAGGTTCGCACCGAGGGTTCCCGTCAGATCGAAGGCAAGAAATGAGCCACATCGACAAGCTGATCGCAGACCTGTGCCCGAATGGGATCGAATTCATCAAGATTGAAGATCTTTTCGACCTCAAGAACGGATACACGCCCTCGAAATCTAATTCATCATTCTGGGAAAACGGAACAGTCCCTTGGTTTCGCATGGAGGACATTCGAACAAACGGCAGGGTGCTCAGCCACTCGCTTCAACAGATCAGCGAATCAGGAGTAAAGGGCGGAAAGCTCTTCCCACCCAACTCGCTACTCGTAGCCACTTCGGCAACCATCGGCGAACATGCGCTAATCACAGTACCGCATCTCTCCAACCAGAGATTCACATCTCTCTCGGTCAAACACAAGTGGACAGACCAAGTAGACATCAAGTTTCTCTATCACTACGCCTTTATCCTCGACAAATGGTGCAGAGCAAATACAACTACATCCAGCTTCGCCTCTGTCGACATGACCGGCTTCAAAAATTTTCCTATCCCTATCCCGCCGCTTGAGGTACAGCGGGAGATCGTGAGAGTGCTGGATAAGTTCACCCAGCTGGAAGCGGAGCTGGAAGCGGAGCTGGAAGCGGAGCTGGAAGCCCGCCGACGCCAGTACGAGCACTACCGCGCCATTCTGCTGTCTTTTGGCAACAAGATTGAGTGGACCACCCTCGGAAACATCGCAACCATTGGCACCGGCTCCCATGACACTAAAAACGCCGTCCCAGACGGGGAATATGTCTTCTATGCTCGCGGACGAGAACCTCTCCGCCTAGACTCTTTCGATTTCGACGAGAATGCTATAATCACAGCCGGCGATGGTGTTGGCGTTGGAAAAGTATTTCATTTTGCAACCGGAAAGTATGCTCTTCACCAACGCGCTTACCGCATTGCCCCCCACAAGGGTGTCGACACACGATATGTATACCATTATCTCGTTTCAGATTTTTCCAATTACCTTAAACAAACCTCTGTTCACGCCTCTGTTACTTCGCTGCGCCGCCCGATGTTTATCAAATATCCGATCCCTTTGCCACCCCTCGAAGAACAACGACGCATCGTCTCGGTCCTGGACAAGTTCGACTCCTTGGTGAGCGATCTCACTATTGGTCTTCCGGCGGAGCTGGCGGCTCGGCGGAAGCAGTATGAGTACTACCGGGACCGGCTGCTGACTTTTGAGGAGAAACGATGATCCCCAATCTCATCCGTCTGGACGAAGACTTCTTCGACGCCCTGTGAGCCACACGATGAAACCGAACGACCACACACCCGCCGCAGCCATCTCCTACGACCCGATTGCGGTCTCGGTGGAGTCCACGGTCGTCGCGGAGTACATCCCTGATCCGCACGAGGAGACCACCTACCAGTCGGAGGCGGCCCTGGAGGCCGAACTCATCCGGGTGCTGCAGTCACAGGCCTACGAGTACCTGCCGATCCGTTCGGAGGCCGACCTGATCGGCAACCTGCGAACCCAGCTGGAACTGTTGAACGGATTTCAGTTCTCGGATGCCGAATGGGATCGGTTCTTCACCACCTGCATTGCCGGGAAGAACGACGGCATTACCGAAAAGACGGTGCGCATCCACGAAGACAACGTGCAGCTGCTTCGCCGGGACGACGGCACCACCAAGAATGTGCTGCTGATCGATCAGCGACGTATCCACAACAACCGACTCCAGGTCATCAACCAGTACGAGATCGGCCAGGGTGAGGGCGGTGCCAAGTATTCCAACCGGTACGACGTGACGATCCTCGTCAACGGGTTGCCGCTGGTCCACATCGAACTCAAACGCCGGGGCGTGGACATCCGTGAGGCGTTCAACCAGATCGACCGGTACCAGCGGGACAGCTTCTGGGCGGGCAGCGGCCTGTTCGACTACGTACAGCTGTTCGTCATCTCCAACGGCACGCTCACCAAGTACTACTCCAACACCACCCGCAGCCAGCACCTGAAAGAAGGGCAGCAGGCCAACCGCAGACGCAAAACCTCCAATTCGTTCGAGTTCACCTCGTGGTGGGCAGATGCCAGGAACCAGCCGATCCGCGACCTGATCGCGTTCGCCAAAACCTTCTTCGCCCGGCACACGCTGCTCAACATCCTCACCCGGTACTGCGTCCTCACCGTCGACAAGATGCTGCTGGTGATGCGCCCCTACCAGATCGTCGCCGCCGAGAAGATGCTGCAGCGCATCGAGATCGCCACCAATTACAAGAAACTCGGCACCATCGACGCCGGCGGCTACGTCTGGCACACCACCGGCTCAGGCAAGACCCTGACCAGTTTCAAAGCCGCCCAGCTCGCCACCCAGATGGACAGCATTGACAAGGTGCTTTTCGTGGTGGACCGCAAGGACCTGGACTACCAGACCATGCGCGAATACGACCGTTTCCAGAAGGGTGCGGCCAATTCCAATACCTCCACCGCGGTGCTCAAACGCCAGCTGGAAAGCCGGGACGCCAAGATCATCATCACGACGATCCAGAAACTCTCGACCTTCATCAAGGCCAACCCCAGCCACGACGTCTATCGCCAGCACGTCGTCATCATCTTCGACGAATGCCACCGCTCCCAGTTCGGGGACATGCACACCGCGATCACCAAAGCGTTCAAGCGGTACAACCTGTTCGGTTTCACGGGCACACCGATCTTCGCGGTCAACGCGGCCAGCGGCGGAAACCCCAGGCTGAAGACCACCGAACAGGCCTTCGGGGAGAAACTCCACACCTACACGATCGTGGATGCCATCACCGACAAGAACGTGTTGCCGTTCCGCATCGACTACGTCAGCACCGTGCAGGTGGGCAGCGTCACCGACAAGCAGGTGTCGGCCATCGACACCGAGCGGGCGCTGCTCGACCCGGAACGCATCAGCAAGATCGTCTCCTATGTGCTTGAGCATTTCGACCAGAAAACGAAACGCGCCTCCAGTTACGACCACTCGGTCGTCACCAATGTGGCAGAATCCAGCCGAACCTCTCGCCGCGCCGAAGCACTTCGGGGACGTCGCCGCGTGCGTGGTTTCAATGCGCTGTTCGCGACCGCATCCATTGAGGCCGCCCGGATCTACTACAACCACTTTGCGCTGCTGCAGGAAAACCTGCCGCCCGGACGCCGCCTGAAGATCGGCCTGATCTACTCCTACGGGGCCAACGAAGCGGCCAGCGACGGGATCATCGACGACGAGGCCTTCGACACCGACGAGTTGCCCGCCGACGCCCGCAGCTTCCTGGAGGATGCGATCCAGGATTACAACGACCTGTTCGGCACCAGCTACGACACCAGCGCTGAGAAGTTCCAGAACTACTACAAGGACCTCTCTCAGCGGATCAAGAACCGGGAAATCGACCTGGTCATCGTCGTCAACATGTTCCTCACCGGCTTCGACGCCACCACCCTCAACACCCTCTTCGTCGACAAGAACCTGCGCGCCCACGGCCTCATCCAGGCCTATTCCCGCACCAACCGGATCCTGAACTCGGTGAAGACCTACGGCAATATCGTCGCCTTCCGCAACCTGGAGGACGAAACCAACGCCGCACTGGAACTGTTCGGCAATCGGGAGGCCCGCGGCGTCGTCCTGCTCAAGCCCTACCAGGACTACTACCGCGAATACGCCGACAAGGTCGCCGAGTTGCTGGAGAGATTCCCGCTCGGGCAGTCGATCATCGGAGAGGCAGCACAGAAGGCCTTCATCGCGCTGTTTGGCGCAATCCTGCGGCTGCAGAACATCCTTTCCTCATTCGACGACTTCACCGGGAACGAGATCCTCAGTGAACGCCAGGGACAGGACTACCGCAGTCTCTACCTCGACCTCTACACCCAGTTCCGTCAACGCCAGGAAGCCGAGAAGGAAGTCATCAACGATGATGTGGTCTTCGAGATCGAACTCATCAAACAGGTGGAAATCAACGTCGATTACATCCTCATGCTGGTGCAGAAGTATCGGGACGAGCACGGCGATAGCGACGACAAAGAGATCCGCTCCGAGATCACCCGGGCGGTCAACGCCAGCCCGACGCTGCGCAACAAGAGGGACCTCATCGAGGCTTTCGTCGACTCGGTTTCCGTTGACGGGCACATCGACGACGAATGGGTGGCCTTCATCGAGGCCGAACGCAAGACCGAGCTCGCCAGGATCATCGCGGACGAGAACCTCAAGCCGGAGGCCGCCCAAGAGTTCGTCCAGAACGCCTTCCGCAACGGCGAATTGCGCACCACCGGGACGGCCATCACCAAGATCCTGCCGCCGGTCTCCCGTTTCGCTCCGAGCGGCGGCCACGACGAAAAGAAACGGCGGGTGATTGCCAGGCTGAGCGCCTTCTTCGACCGCTTCCTCGGGTTAGGTGCCGCACCAACCGAAAACCCCGGGCATCATGACTGACCTTTCTGGGCGGCGCCCGCCCCGGCCAACGCTACGGTTTCTCCGGCTCCTTCCTCGGGAGTCCTTCCCCGAGCCCGGTGCTCTGCAGGCCATCGAGAACCGGGAATGGTCCCAGGTGCGTATTGACTCTATTGAGCATCCTCTGATCGCCGACGCGATACGACGATTCGCTCAGGGGCTCCCGGACCGGCACCAGGAGGCATCAAAACAGCTCGGTCGGGCGGTATTTGAGGTTCGCTCAAGGACGGGAGCGGCGTGGCGAGGTGCTGCCGTTCTTGACGAGCACGGCGACCCGTGGCTGGTGTGGGCGGCACCCCATGACAAGTTCCACGCCCAAGTCTGCGACGTGCTCAAGAACCTGGACCGTTGGATGCCAACAGCTGCGGAGTACAAGCTGCGCGACCGCGACGCCGAGGCCAACAGACTCTCCGTCTGGCATAAGGAGACAATCACCTTCTTCTGTCAGGCGGTGGCTGAAGCTGTGAACACTGGAAAGGACACCTTCTCCTTTCCCGGTTATGACCACAACACCCACCTAACCTTGTCCATCACCTTGGAACATGACGCTCCCACTGGGGCACCTGAAACGGACTCATCGCTCGTCACACTTCAGCTACGGCTGGGCGGTTCCTGTGACAGCTTCGTCCAGTTGGTTTTGCCCGTGCTCCAGCCCGACATCAGCATGATCGACTCCACGTACACGCAGAACGGTGAGTTAGAACTGTGGGTCAGCGTTTCTCAAGCCAAGCTGTTTCAGCTTCTGGCTGCGGTAGGGATCTCCGACGGCGAGATTGATCCGAATCCACCCTGCACTCCCCTGAGCCATCTGCACTACGTCGGTTGCCATTACCTCAGCGAGGCTTTGGTGATAGGAGCAGCAACTCGAGCTGTGTGCGGGCTGTGGTTCGTCCCGACACGAGACGAGAGCGCTGACCTGCCGCTTTGTCCTGAGTGTGAGCGTCGCAAGCCCGTAGCTCAGGCGACCGCGGCCCTGATCGAGTCACTCCGCGATCAGGGCGTCCAAGGCAGCTAGTTCTTCGTTGGTCAGTGGAGCCGCTTCGTCCATTGCCTGAAGTTGCGCGTGGGCGCGCGTCCCCAGTAGCTGGTTGACATGGGCGTTCGCGCGTTCGTGGCGTTCGATGTAGTCAAGCAGGTCGGCCTTCGCGATCCGGCGGTTCGACCCGACCAGCCGGTAGGCCAACAACCCGCGATCCATGATCTTCACCAGATGTGGGCGGCTCACTCCCAACAGTTGGGCCGCCTGATTGGGGGTCAGTTCTTTGTCAGAGGCGAGCAGCGTCACGTCTGCACCGCGTCGCATCGCATCAAGCAGGCCTTCGAGCATGATCGCGAGAGGTGAGCCCTGAGGCAGACCCTGAGCAAACTCTTCCGTTTGAGCCAGCTCGTCAGCAGAAACCTTGTCGGCAGTCAGCGTCGTGGACATGAGACAGACCTTCACTCGCATAGATGCAATATCTGAAACAACTGTATCAGCTGTTCAACCCTTCACCAACTGGAGGACTGCTACCTGGTCCAGCGGCGAGGAGGTCGGCAGCGGTGCGCCATCGGCGCTTCGTTGCTGTGCCCCTGGACCACCTACACCCACTCAGCCAACAGCACCGTGACGCTGGGGACGCGCGCCGTCCCGGACGCACTAGACACGAAGACCGCCTGTCGAACCAGGTCGAGGGCGTCGTCGTTCTGTTCGCGGTAGAGCCGCTCGTAGTGCAAGGGCTCGAAGGCCCGTTCTCGGACGCCGTTGTGTCCTGGGGCCTTGGCCCTGGTGCGGACGTGACGCAGCTCGGGGTGGGCGTTGATGAAATGCTCGAACCGGAACGAGCGGAACGGTCCACCGTTGTCGGCGATCAAGGTGATAGGGCAGTCCATGGCGACACTCCACCAGCGGAAGCCTCTACCTACACCGTTAATCGGTTGACCCCGCCGTTCATGCGGACCATGCCAGAGGTATGAGGCAGACTGGTACACGGAGCCGAACGCAGAGGAGGGGCCGTGACGACCGTCCGTGTTGACATCGCCCCCAACCTGCTGCGCTGGGCCGTGAAACGGGCGCGCTGGGACGAGGAAACTGTCCGCAAACGCGCACCCAAGCTCGACGCGTGGATCGACGGGACCGCACGCCCCACCCTCAAGCAGGTGGAGAAGTTCGCTGCCGCCACCCACGCACCCTTCGGGATGCTTTTCCTGCCCGAACCGCCGGTTGAGGACATCCCCATCCCGGACATGCGGACCATTCGCGACGCCGGAGTCCGCGAGCCGTCTGCCGACCTGCTGGAAACGATCTATCTGTGCCAGAGACGCCAGGACTGGTACCGCAACGACGCCCTCGACTCCGGGGCGACCCCGCTCAGCTTCGTAGGATCCGCGACCCTCTCCACTCCGGCGGAGGAGACCGCCGCTCGTATCCGTGCCGCGCTCCGTCTCGACGAGCGATCTGTGCCCAACTGGTCCACTGCGATGACAGATCTCATCGAGCGCACCGAAACCATGGGCGTCCTGGTCATGGTCAACGGAATCGTCGGCTCGGACACCCACCGCAAGCTCGATCCGGAAGAGTTCCGAGGGTTCGCTCTAGCCGATGACATCGCCCCGCTCGTCTTCATCAACGGAGCGGACACCAAAGCCGCGCAAATCTTCACCCTCGTTCACGAACTCGCCCACCTGTGGCTGGGGTGCACCGCACTCTCCGACGCAACTGCGGACGCCGCGCAAGGGACGAAAAAGGAGGAACGCTGGTGCAACCAGGTCGCCGCAGAAGTCCTGGTACCTCTCGACTCGCTCCGGTCGGAACGGCCAAGGAGCTGTGATGAAGACGAACTGAACCGTCTGGCGTCCCACTACAAAGTCAGCACCCTCGTCGTGCTCGCCAGACTCCGGGATGCCGGGTATCTCACGCGGGAAGAGTACAAGACCCGATACGAGACCGAGCGCAAGCGCGTCATGGATCTCATGGATTCCCGGGAGAATCACAGCGGGGGCGGGAACTACTACCGCACCCAGCTGCGACGCCTTGGGCTCCCCTTCACCCGAGCTGTGATCTCCGCAGCCCTGGAAGGACGAACGACCTACCGGGATGCCTACCAGTTACTCGGGACCGTTAAGCACTCGACCTTCGAGGGGCTGGCGGAAAGAGCAGGACTAGCGTGAAATACCTCGTAGACGCCAACGTCCTCATCGAGGCGAAGAACCGCTACTACGCCTTGACATCGCTCCCGGCTTCTGGAAATGGCTCGACCAGGCACACGCTCAAGGCACGGTGTTCAGCCGGGTCAAGATTCCTGACGCCTGCCAAGGACTTGAAATCCATTGGGTCAACACCTTTGAAATGCTACGTAGCGCCGGTGTCACCCTTGACCTTCCCGGCGCTGCCCACTAAGTCGAAGAGAGGAACATCGAATCAGCCAGTCACAAATGCATCCACCCGGTTAGAAATGCAGCACAGTCCCACTCCCCCAGCCCACAACTCACACACCATGACGACTCAGACATCTCCCGCGCCCACCAACGCCCGCAGCATTCCAGCACCCCCGGAGCCCGGCCAGATTGTCCAGGTTCGTGTAGCACTCCACTTTCAATGAGACCGGTTTCCTCGTAGATGCTGACTCTGGTTGTTGGCCAGCCCCGCTGTCGTGCAAGCGGCTGAGGAGTTCGAGATCGTGCTCATCCTCGGGACGTAGATCGTAGCCATTTCTCAACTCACGCAGCCACTCGGCGGAACCGCCCCCGGATCTGGCGGTTGGGTCAACGGTTAGCCTGAAAGAAACCATATGTGAAGGGAACATTATGGCTGAGACTGTCTTTTCCGCGGTCGCCGAATCCCTGGAGGGCATGGCGACGCGCTGCACATCCCGGGGCATGAGTTTCGTCCTGGACGAGCCGCCCTCGCTCGGCGGCAAGGACGAGGGGATGAACCCGCTCGAAGCCGTCCTGTCGGCCCTCGGCGCCTGCAAGTGCGTCGTTGCGAGGGCTTTCGCCAAGCCGAACGGCATCCGGCTGCGCCACGTGCGGGTCGAGGTGGACGGGGTGTTCGACCCGGACGGGTTCCGGGGGAAGAACCCCGCCGCGAAGGTCGGGCTATCAACAATCAGGACGCGCTACCACATCGACGCAGACAACACCCCCGAAGAGATCGCGGCGTTCGTCGAGTTCATCGAGGCCCACTGCCCGGTCCACGACACCCTGGTCAACCCGCCCCATCTGAGCTACGAGATCGCCTGAACCAGCGGCGCCAGGCCCGAACGCCCGGCAAGGCCCATGCCCTGCACATCAGCGGCCAGGCCTTCGACCGGCCGGGATGGGTGATGGGCTGAGCCGGGGCACCCCACCAGCCGGGGTGGGCTGGCACGGGGACGCCCCGGCCCTGCCAGCACCCTGGCCGCGGTCAGCCGAGGTGGTCGCGCAGCCCCTCCAGCGCCGGGGCGAACACCTGGCTGGCGAAGAAGGCCTCCCAATGCTCCCGCTCGTCCTGGGCGCAGTCAAACTCCGTCCACCACTCGACGAGGGACTGACCGGTCGAGCTCACCCGGGTCACCTTCAGCGTGGAGACGTATCCGGTCACGTCGAACGGGGCCGGATCGCAGAACCCGTAGGAGTAGCTGCGGTCGAGGTCCGATAGGGCGAGCAGCCGCTCCCTGATCCGGGATTCGCCGAACTGGAAGCTCCGCACGGCACCGACCGTCGCTCCGGTCAGGCCGTCCTCGATGTGGCTCTCGGAGACCGTGGAGCCGAACCAGGTGGCCAGGCCGTTGAAGTCCCTGAGGGTGTCCCACACCTTGTCGGCGTCGTGCTGGATGATCGTGCTGTAGTACGAGACCGTCATGTCAGCCCTTCTTGAAGGTGACGGCCTTGAACTCCTCAGTCTGTGCGCGAATGCCCACCTCGGTCGGGAACCGCTCGATGGAACTGGCCCCGTAGAAGCCGACGATGCCGTCGGTGTGGTCGAGGATGTACTGCGCGTCGGCCGGATTCGCGATCGGCCCGCCGTGGCACAGGCACAGGATGTCGGGGTTGACGCTCCTGGCCGCGTCCGCGAGTTGCTGTACCTTGGCCGCCGCCTCCTCCAGGGTCAGCGCGGTCTTCGCGCCGATGGTCCCAGACGTTGTCAGGCCCATGTGGGGGACGAGGATGTCCGCCCCGGCGCGGGCCATGTCCTTGGCCTGCTCCTCGTCGAAGACGTAGGGGGAGGTGAGCAGGTCGAGTTCGTGGGCCATGCGGATCATGTCGATCTCGTGCCCGTACCCCATGCCGGTCTCTTCCAGGTTCGCCCGGAACACCCCGTCAATCAGGCCGACGGTGGGGAAGTTCTGCACACCGGCGAACCCGATCTCTTTCACCTGGCGCAGGAAGTGCCCCATGACACGGAACGGGTCGGTGCCGTTGACGCCCGCGAGGACGGGGGTACGTTTCACGACGGGCAGCACCTCGTTGGCCATCTCCATGACGATGGCGTTGGCGTCCCCGTAGGCCAGCAGCCCGGACAGCGAGCCGCGTCCGGCCATGCGGAACCGGCCCGAGTTGTAGATGACCAGCAGGTCGATGCCACCGGCTTCCGCGGACTTCGCGGTGATTCCGGTGCCCGCGCCGCCGCCGATGATGGGCTGGCCCTGGGCGACCTGGGTGCGGAAACGATCGAGGATCTCTTGGCGGGACATGTTTCTCCTTCTCAGTTGGTGATGGATGCGTGCAGTGCGCGGGCCATCGCGGCACCGAAACCTGGGTCGTTGATCGCCTGGTCGAGTTCGTGGACGACGACGCCGGAGCCAGCCAGCCCCGCGCGCAGTTCCGCGAACAGCGTGGCGTCGGCCTCGGCATCCCGGAAGGGGGCTCCCTCGACGTCGATGGCGCTCACGCCCCGCAGGGGGATGAACAGCTCGGTGGGTCCGGTGGTGGCGGCAAGTTTGGTGGCGATGCGGCGTCCCAGTTCGGCCATCTCCTCAGGCGTGGTGCGCATCAGCGTCACGGTGGGGTTGTGGACGAACAGGTTGCGTCCGGCAAACTCGGGCGGCACGGTGTCGGCGGGGCCGAAGTTCACCATGTCGAGCGCCCCCAGGCTGACGGCCTGCGGCAGGCCGACCCGCCCGGCCATCTCCAGCCGCCGCGGCCCCGCGGACAGGACACCACCCACGAGGTCGTCGGCCAGCTCGGTGGTGGTGAGGTCGCACACCCCGGCCAGCAGGCCCGACTCGGCGAGTTTCTCCATGGCGCGGCCGCCCGCCCCGGTGGCGTGGAAGACCAGCACCTCGTAGCCGAGGTCGGTCAGGGTGGTGCGGGCCTCATCCGCGGCCGGGGTCGTCACGCCGAACATGGTGACCGCGACGACCGGTTTGTGCTCGGCGGGGGCGGCGGCCAACCGATCCTCGTAGGCCTGGGCCATCCCGGCGATCGCCGCGACCGCGTTGGCGAACACCTGGGAGGAGACCGAGTTGATGCCGGCGACGTCGACGACCGAGTACATGAGCATCGCGTCCACCTCGCCGACGTAGGGTTTCACGTCGCCGGAGGCCATGGTCGAGACAAGCAGTTTCGGGAAACCGACCGGGAGGGCCTGCATCGCGGCCGCGGCGACCGAGGAGCCGCCGGATCCGCCGAGGGCCAGCAGGCCGTGGATGCGTCCCGACACCGCCAGGTCGCGGACGATACGGGCCGCCCCGACGCTCATCACCTCCATCATCTCGCCCCGGTCGCGGCGTTCGCGCAGGGCGGCGGCGTCGGAGTTCGCGGCGGCGATCACATCGTCGGAGTTGATGTTGGCCAGCGGGCTCGCCGAGAAGGACCCGACATCGACGAACAGGGCCTGCACCCCGTGTTTGTCCAGTTGCTCGGCCAGCCAGGCGTACTCGGCGCCTTTGGTGTCCAGCGTCCCGATCAGTGCAACAACAGCCATGCGGTCTCACTCCTTCGTGCGTGTTCGGACCCGTGCTGCTCAAGTGCGGCCGCGGCGGCCGGGCGTCCATGGGTAGCAGCGAGGCTACGTCTCACCGCGGGACGGCACTGGTCCAATCCGGGAGAATTGGCCCAGGTCGGTGGGGCATACTCGGCAGCGTGGGAGTGCGCATGGATTCGGCGGAGCTGTCGAGGCTGCTCGGGGTGTGGACGGACGCGGACGAGCGGCTGCCGGACGCACTGGCGCGCACCATTTCAGAGCTTGTGGATCACGGTTTCGTGCCCGCGGGGAGCATCTTGCCGCCGCAGCGGGAGCTCGCGCAGGTGCTGGGGGTGGCCCGCGGGACCGTCGCGTCCGCCCTGGCGATGCTGGAGGCTGGCGGGTATGTGGTCTCGACCCGGGGGTCGGGGACACGGGTGAGGTCGGGCCGGGTGGGTACCGAGCACCGGGCCGGCGGGCGGCTGTTCTCGTTCACCAATGCCCCGCGCGATGTCATCGACCTGTCCAGCGGGGCCCTGCCCGCGTCCACGGTGACCGGGGAGGTGCTGTCGGCGAATCTGGACGGGCTCGACCCCTACCTGGAGACCGACGGCTATTTCCCGGCCGGGCTTCCGGTGTTGCGGCAGGCGATCGCCGAGCACCTCACCCGCGATGGGGTGCCGACCCGGCCCGCGGAGGTGCTGGTGACGAGCGGGGCGCAGCAGGCGACCTCGCTGGCGATCCGGGGGCTGCTGGACCCGGGTGACCTCGTCCTGACCGAGGACCCGAGCTACCGGGGTGCGCTGTGTGCACTGCGGGACCATGGCGTCCGGCTGGAGGGGGTCCCGCTGCGCGACGGCGGCATCGACGTGGGCCTGGTGACGCGCGCGGCGATGAGGCGTCCGGCTGCGCTGTACTGCCAGACCAGCGTCCATAACCCGACGGGGCAGAGCATGACCAGGGACGCGCGGGCGGCGCTCGCCGGTGTCGTCGACCGGTGCGGCCTGCCCGTCGTCGAGGACTGCTGTTCCTACGACCTGACACTGTCAGGGCGTCCGGCGTCAACGCTGACGGGCCTTGTCGCCCCGGAACTTCACCTGAGCTGCTGGACGATGTCGAAGCTGTTCTGGGGTGGGCTTCGCGTCGGCTGGGTGAGGGCCGACGAGGCGCGCATCCGCCGGCTGGTGGAGCTGCGGAAGGTCGACGACCTGGCGACCTCCATCATCGACCAGCTGTACGCCGTGCGGCTGCTGCGCCGAGCGGCGGACGCGCGGCGGGAGCGGCAGGCGATGCTCACCACACACCTGGCGTCCACGGAGCGGGTGCTCCGCGAGATGGCCCCGGCGTGGACCTGGCGGCGGATCGTCGGCGGTTCCGGCCTGTGGGTGGACACCGGGACGGACGCCGTCGCCTTCACCGAGCAGGCCAAGCGGGCCGGGGTCAAGCTCGCCGCCGGGCCGAGTTTCTCGCCCCATGACGGTCACCGCACGATGCTGCGACTACCCCTGTGGCACGACGGAGCCGAACTGAGACGAGGATTGGGCGCCGCCCTCGGCGAATAAGGGCCATCATGTGGCGATGATGTGACCACGGGCCGTGGCCCGGGCGTTTCTGAGTCTGACTGGACGATCAGGGCTGGTCTGCGAGGCTGAACAGGTCGCCGACCTCGCAGTCCAGCGCCTCGCACAGCGCTGTCAGGGTGCTGAACCGAACGGCCCTCGCGCGGTTGTTCTTCAGGATCGACAGGTTGACCACGGTGATACCGACCTGTTCGCTGAGGGCCGCGAGCGTCACGCCCCGGGCCGCGAGCAGATCGTCCAGGTGGCAGGTAATCCGATGGGGTTCTTCGACAGGCATCAGATCGTCGTCTCCACGTCCTCGGCGAGCTGTTCCCCCTGCCGCCAGACGTAGGCGACGACCAGCACCACCAGCGCCACCCCGAGGGGGACGAAATCGCCAGCGTTGGTCGTCAGCATGGCGAACCCCATCCCCCTGGTGGGCAAGCCGGTGTAGATGAGCACGTTCGCCACGACCTCGCCGACGAGGACCCGCACCGGCACTCCCACGGTTCGCTTGCCTTACGGTCATGCGCCTGCGCTGTAGCGCAAGCGTTCGTCCACAAGACAAGCACTCCCGTCAGGAAAGCAAGCAGACGACGGCAAGACCAGCGGACCTGTGAGGATGCAGAGGGATGCCATCCGGACGAACGCCCCGGCAAAGCAGGAGCCCCCGGCACAGACACCGGGGGCTCAAGCAATGCGACTCTGGCGGTGACGGTGGGATTTGAACCCACGGTGGCTTGCACCACACTCGCTTTCGAGGCGAGCTCTTTCGGCCGCTCAGACACGTCACCGCCGATGAGCGTATCCCAGCCCGGCCCTGCGGACAAATTCGCTGGCCGGCCTCAGCCGACCACGACCTCGAAGGTTCCGACCCGGTCTGCGATCCCCGCCGCCAGATCCTCGATCATCCCGGCGTCGTGGAGACGATCCCGCCAGCTCTCCGGTATTCCGCTGCGCCCGTACAGCGCCCCCGCCAGCTGCCCGTAGATGGCCCCGACGGTGTCGGCGTCGTCGCCCAGGTTCACGGCCAGCAGCA
>CALLVV010000079.1 GCA_938012815.1 uncultured Propionibacteriaceae bacterium
GCCCCCCACACCCCCACCCGGGATGCGGGGGGCACAAACACACCCACCACCCAAATTGGCTGCCCGGTGGGGCTGGATTCTCGAGAGATGACCTATAGACTTGAGGCCCGGGTGACCGATGCCCGGGTGCCCACGGGCAAGGGAGCCTTGAGTATGGAACGGATGTCCGGCCCTGAGGATGGTGCCGCGCCGAGCGTGTCACGTCCCCGTCGCCCCTTCGGTGAGGAGCAGCGATGAGTTTTCACAAGGGTGGTAGCCCGGCAGCCATAGCGACGGAGGTCACGAGCCTGTTCTGGTTGGCCGATGCGGCGGGCGGTGCAGCCGTTGCTGAAGTCGTGAATCGCGGTCAGTCGTGGCTGGAAACCCGTCGTCTCACCCATGGAATCCCGAGCTTTGAGGACGCCGCTCGGTTCGGGAGGCGCCTCGCTCGCACCCACGCGGCAGGTGCGTCGCACTGGGGAGCACCGCCGCCGGGGCTGCGCGACACGGACGCGCGACTTTCGGAGCTGCCGGCCCCCGTCAGCAGTATGCCCCGCTGGGGTGGCTGGGGTGAGTTCTACGCCGAGGCGAGGCTGCGCCCCTATTTGCGACTGGCGGAGATCCCCAAAGAGGCCAGGCTGGTGTTGCACCGGGCCATCGACCTGGTGGCGGAGGGGCGCTTCGATGCTCCCCAGCCTGCACTGGTCAAGGATGTGGCCAGGATTCACGGGGATCTCTGGGCGGGAAACGTGATGTGGGCCGTCGTACCCGGCGGCGCGGGCACCACCGGCACGCTGCTCGACCCCTCAGCCCACGGCGGTCACGCCGAGACGGATCTGGCCGAGCTGGCGCTCTTCGGGGCGCCCCACCTGGACGCCATCATCGCCGGATACCAGGAAATCAGTCCGCTGGCGGACGGGTGGCGACACCGGGTGGCGGTGCACCAGTTCCACATGGTGTTGGTGCACGCAGCCCTCTACTCCGGCAACTACGTTCCCCAGGCCCTCACCTTGGCGCGGCGGCTCAGGGGCGACGCGGAGCGCAACAGACAACCCACCAGGATCAGGGCCGACCTGGCCAGTTGATCACTGGACCCGGGGGTAGTCCTCGGGCGGGATACCGACCCCGACGGGGAAGTCCTCGCCGGGGCTGTCCATCACGGCGATGCTCTCGTCAATGGGATCGACGAGGGTGTAGTCCTCCTCAAGACTGATCGAGAGCTGGTTTTTTTTCGGCTCGAGGGGGCTGTGCGGGGCGCCGTCGCGCTGTTCGGCCATGCTGAACTGAGGGGTGATGATGTGTCCTGCGTTGACGCTCGGTTCCGCTACAGGCCCCGGTTCGGGAAGCCCCGCGATGACGGGAACCTCGTCGACCTCGGTCTCGTCGATCAGCAGTTCAACGGGCGCCGACGGGTTGCCGTTGACGTTCAGGCGATCGGTGTTGGGAGTCATTGTGCGTCGCCAGTCGGATGCGTTCTCCTCTGCCTCTGCCTCAAAGGGCTGGGCGATCGGCGCGGCGATCCGCGGGATGTCGGGGATGGTCGCGTCGTCGTGGTGTGCCGTGACTGGGTAGACCGGTGTCGTGGGGGTGAGGTACTCCGTTTCGGTTTCGGGAATACTCATGGAAGCGGGATTTTCCGGCGCCGGGTCGGGCGTGACGAGCTTGGCGAAGCTGCCGGTGTCGGTGAGAGCTGACAAGTCGTCAGGAGTTGTGGACCGAGGGGATGTTTCCTGTTCTTCAGGTTCCTCCTGGTCCGGCTTCTCATGATCCTCGGTTTCCTCGTCCTCCTGCTCTCCGGTTTTCTCATCGTGAGCTGGGAGCTCCACCTCGTGTTCCACGACGGCGGTGGGGGCGAGCTGTTCGGGGGCGGGAATCTCTTCCTCAGTGTTTTCTTCCTCGGGACATGACGCCTCCTCTGCGGACTCGGCCTTGGTCGTGACGGGCTCGGGTTCCTCGTCGTCCTCGGCCTTCCCGTCGGGCCTGGCCTCGTCCACGGGCTCTTCGTCCACGGGCTGCTCGGTCTGTTCGGGTTCTTTCTCCTCCACCTGCTCGGTCACGCCGGTGGCTTCGGCGGGTTGCGTGTCGGGAAGAGCATTGGAGGCGAACGCGATCGGGGTTTCCTGCGTGCTCTCGGCACCGGGACCGATCGTTTGCCAAGGCTCTTCCTTGATGATCTCGGTCTGCGGAGCCTCGGCCTGCTCGGTCTTTTCGGGCTGCTCGTGCTCAGTCTGCTCGGTCTGCTCCACCTCCGGATCAGGGGTTGAGGCCGTCTGGTCGCGTTCGGCGGCGAGCAGCGCCTGGAGCTCGGCGGCCTCGCGGCGGGCCTGCGACAGATCACCCTCCAGGGATTCGATCCGTTCGATGAGGTTTGGCATCGTCTTGTCCCAAGCAGCGGTGGCGCGGTTTTCCAGCCGGGCCATGTCGATTTCCTGCTTGTTGATCCGTTCTTCCAGCTCGACCACTTGGCGACGGGCCTGTTCGGCGTCGCTGATGTGCTGGTCGACCTGCTGGGCGCGGGCCTCCGCCTCCGCGGCGCGGGCCTCGGCCTGTGTGACCTGCTGTCCGGCCTCCTCGATCCTCGCCTCCGCTTCCTGGGCCTTGACCTCGGCCTCGCGGACGCGCTGGTTGGCCTCCTCGATCATGGCCTCGGCGTCGCGGGCCTTGGCCTCGGCGTCGTTGGCACGGTTCTCCGCGTCAAGCAGCCGTGCGTCGGGTTCGGCGACGGGCGCGGGGGATGGGGCCTGGTCGGTGATCCGGGGGATCATGTGAGTGTCAATGGTGGATTCGTTGGAGATGGCGTGGTCGGGCTGGGGGTCCCCGCTCGGTTTCATCTCGGCGGCGACTCCCTTGGCCGAGGGATCGGTGGAGGCGGAGGGCCCGGCGTACAGCGACGGATCGGGCGCGAAGGGCGAAGGGATCGACAC
>CALLVV010000080.1 GCA_938012815.1 uncultured Propionibacteriaceae bacterium
GCTCCTCACCGGCAACGGTCTACGACTATGACCCCACACTCAGGTACGAAGAGCCCCTTTAGTCCTACTCATCCATGTCGGTGTAGTCGCTTTGTTCACTATCGGAAGCACCAACAGCCGACATCGCGCACGTACCCGCCGAGCTCCGAGAACTGATATTTGATCCTGTGTCCAGCCATGACCTCTCAAATCCCTGTGTCGGGCAGATTGGCCGCATCCCTTGGTTGCGTCGATTCCGTTAGTCATTGACGGCGTGCTCGATACACACGTCATCACATCTCCCAGAGATGCGGCGGAAGCGGATGACCAGGACCCGCTCGGATCAGCGGGTCACAGCTGCTTGAAGTACCGGGCGACGGGCCAGCGCTCGTAGCCCATCGCCTCATAAGTGGCGCGCGCCGGGGCATGGCCCACGTCTCCGCCGGTCTCGACCATGACCATCCGCATCCCGACCCGCCTGGCACGCTCATGCGCGTGCTCCATCAGCGCTCGCCCAATGCCTTCGCGCTGATGCGCGGGATCGACACACAGGATGTAGACCTCGCCCATGGAGTCCTCGGGGTGAATTCGGGTGCAGACCCACCCGGCGATCTCGTCGTCGACAAGCGCGACGTCGCAGTTTCCCGCTTCTTCGTCGAGGACCCGGGCGAGGTCTGCCCTCTGACGAACATCCCACCCATCCGGGTAGAAGTTGTCATACACGAAACGCGGCACGAAACCGCGGTCGAGGTCATCGCGCATCGCCTCGAAAACCGAATCCCATGCGCGAATCGACAGGTCGAGAACCTGCTCACGCATCGCGGTCTCGTAGGGCACGATTCTCACGTCGGAAGCAGTCACACGGTAGATCCTACTGTTGCTCGGGTCCATCCATCAGACAACAATCATGCGACAGATCCCAGAGGCTGAATCTTGTCCAACTCATCGCCCAGTGCATCCTTCCCGATTTCGAGATCGTAGCGCGATTGCAAGTTGACCCAGAATTGTGGATTCATCCCGAAGAAGCGACCCAACCGCAATGCCGTGTCAGCCGTGATCCGACGCGTGCCGTGCACAATCTCATTGATTCGGCGGGGCGGCACCCCAATGGAGATCGCGAGCCGATGCTGAGTAATGCCCATCGGATTCAGGAACTCCTCCACGAGGATTTCTCTTGGATGAACCGAAGCCATTTTGTTGTCCATTCCGGACCTCCTAATGGTAGTCCACGATCTCAACTTCGCTCGGGCCCGCCGGGGTTCACACGGAACACACCACAAACCCGTCGCGTCACCAAACGTCCCAGGAGTACGGGCAGCGGCAGCGCGAACGACAGAATCATCTCTACCATTCAGGCCTTGCAGGGTCTACACTGAAGGGTATGTGGGAGGTAGACTCACGTTGATCGCTGACTGGCTCAGGTCACTGGACCAAACCTCCTACGAACAGGTCATCGCTGCGCTGGAGGTTCTTCGCGATCGTGGTCCTTCACTCGGGCGTCCTCTCGTTGACACCATCACCGCTTCACGGCATCGCAACATGAAGGAGCTTCGCCCCGGCTCGGTAGGACGATCCGAGGTTCGCATCCTTTTCGCCTTTGACCCCAAGCGCATGGCGATCTTGCTGATCGCGGGCGACAAGGCTGGCAGCTGGACTCGGTGGTACAAGAGGAACGTCCCACTGGCCGATGATCTGTTCGACGAACATATCCGCGCATTGAGGAAGAGGCCAGAACAGTGATGACGATTGACGATATTCTCGCCGAACGCTCCGTGGACCGCAGCCAAGTCGAGGCACACAAATCCCGGATGCTCGCAGAGGTTCGCGCCTATCGACTTCGAGAGCTCCGCGAAAATGCCGGATTGACGCAGGCGCAGTTGGCCGAACGCATCGGCGTCGGGCAACGTCAAATCTCCAAGATCGAGCACGGCGACCTCGACACCGCGAAGATCGGAACGATCCGCCGCTACCTCGAGGCCATCGGCGGCAGCCTCTCACTCGAGTATGTCGCAGGAGACCTCAAAGTCGTGATCGATTGAGAGTTTGGAAGCATCTCCGTGTTGAGCCGACGCACCTCAGCACAAACAGCGACCCCAACGGCTTGCTCACAGCGCTGACACGCTGCCAGTGCAATAAAGTTTCAGTGGAATACACTGAGACTTATTCATGAAGGCTTATTCACAGACGGCGCGCCAGCCAGGAAAACCCCTAGTCAGCACACACTTGGAAAGGGACGTGATGAAGCTTCATTGAGCCAGACCACCCGTTCAGAGAAGCCACTCACGATTCGCTTCCTTGAGGCTTATTCATGGGGTGTAAGCGAAGACGAGTCCCGTGAATAAGCCTCAGGGTCTACCACAATCACTGCGGGATCTTGCCCCGATGGTGCCTGGAAATCCTCTGACACCTCCTCGGCACCGGTCAGCGCACCGGATGCCGACTCGCCCATGTCATGTGTCTCAGATACCTCACACATTGAACCGGAACTCCACGACATCGCCGTCCTGCATCACGTAGTCCTTGCCCTCCAGGCGCATCTTTCCGGCCGCCTTCGCCGCTGCTTCGGAGCCTACCGCCACAAGATCGTCGAAGCTGACGACCTGGGCCTTGATGAAGCCCTTCTGGAAGTCGGTGTGGATCACCCCCGCCGCTTCGGGGGCCGTCGCCCCCTGGGGGATGGTCCAGGCTCTGGCCTCCTTGGGGCCCGCCGTCAGGTAGGACTGGAGACCGAGGGTGTCGTAGCCGACCCTGGCCAGCACATCGAGGCCCGGTTCCGTGATTCCCATCTCCTCCAGGAATGCGCGACCCTCTTCCTCGTCCATCTCCACCAGCTCGGCCTCGAACTTCGCGTCGAGGAAGATCGCCTCGGCAGGGGCGACGACCTGGCGCATGCGGTCTTTGAGGTCCTCGTCGGCCAATTCGTCCTGGTCGCAGTTGAACACGTACAGGAACGGTTTCGCGGTGAGCAGGAACAGGTCGCGCAGCAAATCCATGTCCAGCCCCGAACCGTGGATCCGTTTCCCGGATTCGAGGACCTCGACGGCAGCCTGCATAGCCTCCAGCTTCGGGCGCGACTCCTTCTTGATCCGCGCCTCCTTCTCCACGCGTGGCAGTGCCTTCTCCAGGCTCTGGAGGTCCGCGAGGATCAGTTCCGTGGTGATCGTGTCGATGTCTCCGGCCGGATCCACCTTCCCATCGACGTGCGTCACGTCGACGTCCTCGAAGACGCGGGTCACCTGGCAGATGGCGTCGGCCTCACGAATGTTGGCGAGGAACGCGTTGCCCATGCCCTCGCCCTTCGACGCCCCCCGGACGATGCCCGCGATGTCCACGAAACTCACAGTGGCGGGCACGATGCGCTGCGAGTCGAAGATCTTCGCCAGCACCGGCAACCGGGAATCCGGCACCCCTACCACGCCGACGTTCGGTTCGATCGTCGCGAACGGATAGTTGGCCGCCAGCACGTCGTTGCGGGTCAGCGCGTTGAACAGGGTCGACTTGCCGGCGTTCGGGAGGCCGACGATTCCAATGGTGAGAGCCACGAGCGACGAGTCTACGGCACGCCACCCCGGGAGGGGGCGGCGTCGCGCCGACAAAAATATTTACGAACCTCTTGCGTTTCCCAAATGCTGTGGGTTAGGGTTTCCTCAGTGACCGACACAGTTGATCATAGGTGTTCAGGACCACCGTTACGCGCTCTGCCACAAGCGCTTGGCAGGCCCGCCACACCGGCCTTCTTCTCTCCTTGGGCCGGGCTTGTTGGCGGGCCTGCATACTGTTTCCAGGGGTTCCGCAGGTGTGAACGCTGACCCAATGCCGCGGAGGAGAGGCAGCCGTGAGCCTGGCTCCCGGACGGCCGCAGGGTGTTTCGACACGCCCCACTCGCTGACGCTCGTGAGGCTCGGCTCAACCAGCTTCGGGAGAACCGGTCACCCCGCGAGGTAGGCGCGCAGCGCGGCGGCCAGATGGTGTGGGTCATCCGCCCCGCACATCTCCCGGGCCGAATGCATCGACAACAACCCGATGCCGACGTCCACCGTCACCATTCCCAGCCGCGTGGCGGTGATGGGGCCGATGGTGGAACCGCACGGCATCGCATTGTTGGACACGAACACCTGCGACGGCACCCCCGCGGCCTCGCAGGCCTGCAGCCACAGCGCCTCACCCACCGCGTCGGTGGCGTAACGCTGATTGGCGTTGACCTTGAGCATGGGGCCGCCGTTGGGAACGAGATCAACGTGCGGGTCGTGGTGCTGGGAGTAGTTGGGGTGAACCAGGTGCCCGGCGTCCGCCGAGACGCAGGAGCCGCGGGCGAGCAGCGCCTTCGTCGCGTCGAGATCACACCCTGCGACGGAGACGATCCGCTCCAGCACATCCTCGAGGAACGGCCCAGCCGCCCCGGAGCTGGTGGCGGAACCGATCTCCTCGTGGTCGAAGGCGGCCAGGACCACCAGGTCGTCGCCGTCGCCCAGGTCCTCGATGGCCGTCAATCCGGCGTGGGTGCTGGAGAGGTTGTCCAGACGCGACGAGGCGAAGAACTCGTCACGCAACCCGAAACGAGCAGGAGGCTGCGAGAGGTAGGTGAACAGGTCGTGTCCCAGGACATCGCCGGACCTCACCCCGGCCTGTTCCGCAAGGGCCGCCAGCAGATCGGGTTCGGTATCAAGGGTGAAAATGGGCTGAGTGTGGGTCTGCCGATCAAGCCTGAGACCGTCATTGACCGACCGGTCCAGGTGAATGGCCAGCTGCGGGAGCCTGGCCACGGAGTCGAGACGCACCAGGTGCTGGGCGCCGTCGCGGGTGATGATACGACCCGCGATGCCGAGTTCCCGGTCCAGCCACGAGTTCAGCAGCGCACCGCCGTAGATCTCGACGGCGATCTGACCCCACCCGCGGAAAGAGAAGCTGGCCTCCGGCTTGACCTTCAACGCCGGGGAATCAGTGTGGGCACCCACGACGCGCAACCCGGTGGCCTCATTGATGCGTTCTGGTTGTCGCCAAGCGATCACGGCGCCGTGCCGCACGACGAAGAACCGGCCGGCACCCCGCGGGAACCGGCTCTTCTCGTCGACCGGGACGAAACCGGCATCAACAAGGCGCGACACCATGCTCCAGGCAGCGTGATAGCTGGTCGGGGAGGCCGTCACGAAGGCGGCCAGGTCATCCAGATGGGAGGAAGGATTCGAGAACACGATTCCCATTCAACACCCCACCCCGACAAAACCGTCCCCGCATGGGGGGTGGGGGCACACGCGGCCGCCCCCCGTTGAGAAAGAACGCTCGCCGCCGCATCCCCGCATGCGCGATGGGGTGCGGCAACAAATGTCGGTGCCGTCTGCGACCCTTCCCTCATGGACACTTCCTCACTGCTCTTGGCCCTGGCGGCGCTGCTGGTCGGCGTGGCCCTCGGTTTCCTGCTGGCCCGCCAGCGCGCCGCCACCCGCACGGCACGCGCCGAGGCCGAACGCGACGCCGCCGTCCAACGTGCCGCGGACGTCACCGCGGACCGCGAACAGCTCGCCCACCAGTTCCGGGCCCTGTCAGCGGATGCCCTGGAGAAGCAGACGCAACAGGCCGACCGCGCCGCGGAACTGCGCCTGACCCCGATATCCGAGGCGCTGCGGCAGCTCCAGCAACGGTTGGCGGAGGTGGAGAACCAGCGCACCGCCCTGGCCGCGGAGCTCAGGCAGCAGGTGGAGGGGGTCCGGGTCTCCGGCGAGGCGGTGAGGAAGGAAGCGGCGTCGCTGGCGACGGCACTGCGCGCCCCGCACGTGCGGGGCGCCTGGGGTGAGTCAAGTCTGCGGCGGATCGCGGAGGTCGCGGGGCTGGTGGAGCACTGCCATTTCGAGACCCAGACCAGCTACACCTCCTCGGAGGGTAACCGGCTGCGCCCCGACATGCGCATCGACCTCGACGGGGGCCGGGCGGTGTTCGTGGATTCGAAGGTGCCCCTGTCGGCCGTGCTGGAGGCCTGCCAGGCCGAGGACGAGGAGGAACGCGCCGCACACCTGCGGCGCTTCGTCAGACACGTCCGCACCCACATCGACCAGCTCTCCGCCAAGGAGTACTGGGCCCTCGACGCCGGCAGCCCCGAGTTCGTGGTGCTGTTCCTCGGCAGCGACGAGTTCTACCGCCTCGCCCTGGAACAGCAACCCACCCTGCACGAGTACGCCGCCGCCCGTCGGATCACCTTGGCGGGACCGGGCCTGCTGATCCCGCTGCTGCAGATCATCTCTCACGGGTGGCGGCAGTCGCGGCTGGCGGAGTCGGCGACGAGAATCAGCGCGCTCGGACGTGAGCTGTACTCCCGGCTGGCGACCCTGGGATCGCACTTCGAGAAACTGGGAGCATCCATCAACGGCACGGTCAAGAACTACAACGCCGCCATGGGCACGCTGGAGTCGCGGGTGCTGGTCTCGGCACGACGGTTCCGGACGTTGGACGTCTCAATGGACGAACTGCCGCGCCTGAGCTCCGTCGACGAGGGGGCCCGGACCCCCGTAGCCCCTGAGCTGATGGGTCCTTCGGCAGCGGAGTGAAGGGGTTCGAGGACGTGTGCTCGGGTCTGCTGTTCGGCCACCACTGGTTTTGACACGGACCGCTCCTTCCTCACGCCCCGGCTCAACCGGTTTTGCCTTCCCGAAGAGTGACGGCGACCACGCGTGCGGCCGCCGTCGCATGCCCGACTTTCAGCGGCATACCGAATCCTCTGGGACAGGTCCGGCAGTGCGCACGAGAAGAGCAAGGGACTTTGGGCCGAACTTGCCCGCCGTCGCTGCGACTCGCGTGGGATGATCAACCCATGCTGACGCCCGGTGCTTTTCCAATCCTCGACTTCGACGATGACCCCGACGACCTCATCTCGCCGATGATGTTCGCCGATGTGCAGGCCGAAGGGCCTGGCGTTACCGTGCTGGCGTTCCTGTCCGAGAAGACGATCAAGACCGCCGAGGGCTGGGAGGTGCGGCGGGTAGGGACCGTACCGTTCGTCACCGTTGAGTACCCGATTTACGAGGCGACGCGCGGCGGGCAGGTGGTGCGGGTCGTTCCGATGCCGATCGGCGCGGCCGCCGCGGCTCTGGTGACCGAGCGGATGATTCGCTCCGGGGCCGAATCGCTGGTCGCCGTCGGTTCCTGCGGGGCGCTCCGGAAACTACCGGAGGGGGAGTTTGTCGTTCCCAGCCGAGCGCTGCGCGACGAGGGCACGTCGTACCACTACCTGAAGGCCGGGGCGTGGGTCGAGACCGACGAGGCGCTGCGCGCCACCGTCGCGAAGGTGGCGCGATCGGCGGGCTTTGGGGCGCAGGTCGCTCCGGTGTGGACCACCGACGGCTTCTTCCGTGAGACCCGCGCCCTGGTGGAGCAGCGCAAGTCGCAGGGCTGCGTCGCCGTCGAGATGGAATGCGCCGCGATGGCGGCGATCGCAAAGGTCCGCGGAGTGCGCTTCGCCCAACTGCTGTTCACCGCCGACACCCTCGCCGACAACGACTACGACCTTCGCGGCTTCGGCGTCGACTCGCACCATGTCGCCCTGTCCCTGGCTCTAGAAGCGGCAGCCGGCTGCTGAGCCCACGTCGGCGCTGGGCCTCTTGGCCCTCGACGGTCGTCACCGGGATTTGCTCCGCCCAAGCGGGATACCGTCGAACCGTCATCTCGCCTGGGCTGGTTCGCTCCCTTTCGGGCAGCGACGGGCTTGAGTGCGGACGGGCTGGTCGACGGCCATGCCTGCTGAGACTGCCGGTTGGTGTGAAGGTAGCGGAACTGGTCGCTGACATCCGTGCTGGCCCACGACGTCCCAACACAAGTCGGGCGTCGCAGGAATACTTACAAGGATCGGCGTCGACCGACGACCACGATCATCGCGACGGCCCGTCCCGGGGGACTGCCCGTCCCGGCGGCGCAACTGGTGACAGACATGGCCCCGGTTTCGTCCAGTTACCGCCACGACCTGATCCAGGATCCGGGTCTTGTCCTTCTTCAACGCGGTCTGGTGGGCCTTCGCGTACTTCGTGGTGACCTCCATCCGATCAGCCAACGACAGATCCTTCACATCCCCTCGCCGCCCGCCCCACCCATCTTCTGAGGAAACCGGGTGAGGCACGACCCCTACCCACGCGGGGACTATGAGTCTCGTCGAAGGATTGACAGTGAGGCGCCGCAATACTAGCGTCGGTAATGGTTACCTACTCGTAATTTAGTGAGTTACACGAGAGTCCATAGTGTGATGGATGACGCAACGAAGGGGTTTGACCATGATGATCCGATGGCGCGCGGCGCTCGGTATCACAGGAGCTTTTCTTCTGGCGGTGGGGGCCGTGTCTCCTACGGCGAGGGCAGAAGATCAGGATGGCGAGTCCACCTCGCTTGTCACGGTTTCAGATCTCTCTGACTCGACAAATCAGACGCAGACGCTGCCGGAGGCAACTGCGGTGGTGAGGTCGGAGGGAACGGTCGAGGGGGAAACGGACGCGGATCATCCTGAAACTGTTCCGTCCGGGTGGAAACCCTCGCCCGCCGGATGCAAGGGATCCACGGATTACCCTCACAGGAGCGGAAACATGGTCTCGGTCCATGCCGTGACCCAGTGTGATCGGGCTGTGGAGCGGGCCGAGGTGGTCACCGTCGTGTTGCGAGACCGCTGGTGGGGAGGAGAGTACGTGATGTCCGGGTCTTCCGGCCACGACAACGACACTTGGTCTGGTAGAGCCACTCCGCACTCCACCTGCCGGAACGAGGGAGATTTCATGTTCCGTGCGTACTCGATGCATGCCTCTCTTGAAGGCGGAACCGTCTATAAGTCGACGACGAGGAACTGGGACCCTGAAATAAGCTACTTCTGGTGCTGAGATGGCGGGACTAGGTGGCGCTCGTTCGGTTCTGGTTCCGATGGTCGTCCTCGCGGCACTCGCTGTGGAAGGATGCTCCGGCTCGGAAGAGGGCGGCTCTCATCCCAGCGCCTCGTCATCCTCCGAGGAGACGATGATTGCCGTGCAGGCCCCACCAGATTCTGCGCCCGACGCGACCGTGAATGGGATTGCGATCCCACCACTGTCCTCTATTTGGTATAGCGACTCCAGCAGTTCCTTTCATACTGCACGACCGACGATCGAGCCGAACGAGGTCATCGCGATCCCTACGAGCGGTCCAGTGCGGATCACGGTGAATTCTCCTGTGATTCCCGCGCAGGTTTTTGTACGTGAGTTCACGGGCTATGACGCTGAAGGGATTCCTTCTGATGAGCGGCCAACGATCGAATGCGTGACGGAAGGGCAGACCTGCACCTTGGATTCAAATGGGGATTCAGTGACCGCCGCAGTGGAGCTTGACAGCGCTACCGTGTTTGTGACGGTGGAGGTCTATTACCACATCGATTCGCTGGATGCGGAGTATCCATATGACATCGTGACCTATGGTTTCAGGGTATGAGGGTGTGTGCTAAGAGGTGCGGTAGTGCGGGTAAGTGACCTGGTGGGTGAGGAGCACGAGCGTGCGGTGCGAGTCCTGCTTCCAGTCCGCGGAGTTCATGGCCAGTGGCACGCCTGGGCCGATATCGTCCCAGGCGCGGTGATTGACGGCGCCACGACGTGGGAACAGATCAGCGACGGCGCGCCCGCGCTGGTGCAACCTCCGTATGGGTCCCTGTCGGAGCAGACCTCCGAGGCGCTCGTCACTGCTCTCGCCAGGGACGGGGAGAGGGAGTGCGACTTCATCCACTGGGCCGGCTACGCCGAGGATGATGTCCTACCGCGCGAGGACGTGGTTGTGCCCGCATGGGCGCTGCCTCTCGTCCGGAGGCTGTCGGTGGACCCAAAGAAGTCCATCCGACAGGGTATGCCGCTGGATATCGTCGTGATCCGCGAGCCACTGTCCTGGCTTGCCCGCGAGCTCCCTTGGCACACACAGCAGTGCCCGATGCTGATCCTGCCCCACGACCGTAGTTTTGTCGCGGCCTGCCCGATCTACCACGACTCGGTGTACATCGGGTGCACGCGGGAGTTGGGGGATTCCCTCCTGGCGGCTGACCTCGACAGCTACCCGATCTCGCTCGACAGCGTGATCCGAGGGACCATCGACTGGCAGCCCCAGACCTAGGCGACACCGAGAGGAGTTGAGAAAGACCGTCCGCCCAACGGAATTACCTACCCAGGAGACGGTCGCGACCAACCTGCTGGACCACTCTAGGAGGCTCAATCAGAAACCCGTGCTCGTTCGGCATGACGCCTGCTTAAAAACGTTTCCCTACGGGAACCAGAGTTCAGATCCCCTTGCCTAGGGTTGAACGCTCACCGGTATCTGCGCTCGCTACCTAGGCAGTGACGGGGGTTCTATCCCGCTGCACCACAGCATGGAGCGCCTCTTGAACGATGCAGAAGCACAGGCGCAACCGGAGGAGGATCGACATGTTTGAGCCGCTGCTGGCGACACTCGATACGATCCGGCTGCGCTCGGGAACCCTCGCTCCAGGACCGATCGTCAGAGAAACCAGCGCCGATGGCTCGGAAATCAGGATCGTCTACAGCGCGTGTCCCAAGTCCACACTGCCGGACATCATCCGCCGCGAAATCTTTTCGGCGCACGAGAGGAGCGCACAGTTCGAATGGAAGCTCTACGGCCATGACCGGCCCACGCGACTCCATATGGCGCTACTGGCAGCAGGGCTGATCCCTGGAGACCGGGAGACGGTTTTGGCTCTCGACCTCCGCCAACTCCCGGAAGCCGTGAAAACTGGAATGGAGGTGACCTTGCCGGCAGTTCGAGCCAGCGTTGCCCAACTCGCCGACTACGCACAGATCTCCCGGGAGAGTGGCCGTAGCGGAGTCGACACTGAGCAGAACCAACTCGCCGCTACCATGACCGACGACCCCGACCGCCTCCAAGTTCACATCGTCTATGTCGACGGCTCGCCCGTCTCAGCCGGCCGCCTTCTCTTGGACCGGTCGTCCGCGGCGGCAGAGCTGGCCGGGGGTCGCACCGCCCCCGCGCATCGACGGCTCGGATATTTCACCACGACAGTGCTCAGCCGCATAGCGGCTGCCATCGAGGCGGGGGCCGAGACCCTTTGGGTGGACGCGCTGCCAGCATCGGCACCGGTTCTGACCAGGCTGGGCTTCATCCCAGTGACCTGGACCCAACCCTATGTGGCAGACAGTGCCGCAGACTTGGAGTGATCGCCTACGTTTTCCCACCCGCATGTGGACCTCGCCCCGATGTGGTCCCGTCGTGGTCTCGTCCGTTCACACTCCTTCTGGTGTCCAGGACGATCACCCGCTTCGGCTCGATCGTCACTTCGACGACCATCCTGCTGCATGTCGCTCACCTGACAGAGTCGCCCTTTGCAACCGGCAGCGTTGCGGTCGTCCACCTGCTCTCCCCTTCTGGCGCTGAGTCTCTACGGTGGACACCGGCTGATCACTTTGACCGGCGCAGGCCAGCCCTCATTTCTGAGACCGTACTGATGTTGGTAGCAACCGTCCTGTGCGGCACGTCCATGCTCCAACAGCCGTCGATGACTGTGCTGCATGTCCTGGGCGCAGCTTCCAGTGCGCTGGCGTCAGTCCAGCGGGCCACCTTGGTCATCGGCGGGGGCCTGGCCATCACGTTAACCTGTCTGCTCGCTGTGCTCACCCCGTCGTTGCGGACTGTGAACGTGAAGTTAGACGAAACCGAAGCCGACATTTCTTGAGTGGCTGCCGAGCCCCCGCCCCACTTGGCCCAGTGGATCGGGAAACCGCATCAGCCCGGAACCCACCGCTCTCACCACCACCTGAAACAACACCACTCGAAGGGACTTGACCCTTCCAAACGTCAAACCGTCACCCATGTCCCGAGACATCACAGTGAGCGCCAGCGAGCCGGTCGCCTCGAAACCACAGTGCCCTTGTCCGGAGACTCGTGATCGGGTTCGCCACTCAATCGCCGGACGGTTTCGACACGGGCCGCTCATTCCTCACGCCCCGACTCAACCAGCTTCTTCAAGGGATGAATAGCTCAACCAGCTTCTGGAAGGGGCACGCCCTCGTGAAGAGTGCGGATTTTGTTTCCGGCTAGCACAATTGGGCCCGTGACTGTGCTTTCCGATCTGGCTGCCCTCGTTCCCGACGCCCGCGACCGATTGAAGGGAGTGGCCCGCGTCACCCCCGTCGAGTTGAACCAGCGGCTCACGGAGGCCACCGGTTCCGAGGTGTGGTTGAAACGCGAGGACCTCCAGCCCGTGCGTTCCTACAAGCTGCGGGGCGCCTACAACTTGATCTCGCAGATCTCCCCCGAGACCCGGGACGCCGGTGTGGTGTGCGCGTCGGCCGGCAACCACGGGCAGGGGGTCGCGTTCGCGGCGGCGACGCTGGGTATCGGCGCGGTTGTCTACGTTCCCACCACCACGCCCAGGCAGAAACGCGACCGTATCCAGGCGCTGGGACGCGGTCACGTCGAGCTGGTGATGGAGGGCTCCACCTACGACCAGGCCTCCAGGGCCGCGGCTCGGTTCGCGGAGAGCAACGGCCGCATCCTCGTACCCGCCTTCAACGACCCCCGCACCGCCGCCGGGCAGGGCACCGCCATCGCGGAGGCCGTCGAGCAGCTCGGGTTCGTGCCGGACGTCGTGATCCTGCCCGTCGGTGGCGGGGGTTTGATGTCGGGTGCCGCAGCCTGGTTGCGCACCCACCACCCGCAGGTGCGGATCATCGGAGTGGAACCGGACGGGGCACCGTGCGTGGCGGCCGCGATCTCCGCGGGTCGCCCGTTCCCGCTCAACAACATCGACACCTTCGTCGACGGTGCCGCTGTCAGTCTCGTGGGCGACTACACCTTCGACGTCATCAATGAGGCGAGGATCGAACTGACCCGCATCCCTGAGGGGCAGGTGTGCTCCGAAATGCTCGCCATGTACCAGACCGACGGCATCATCGCCGAACCCGCCGGGGCCCTCGCGGCCGCCGCCCTGCCCACCGGCGGGGTGGGCTCGCGTGTCCACATCCCCGCCGGGTCGCGGGTGCTGAGCATCGTCTCGGGCGGCAACAACGACGTCGCCCGCTACGCCGACGTCGTGGAACGGTCGCTGCTGCACGAGGGTCGCAAGCACTACTTCCTGGTCAACTTCCCGCAGCAGCCGGGCGCGTTGCGGCGTTTCCTCGACGAGGTGCTCGGCCCCGACGACGACATCACCTACTTCGAGTACGTGAAACGCTCCAGCCGGGAAGTCGGCCCGGCCCTGGTCGGCGTCGAACTCAGCAACCCCGGGGACTACCGCTTCCTCCTGGCCCGCATCACCGAATGCGGCATGGAGGTCAACGAGGTCGATTCCACCAGCCCCTACTTCCGTTTCCTCGTCTGACTGGCCCGACCAGGCGAGGAGAACACGTCACCCAGCACGAATGTCCCGGCGCGGTCACTTCATGAGCCGACCCCGGGTCGCAACTCGTCACCGACGGCGCACGTCACGAACATTGCATGCGAAAATACGCGTGTGCATGTTGAGCGAGTGGTCCCAAACCTGACGGTGTCCGATCTGTCCGCTGCGGTGCAGGAGCACTCGAGCGTTCTGGGGTTTCGCGTCCTCATGGATCACGGCTGGATCATCACCCTCGGAGATGACGCTGGCCATCAGCTCAGCGTGATGACCCACGACGCCTCCGCACCGGTCAACCCGGACGTGTCGATTTTCGTCGATGACGTCCATGAGGCACTCACCCGCGTGAAGCAGGCGGGTCTGGACGTGGTTCACCCATTGACGGATGAACCCTGGGGGGTGAGGCGGTTCTTCTACCGCGCCTCGGATGGGCGGGTCATCAATATCGGCATGCACATCGCCTCCGAGTGATCTGGAGGCCACCGGACGACTGAAACCGCCGGCGGTCAGGTGCCGGTCTCAGACGGGGTCGTGTTCCTTGATGGCGCGGCGCAGCTCGGGCGGTAGGGCGAAGGTCAGGTTCTCCTCCATGAGGCTTTCCTCCTCGGCCTTCGGGAAACCCCGCTCCCTCAACAGCTCCAGCGCCCCCTGCACCAGTTCGTCGGGCACGGAAGCCCCCGAGGTCAGGCCGATGGTGGAGACGCCGTCGAGCCAGGCGTCCTGGATCTCGTGGGGGTAGTCGATGCGCTCGGAGCGTTTCGCCCCGGCCTCGAGCGCGACCTCCACCAGGCGCATCGAGTTCGACGAGTTCCGCGACCCGACCACGATCATCAGGTCGCAGTGGGGTGCGATCTGCTTGACCGCCTGCTGCCGGTTCTGGGTGGCGTAGCAGATGTCGTCGGTGGGTGGGCTCATCAGCAGCGGAAACTTCTGCTGCAGGCGGGTGACGGTCTCCATGGTCTCGTCGACGCTGAGGGTGGTCTGCGACAACCAGACGAAGGGTTTGTCGGCGGGCAGGTCGAGGCGGTCGACATCGTCGGGGCTCTCCAGGAGGGTGGTACGGTCCGGGGCCTCCCCCATGGTGCCCTCCACCTCCTCGTGCCCGGCGTGTCCGATCAGGAGGATGTCGGTGTCCTTGGCGGCGAACCGTTTCGCCTCGCGGTGCACCTTCGTCACGAGCGGGCAGGTGGCGTCGATGGTGCGCAGCTCGCGGCGGGCCGCCTCCTCACGCACCGCCGGGGAGACCCCGTGCGCGGAGAACACCACCAGGGCATCGGCGGGCACCTCGTCCAGTTCGTCGACGAAGATCACCCCCCGCTCCTCGAGGGTCGAGACGACGTGCTTGTTGTGCACGATCTGTTTGCGCACGTAGATGGGCGGGCCGTAGGTCTCGAGGGCCTTCTCCACGGTGGTGACGGCACGGTCCACGCCCGCGCAGTATCCGCGTGGCGCAGCGACGATGACCCGCTTGCTGGTGCTCATGCGGGCCAGTGTACGGGGCGAACACCGCTCCCCGACGTTTCCGACCGGCCGCCGGTCAGGCGATCAGCACCCCGGGGATCATGATCGCCAGCAGCGCCGCGGTGGCGATCATCTCCGTGTAGCCGAGTTGTTTGGTGGTCACCTTGCGACCCTTCATCACCCCCAGCGAGGGCACCAGCCACGCCCGCAGCGTGCAGGCGACGAAGAACACCACCAGCCACCAGCGGGGCAGGTGGAAGTCGACGAGCGCAAACAGCACCGCGCAGGCCGCGTGCCAGGTGACGGAGTAGGCGATGTAGCTCACCCGGCCGCGTTCCCGCACGTTGGTCTTGACGTAGAACACGGTGCCGAAGAAGTACCCGAAACAAGCCAGCGACACCCCCGCCAGCACCGGCAGGCCACCGAGGTCGAGCGGCCCCTCCGAGCCGAGCACCAGGGGCAGTGCAGCGGCGGCCAGCACCGTCACGAAACCCGACGGCAACGACCTCTCGCGGCGTTTCCACGCCAGCCACAACCCGATCCCGGTCAGCGGCCCGAACACCAGCGCCCACGCCCACCACGCGGGTTTCAGCGCCAGCAGCAGGATGCCGAGAACGATGGTGATCGCGCCGTAGGTGATCACGGCGCGGCGATACCGGGGTTTGAAGTTCGACTTCAGCCACGTCGCCGTGGCAAAGAAGGCGAAGTAGCCGATCACCCACACCGGGGCCAGCAACGCCAGCGGCCACGAGAACCATCCGGCCCCGATGGCCCAGATCAGCCCCATGACGTAGGGCATGATCAGCATCGCCCAAGCCCCGTGATGGTTCGGCACCCAGCCCTGCGAATGTCCCCCGGATTTCCGGGAATCCCTCCTGTTGCTCACGACACCGGATACTAAGCGGACCGCACCAGCGGTGTTTTCCGGGGACGGGAGTCGCGATGTGTCCGGGGGTCAGCCACTCGACGAACGTCAGCGCGACGACGGGTCGTTGAACTTGAAATTTCCCAGGGCGGCGGCGAAATTGATACCGACGATCCCTGCCCACACCACCAGACCCATGATGATTCCAAAGATTCCACCGAGCGAGAGCGCGATCGCTGTCAACGGAATCGCGAGTGCCATCGACACCACCGCCAACGACATCGGGTTGTAGGGACGATTGCGGCGTTGCATGTAGGCCATCTGCGCAGGGGTGAGGGTCGGGGCCGGGAATCCCGGCCTCGGGGTCGTCGCCTGCTGGCGCCTGATCTCGGCGACCACTTTCTCGGCGAACGACTCAACGAGCGCAGGTTCCATCTCCGGACCGAGGTCTTTCCGGGCCGAGAGCGCGGCTTCAAATTCGGATCTGTCGAGGGGCTGCTGACTCATGTTCCTAGCCTAGTCCGAATAAATGTCGGGTTGCATGGGTAGGCTCCCTGACATGGCCCTGACCAGTTCCCCCGAGCATCCGCAGCCGTTGGAGAGAGTCGTCGGTGCAGTTGCGGACTGGGTGGGCAGGCTCGGCGAGATCTGGGTGGAAGCGCAGGTCATCGAGATCAAACGCCGCGCCGCACCCACCCAGTTCCTCACCCTGAGGGATCGGTTCACCGATGTCTCCTGCTCGGTGACGACCACGGCCTTCGTACTGGATGCGGCGGGCCCGCTTCCGGAGGGGTCGCAGGTGGTGGTACGCCTGAAACCGCGGGTGTGGGAACCCACCTCATCGCTCAGCTTCGAATGCCTGGAGCTGCGGGTGGTGGGGGTCGGCAGGTTGCTGGCCGAGTTGGAGGCGCGGCGCCGCAAACTCCAGGCCGAGGGCCTGTTCGATCCCCACCGCAAACGCCCGCTGCCATTGCTTCCCCGCCGCATCGGGTTGATCACCGGTAAGGATTCCGACGCCGAACGCGACGTGCTGCGCAACGTGGCCCGCCGCTGGCCGACGCGTTTCACCGTCGCGCATTCGCTAGTCCAGGGGCCGAACGCCTCCACGTCGGTGATGCAGGCCCTCCAGGATCTTGACGAGGACCCGGATGTCGACGTCATCGTCATCGCCCGCGGCGGCGGTGCCCTGGAGGACCTGCTGCCGTTCTCCGACGAGGGCCTGGTGCGGGCGGTCGCAGCCTGCCGCACCCCGGTGGTTTCCGCCATCGGACACGAGTCCGACACCCCGTTGTTGGATTTCGTCGCCGACCTGCGGGCCTCCACACCCACCGACGCGGCCTCGCGCATCGTTCCAGAGTTCGCAGCCGAACAGGACCTCGTCGTCCTGGCTCGCGCCAGGCTCAGGCAGGCCGTCGAGGCACGGATCGGGCAGGCCGGGCAGGAGCTCGCCGAGCTGCGGCGACGCCCCGTCCTCGCCAGCCCCGCCGCCGCCCTGGAAGGGCACCGCGACCGCCTCGCCCTGCTGCGCCACCAGCTACGCACCGCCATCGACCAGCAACTCACCAGCAGACGAACCGAACTGGCCTCCCACCTGTCGGCGGTGCGGGCCCTGTCCCCCGCCGCCACCCTGCAACGCGGCTACGCCTTGCTGGTCGACGGCGACCGCACCGTCTCCAGCATCGCCGACGCCCCCGTCGGGGGCACGTTGACGGCCCATCTGGCCGACGGCGAACTCACTCTCACCACGCAGGCCAGTCACCCGAAGGAGTCCCGATGACCACACCCAAGAAGTTGTCCTACGAGGAGGCCCGCGACGAACTGGCCAAGACCGTCGCCACGCTGGAGTCGGGTGGTACGACGCTGGCGGAGTCCATGGCGTTGTGGAAACGCGGCGAGGAACTGGCCGCCATCTGCCAGGCCCACCTGGACGAGGCGAAGGCCGCCGTCGAGAAGCAGACCGCTGAACAGTGAGGTGTAAGACCCCTTTCTGAAGCCGACTCAGCCGACCTGTGGATCCGGTGTGGAGCTTGCACCGTTTCCCGAAGCGTTCCGCGACAATGGGCTGCGTGGATTTCTTCGGATGGTTGACGACCATCTGGGACGTGGCCTCGCTCCGGGTGGTCGAGGACTCCTCCCTGGGGTTGCCCGGCCTGCCCACCGCCGGGCTCATCGCACTGGTGGCCGGGGTCTCCACCCTGCTCGGACACTGCGCCGTGCTGTTCATCAACCGCGTCAGGGGCGTCCGGTTCCTGGCAATGCTGGTGGTCGGCGGGATCTTCCTCACCCTGCTGTACACCATCCAGGCGCTGATCCTGTGGGTCGTGGCGGGTCCCATCACCCAGCACGGCATGCACATCACCGACCTGCTGGCGGTGACGCTGTCCTCCACCGCTCCCCTGGCCTACGGGTTCCTGGTCTTCATCCCCCACATCGGTTTGCTGATCGGCCGCATCCTGCAGGGCTGGAGCGCGATCTGCCTGTGGCTGCTGGCGACGGCGGCCATGGAGACCAGCTGGTGGCAGGCCCTGATCGCCACCGGCCTGGCCTGGGGCATCATGCAGCTCGCCTCACGGCTGCTCGGGCGTCCCATCGGATACCTCACCGGTCGCGTCTGGACCCTGGTGACGGGCCGCCCGACGATCCTGGGCCCGAGGGACGTGCTGGCCGGGGCGCCGTTCATCCCCGTCGGGGCGAAGGTCAGCCCGTGATCCGGCCGATGCTTCTCGCGCTACTGGAGATGACGCTGCTGGTGATCCTCGTCCTGGCACTGCTGGCTCCCCTCGAATCCCTCGAATGGTGGGCGCGACGCTACCCGACGCCATCCCTTCCGGCCCCGGAACCCGAACCCGCCACCGGCATCCGGCGGTTCGCGGTGTACCTGTCGGGCATCGCGGTGCTCGACGGCAGGTCGATATCGCGCCGCGAACACGCGGTGCTGGAAGAGGTGCGGAAACAACTTCCCGACGTGGTCATCACCGAGGACGTGTTCCCCTACGCCATGGAGAACCGAGGGCTGCCGCAGCGCGCCACCGCCTGGTTGTGGCGTCGCCTGGACTGGGTGCGACGCCGGTTTCCCTGGTCGCCGCTGCCGTTCCTGATCAACCTGCGCAACGTCATGCAGGTGCTGGTTTCCGCTGATCCACGCTACGGCGGCACCTACAACTTCGGGGTCGCGTGCGTGGTGTGGCGTTCCCTCCTGGACGCGGGCTACGACCCCGACGACCCGGCCCCCGTGACGCTGATCGGCTACTCCGGGGGCGCACAGATCGCCTGCGGAGTGGCTCGTTTCCTGGCCGCCCACGACGTGCAGGTCGACGTCGTCTCCATCGGAGGGGTTTACGCCGACGACCCGGGGCTGGATCACATCGGTTCGCTGACGCACCTGAGAGGCAGTCGCGACCGCACCCAGTCGCTGGGCACCATCGCCTTTCCCGGACGCTGGTTCACGGCCCCGCTGTCCTCCTACGGCCGTGCCGTGAGGGACGACCGCATCCACACCGTGGACATGGGCCCGATCTCACACGCCGACTACTTCTCCAGACACATCACCCTGCCCGACGGCCGCACACCGAAACAGGAAACCATAGAACAGCTCGTCAAGGCACTGAGCCGCTGACCCTACCGGCCGAAGCGGCGTTCCCGCTGGGTGTAGTTGCGCAGGGCACGCACGAAATCGACCTTGCGGAAGTCCGGCCACAGGGCCTCGCAGAAGTAGAACTCGCTGTGCGCCGACTGCCACAGCAGGAAACCGGAGAGCCGCTGCTCCCCCGAGGTGCGGATGATCAGGTCCGGGTCCGGTTGGCCCTTCGTGTACAGGTGCTCCGAAATCTCGTCGATCTCGACGGTGGCCGCCACGTCCTCCAGGGTGCGGCCCTGAGCAGCCCGTTCCGCCAGCAGCGACCTGAAGGCGTCACGCAACTCGTGTCTGCCGCCGTAACTGACCGCGACGTTGATGTGCATGCCCTCCACCGCTTCCGTCCTGGCAGCCGATGCCCTGAGGCTGGCGGCCCGCTCCGTGGGCAGCAGGTCGAGATCACCGACCGCCTGCACCCGCCAGCGTCCCGTGTCCGCCAGCTTCACCACCAGCTCGTCGATGACCTCCAGCAACGGTTCCAGTTCGTCCGCGGCGGACCGGTCGAGGTTGTCGGTACTCAGCACCCACAGCGTGATGACGGGAATGCCGATGTCGTCGCACCACTCGACGAACTGCTGCAGCTTCGCGGCCCCCGCGCGATACCCCGCGACAAGGGGCTGCCCGGGTGCGTTGAGCCGCGCCCACCGCCGGTTGCCGTCCGCCAGAACCGCCACGTGACGGGGCATGGCTGAGCGATCCAGTCGCTTGATCACCTGGGCCTCGTAGGTGGAGTAGAGCCAGGCCGGAGGCCAGATGCGGTCAATGAACCGGCTTATCGCAGACATGCACCAAGGGTAGCCCCGGGATCGACACTCATCCGCACCCGTAGGCGATGCGCCTCCTCACTTGCAGGTCTTGCCGTCCTCGGGAAGGGCTCCGTCTTCGAAATAGGCGGTGATCGTCTCGTCCACGCACGCATTACCCGAGGTGACGGAACCGTGACCGGAACCGTCGTAGGTGAGCAGATGCCCGGATTCCAGTTGCTTCGCCATGGTGACGGCCTGCTGATAGGGGGTGGCGGAGTCCCCCGTCGCCCCCACAACCAGAATCGGCGCCGCCCCCTTGCCGGTCAATTTCAAGTTGGGTGCGGAACTGGCGGTCCAGCGTTCGCAGACCAGATCCGATCCCATGTTGCTGCCGAAAACCGGGGCTTTCTCAGCCGCCTTCTTCCGTGTGTCATCGGTGGCAGCAACCCCGGCGTCCGGCTGGTCCACGCACCGAATGGCCGGGAAGGCATAGGCGACGGTCTCCCACCCATTGTCGGTGCGGCCCGTCAGGAGATCGGAGGCCTTGAGAATGGCCCTGCCGTCGCCGTTCATCGCCGCAGCAAGAGACTGGGTGAGTCTCGGATAGACCTCTTCCCCCGAGTAAAGGAACAAAGCGATCCCCGCCGCGCCCTGGCCCTGCGTCACCTGCCTGTCCCCGACCTTGAGCGGGTTGGCGTCGAGCCCTTGCAGGAAGGAATTGATGCGGGAGGTCACCTCGTCACGCGAGTTCCCGAAGGAGCAGGACCCCTCACTCGCGCACCAGTCCGCATAGAGCCCGAAGGCCGTCTCGAAACCCTCGGCCTGGAACACCTCTCCCTCGTTGGTGATGTCGACGGCGGAGTCCAGCACCAGGTGTCCCGTGCGCTCCGGGAACAGTTCCGCGTACATCGAGCCGACGAAGGTGCCGTAGCTGACACCCAGGTAGTTGAGTTTCTCCGCCCCGGTCAGGAAACGCAGCAGATCGAGATCGCGGACGTTCTCGATGGTGGAGACGTGGTCCAGCAGCTCCCCGGAGGCCTCCCGGCATTCCCGGGCGAAGGCGGCCCAGGCGTCGTTGAGAGCGGTCTTCTCCGCGTCGTCGTCCGGGGTGCCGTCCGCGAAATATGCCTTGTCCGTCTGCTCGGTGGTGCCGCACTGCACGTGGGTGGATTCCCCGGAACCGCGCGGATCCCAGGCGATGATGTCATATCCCTTCCATTTGTCACTTCCCAGCTTCGTGGCAAATGATCCCGCCTCCACGCCGGGGCCACCGGGGTTGACGAACAGCGGACCCTTCGTCGGGTTGGTGGAGGGCACCTTCGTGACCTTGATGTCCAGCGCCGCCTTGCCGGGGTTGTCCCAGTCCAGCGGCACCTTCATGGTGGCGCACAGGGCGTTGCCGCAGGGCTGCCAGCTCAGGGACTGCTGCCAGTAAGGAGTCAGGTCGTCACCGAGGGAGGCCGGGAGCTGCACCACGGGATTGGATGCCTTGACGTCGAGCTGCCGGTCGGAGTTCTCGGTTCCCTCGTGCGGCCACGTCTCGTGTTCGGGCACGGGGACCGCGGGCACCCCGGGTTTCTGTTCATCGACGGTGGGGGCGGACTGCACCGACGGCTGCTCGGCCGATGGCGGCCCCGACACCTGCCGTCCCGGAGCCAGCATCCCACTGGCGAAGAACGTCACCACGAGACTAACCGCAAGAAAGATCAGCATCCCCTGAAACCAGATAATCCCTCTTCGCATCAACTCTCCTCATCCGGAGTGGCGCGGTACGCCACTCGGTTCCTCTTCCTGACGCAGACCTGCACCAGCGGGCAGCGTCTCACCCCGTCAGCGGTTCGCACCGCCACCTCCCCCGTCGGCACCACGTGCCCGACCACCCGTCCCGGGCCGTCCGGGGTGGTGACCTGTTCCCCAATCTGCGGTGCCTGGTTCAGGAAGTCCACATACAGCGGATGTTCGAAAGCCAAGCAGCACAGCAGCTTCCCGCAGACCCCCTGGATCTGGAGGGGATTCGCCGCCAAGTTCTGGCTGCGCGCCAGCCGCATGGACACGGGCTCGACCTCATCGAAGAACAAGGTGCAGCACAGTTCCCGGCCACACATGCCCACCCCTCCGGCCAGCCTGGCGGTGTCCCGGGAGGATATCTGCCGCAGGTCGATGCGCGCCCCGACGGCGCGGGCCAGGTCGCCGATCAGGGCGCGGAAGTCCACCCTGCCCGGGGCCGTGAAGTAGATCACCGCCAGCTTGTCGTACTCCTTGGAGGAGTCTATGTAATCGGTGGCCATCACTTTCATGGGCAACCCGTGGGCGGTGATCCGCTCGACTGCCACCTCACGAATCCTGCGACGGTGTTCCCGGTTGGTCTCGTCGCGTCTCAGATCCGCCTCGGTGGCACGTCCCACGCATCTTGGGAGTGGGGCATCCAGCGTCGTCTCCTCCGGCGCCCACACCACGCGCGCCACCTCCTTACCGTCGTCGGTGGGGTAGAGCACCCAGTCACCGACGCGGTAGTCGACACCATCCGGGTCGAGGTAGTGCAGGCGGCCGTACTGCTCGAAGGTGACGGCCATGACTCTGGGCATGACCAACAGAGTAACCGCAGGCGTCGACAGCCCGCAGAGCGCTCGAGGTCAACCCTCTCCGGGCCGACATTCGCGGGTCGGATCGCCCGCCCTCAACGGGCTGCTCGATCGGCGGGTCCCTTGACTTGTGGTCAGAGTTTCAGCAACGCCCCACGAAGCCCACCGTGTGGTTCTAACCTCAGAGGATCCCGGGTTGGAAACACCGACCGGGTCCATGACACCAATGGAGGTGTTGAACCATGAAACATCACATCGGAAGAACCATCGCAACAGCCACCACGGCCGCGGCCTTGCTGCTGTCCTCATGCGGCGGCAGGGAATCACCCGGGCCAGGAAGCAGCGACTCGGAATCCTGGAGGACCGCCCCACAGCAGCCCTCCCAGACCACCACATCCCCCTCACCGCCGCCGACCCCACCACCCTCGGGACCACAACCATCAAAGACCTTCACCCCGGAACAACTCGAAGCGGCCAACACCGTGATCAAGTACTTCCGCATCTCAGATGAGGTGTCCAGCAGCCTCGATTCCGATCCGCAACCCCTGCGAGACATCACCACGGGACAGACCCAAGAGATGGACATGAATGAACTCAGTGAATATCGCGAGCATGGGCAGGTCCAGACTGGAGCCACAATTGTTCGTATCACGAGTGCCTCGGAGACGAGAAAAGAAGACGACATGGAAGTCATCACGGTTCAGACCTGCACAGACACCAGCAAGGCCGATTTCGTGGACTCGAAAACCGGCCAATCCATATTTGAGACAGGGAAACGTTCGATGTACCTCGCGTGGAACATTGACGTGGTCAAAACCGGAGATGACTGGAAGATCGGAGATGCCACAAACGACGCCGATCTGAGGTGTCACGCATGAAACGCATCTTTACCATTCTGATGGCCTGCGCACTGACAACAACCTGCTTACCCATAAATCAGGTTCAGTGCCGATCCTGGTATTCGCTGCACAAAGAGAGGCTACAGGGACGGCTTCTGTAGGTTTGAGGTCGGGAATCCGGGATCCGGCGACCAACCCGGCAAGCCCAAACGGAAACCGATCACCCAACTCACCACAGGCCCCTGCATCAGCTACACCACCAACGGCTCCTACCCCCACCCCCAACACCTAGAGACCCATGACCACAACCATCGCCCACACCGGACACCCCGAACACAAAACCCACAACAAAAACCCCAACTGCGGGTACATCCACCACCAAACCGGCAACTACACCATCACCGCCACCGCCCACTGGACAATCCCCTGAACCGGCCTCGAACAACAAGAAACCATCGAAATAGACCTCACCACCCAAACCCACACCAAAGTAGTCGAAATAACCGCAGTCAACATCCCCCCCCCTACCCCACCAACCACAACAAACACGACTGCTGACAAAACCGGGGAGGAGCGGTCATACACGGAATTTGAGGCAGTTGTCAATGACTCTCGGGGATAGGAGAAAATCCTGGAACTGAACGGGCCGGGCCGCCACGATGTGACGGCCCGGCCCAATCGGTCTCGGAAAAGCCAAAAGGTTTACTGGTCGCGGGCTTCTCTCGCCGCTTCACGGGAATGCCTGAAGGCGGCGTCGATACCCCACCCGCCACCACCGAGGCAGATGAGCAGCAGGCCGACCGCCCCGAGCAGGAGGTCACGATCACCAAGGAAACCGTCCTGCCCCGGCAGGAACGGGCTGAACGCGCCCCACCAGATGAACACCAAGGAGAAGATGGACATCACCAGCAGCAGGACCCCAACAACCCGCTGCAGCAGGCCGATCACGAGCAGCAACGCCATGGCTGCCAGCAGGAAACCCCCGATCCACACCATCAACCGGGGTTCCGGAAGACGGGCAATGTTCGATGCCGCGGCAACACCTTCGACATTGGTGAGCCCCTGGTAGGCCAAGATCGTCAGGATGGCTGCGGTGACCAGACGCAGGAAGAACAGGCCGAGACTCGCCAATGGACCATCGGTGGTGCGTCGTGGCTTCTCCACAAGCGCGCGGGATGCGTTCCGCGAAGAGGTTTCGACCACCCCGAGCCTTTCGTTGCGGGCTGCGCGTTCCGCTTCCAATTTCTCCCTGCGGCGGCGTTCCTCTTCCTGCTCCGCCACGGGGATTGGCGAAGCGGTCGGGGTCGGAGTGGATTCCTGCGCAGGGGTCTGCATCGCCACGGTCGCCTCGGGTTGCGCATCCGTCGTTCCCACAGACTCTGGCTCGTTGGCAACGTCCCCGCGGAACAACCCGGGAGAAGCGACAGTGGTCTCCTGCTGCACGTCCGGCTGGGGCGCTGCGGGTTCGGGCTGCGCCCTGACACGTTCAAAACGCTGGGTCACGGTGGGGTCGCGGTACTGTGGGGCAACCTGCTCCGGTCGGGGCCGCGGAGGCTCCGCGGGCCGCGAAGCGACCCCCTCCCCGACCTCCCCCCCGAGACGCTGCTCCAAGGTCGGTTCTGTCTGCTGTGGATCGAGTTGCTGCTGTGCTTGCTGTTCGGGCGCGTCGAGGGGCCATGCGACGGCGCCCTCCGTCTGCTCCGGCCTCGTCTCGGGGCGCTGCGGCGAGGTGGGTTCCACGCGCTGCGGAAACGCCTGCTCGGGATGCGGCGCGTCGAGGGGCCGCACGAAGGTCTCCTCATCCTCGGGTTCGGTGGGTTCAGGAGCCGATGTGAACGACGGGGCCGGTCTCGGGTCCGGGTCCCGGGGCTCCGGCATCCTCAGACCCGACACCACGGTTGGTTCGTCAGCAGCTTCGTCCTCCTGAGTGGTGGATGGCGTCGCGGCCTGGAAGGAGATGTCGGGAGCGTGCGACACCACGGGATCCGTCCTGGCTTTCTCCCCCCCGGTCCCGGAGGTCGTGGGCTGCTGCGGTGCACTGGAGAAACCTTGCGCCCCGGCGGCGGCCCGGGCTGCCGGGCGTGGCCGGGGATTCGGGGTCTCGACGGGCACCGATTGTTCGGTTGCATGATCATCCCACTCGGCGGGGTCCAAGGCAGTGCCGTACTCGCTCTGCTCGTCCTCCCAGTCGGCCCCACGGGGCGTGCCCTGCCGCACCCAGTCGCCTGCGTCATGTGAAGACATGAACCCTCCTGAATCAGTCAACGCTTGAGCCCATGTTCTCACCGCACCCGTCGAGCACGGATGAGGCGCGCCCGGTTTTGAACCTTCCCCGGCCCTTGTCAGCGATGCGAGGCCCGGCCCAGCCCCAGCAGCATCGCCTCAAGGGCCAGCTGGGGCGCCACATTGCCCTCGAGGGCCTTTCGGGCCTCCAGCAGGGCATCGAGGGCGCGCACCGTCTGCTCCGGCCCGGTGCGCGCGGCGAAGGCCGCGATTTCGTCGGCAATGTCGGCGTTCACGAACGGCACGCCTGGGGCGGTCTGGCAGGCCAGGACGTCGCGGTAGTAGCCGGTCAGTTCGGTGAGCACCCGGTCCAGGGCGTCGCGCTGGAAACGTTTCGCCCGGGCCTTCTGCTGGTCCTCCAGTTCCTTGATGGCTCCCTGGACCCCGCGCGCCTTGACACGCCTGGTGCCCATTCCCAGTGCTGCCTGGAGCTCCGTCATCTCCCGGGCGTCGAGATCCGCGGTGAGCTGCCCGGCCTCCTCGGACGCGGAGGCGACGAGGGATTCGGCCGCCGACAGGCAGTCGGTGAGGGTGTTGAGCCTGGCGGGCAGCGACAGAATCTCGTGGCGTCGTTTCCTGGCCTCTTCGTTCAACGCCAGAGCCCGGGCGCGGCCGATGTGCCCCTGGGCGGCACGTGCGCAGTACTGGGCCATCACCTCGTCCACATCGTCGCGCCGGACCAGCAGTTTCGCTACCTCCTCGGCCGGCGGGGTGACCAGCCGTAGTTCCCGGCAGCGGGAACGAATGGTGACGATCACGTCGTCGGCGCTGGGCGCGCACAGCAGCCATACGGTTTTCGGTGCGGGTTCCTCCAAGGCCTTCAGCAGCGCGTCGGCACCGCGTTCGGTGACGCGGTCCGCGTCCTCGATCACGACCACCTGCCAGCGGCGGTTCACGGGCGCGACGTTGGCCCTGGAGACCAGCTGGCGCATTTCGTCGACGCCGATGCTGAGCTGTTCGGTGCGCAGCAGGGTCACGTCGGGGTGGGCCCCTGACAGTGACGTGCGGCAGTCGTTGCAGCACCCGCAGCCGCCGTCGTGGCACTGGAGGGCGGCCGCGAAAGCACGTGCCGCGTTGGAACGCCCCGACCCGGGCGGCCCGACGAACAACCACGCATGGGTCATGGCGTGCCTGCCGCCCGCCACCGCACGCCGCAGCGTCTCAACAGCCCTGTCCTGGCCCACGAGTTCGTCCCACACGCTCACGTGCTCATCCTGCCACCCCCCACCGACGAAGGAGCGGCCCGAGTCGAATGTCGAGGCCCGCTCAGGGGGGCGACAGCATTGCCCGTTTCTCTTCCTGTGCGCGAATCGCGGAGGTTCGACGGTTCAACGTCGGCACACGGCGGCATCCCGTTTTTCTTCCACGATTCGCGCGCAGGGGGTTCGGTTCACCCGAGCAGCGCGAACACCTTCTCCGCGACCCGTTCGGCAATGCTTTCCCGCGACTCCCGGGCGCCAAGCACCAGATAGCGTCCCGGATCCTCACCGGCCAGTCGGAGGAAGTGTTCGCGGGCGCGACGGTGGAAGTCCAGGCCCGCGGCCTCCAGGCGGTCCTGCTGGCGGATGTGCACCAGCGCCTCGGCGGGGTCGATGTCGAGCAGCACGGTCAGGTCGGGCCGCAGCCCGCCCGTCGCCCAGCGCGCCACCTGCTCCACCTCGACGAGGTCGAGCACCCGGCCCGCTCCCTGGTAGGCGATCATCGAGTCGACGTAGCGGTCGCACACCACCACCTCGCCCCGGGTCAGGGCGGGGAGGATCACCTCCTCGACGTGCTGGGCCTTGTCGGCTGCGTAGACCAGCGCCTCGGTGCGGGCGGTCAGCTCCGGATGGTCGAGGTCCAGCAGCAGTTTGCGCAGCTTCGCGCCGATCCGGGTGCCGCCCGGTTGCCGTGTCAGGACGGGTTCGATGCGACGGTTCTGGAGCCGGTTGACGAGTTCCAGCACCTGGGTGGACTTGCCCACCCCGTCGCCACCCTCGAAGACGACGAACAACCCGGGGGTGGTGGTGTCGGGAACGGTCATCTGCGCACCTTCGCCAATGATTTGCGGACCCTGACGACCTGCTCGGGCCAGCCGGCGACGAAACCGGCGCGGGCCGCGATCACCCTCTGGTGGCCTCGTTCCGCCTCTCGGCCAAGTTCGAAGGCCTCCACCGGGGTGAGGCCGTCCAGGTCCGGGGATTCAACGTCCGCGGCACAATCCCGCAGGTCGTGGGTGACCTGCGAGATGATCTTCAGCAGTTTGGCTCCCGGTTTGCCGTGCAGCTGCACCGACACCAGCCCGCAAGCGTGTACCTGCT
>CALLVV010000081.1 GCA_938012815.1 uncultured Propionibacteriaceae bacterium
CCGGTGGAGCACTCGCTGTCGCCGGCGATTCACCGCGCGGGCTACCGGATCAACGGCCTCGACTGGGGCTATGAGGCGATCCGAGTCGCGTCCGGGAAGTTGCCGGAGGTCGTCGCATCCTTGACGGATTCCGGATGGGTCGGGTTGAGCGTCACGGCACCCCATAAGAAGGAGCTGCTCGGGCTGGGTGAACCGGACTCAATCTCCCGCATGGTCCAGGGGGGCAACACGATCCTCTTGGGTGAGGAACCACGCGTGTACAACACCGATGTGCCGGGGTTCATCAAGGCCTGGCGGAATCGCGGCCTGGGAGGAGTTTCCACGGCGGTCATTGTCGGCAACGGTGCCACCTCGCGTTCCTTGCTGGTTGCGTTGGCGGGTCTGTCGGTCCGGGAAGTGACGGTGCTGGCCCGGGTTCCCTCGCGGGCCGCTGCGCTGTGTGAGCTGGGGATCTCCCTCGGGATTGACATCACCGCGCAGCCGATGGACGTCTCGTTCCGGGAGGCCGACCTGCTGGCCAGCACTGTCCCGACCTCCGCCACGGAGAAGTGGGCCGGCGCCTGGGCCGAACGGGCCGAGGTGCTGTTCGATGCCGTCTACGATTCCTGGCCCACCCCCCTGACCAGGGCTGCCGCCCCCGGGCAGCCGGTGATCACGGGGCTGGAACTTCTGGCCGGGCAGGCCGTGGACCAGTTCCGGCTCCTGACGGGATGCGAGCTGAGTTTCCAGGAGGCCCTGTCCGCGGCCACGGCCGAACTCGAAGCCCGTCGGCGCAACTGACACAATTGCCCCATGTTGCGTTACTTCACGGCCGGGGAGTCGCACGGCCAGGCCCTGATAGCGACGATGGAGGGCATCCCGGCCCATGTCCGCGTTGGAGAACCCGAGATCTCCGCCGCCCTGGCCAGGAGACGCCTCGGGGTCGGGCGTGGGGCACGCATGAAATTCGAGGAGGACGCCGTGACCCTCCTGGGCGGGTTCCGGCACGGCGAAACCCTCGGTTCACCGATCGCCGTCATGATCGGAAACACGGAATGGCCCAAGTGGGAGACCGTGATGGCTCCCGGCGAGGTGGATGCCGGCCGGCTCGCCGCCCAGGCCCGCAACACCCCCCTCACCCGCCCCAGGCCCGGCCATGCCGACCTGGCCGGGATGCAGAAGTACGCCTTCCCCGAGGCACGGCCCATCCTGGAGCGCGCCTCGGCACGGGAGACCGCGGCGCGGGTGGCGCTCGGCGCGGTGGCCGCGGCCTTCCTCGGCCAGGCGCTGGACATCGGCATCGTCAGCCACGTCGTCGAACTCGGTGGAGTCCGTGCGAGATGCACCGACCTGCCCGTGGCCGCGGACCTCGCGGCCATCGACGCCGACCCCACCCGCTGCTTCGACGCGGAGGCGGCGGCGGCCATGGCGGCGGAGGTCGAGGAGTGCCGCAAGGCGGGCGACACCCTCGGTGGGGTGGTCGAGGTGGTCGTGTGGGGTCTGCCCCCCGGTCTCGGCTCCCACATCCAGGGGGATCGCCGCCTTGATTCCCGGCTCGCCGGTGCCCTGATGGGCATCCAGGCCATCAAGGGGGTGGAGTTCGGCGACGGCTTCGAACTGGCCAGGCGCCGCGGCTCCGCCGCCCACGACGAAATCCTCCCCACCGGCGAGGGAATCACCCGTGCCACCTGCAACGCGGGGGGCGTGGAGGGGGGCATGTCCACCGGCGAGGTGCTCCGGGTGCGTGCCGCGATGAAACCGATAGCCACCGTCCCCCGGGCGCTTCGCACCGTCGACGTCTCGACGGGGAAGCCCGCGGTGGCCCACCACCAACGCTCTGACGTGTGTGCGGTGCCTGCAGCCGGGGTGGTGGCCGAGGCCGTGACCGCGCTGGTGCTGGCGGAACTCGCCCTCGAGAAATTCGGCGGGGACTCCGTCGCGGAGACCCGCCGCAACCGGGACGCCTACCTCGCCGACGTCGCCGCCCGCGGCCTGGGGGTGCGACGGTGACCATCGTGCTCATCGGCGCCCCTGGCGCGGGGAAGAGCACGGTCGGGGCGGAGCTCGCGGACCTGCTGGGAAAATCCTTCGTCGACGTGGATGCCCGGATCGAGGAGGTGGTGGGCAAACCCGTTGCCGAGATCTTCGCAGATGACGGTGAGGCCCGTTTCCGCGCCCTGGAGGAATCGGCCACCCTCGAGCTGCTGGAGACCGGGGAGGTCGTGAGCCTGGGCGGGGGAGCGGTCATGAATCCCCGGATCCGCGAGGCCCTGGTGGGGCACGACGTCATCTGGTTGGAGGTTTCCATCCAGCAGGCCTCCCGCCGCGTCGGGCTCAACACCGTGCGGCCGCTGTCGCTCGGCAACATCCGGGGAAGGCTGATAGAGCTGCTCCGGGAACGCACCCCCGTCTACGATGCGGTTTCAACCACCCGCGTCACCACCGACCGGCGCGACCCCAAGGAGATCGCCGCAGAACTCGCCGAAACCAGGAGACAGCCGTGATCGTGCCGGTGAACAGCCGCGTCACCCCCTACCAGGTGCACATCTCTTCCGGTGCGCTGGAGCGACTCACTGAAGCGCTCGGCGACGCCGCGCGAGTGGCGGTGATTGTTCCCGAGCCCCTGAGGGCCCTCGCGGAACGGGTCCAGAAACGCTGCCCGGACCGGCGGGTGACCACGATCCCAGTTCCCGACGCCGAAGCCTCCAAAACCCCCGCGGTGCTGGCGAGATGCTGGGACGAGCTGGCCGCGGCCGGGTTCACGCGCAGCGACCTGGTGGTCGGGCTGGGTGGCGGCACCGCCACCGACCTCGCGGGTTTCGTCGCCGCCAGCTGGCTGCGCGGGGTCGGTTTCATCAGCATCCCGACCACGGTGCTCGGCATGGTCGACGCGGCCGTCGGGGGGAAAACCGGCATCAACCTGACGGCGGGAAAAAACCTGGTCGGGGCCTTCCACGAGCCGCGAGTCGTGATCTGCGACCTCGACCTGCTGCGGGAACTGCCCGGCACGGAGGTGGCATCCGGGCTGGCGGAGGTGGTCAAGTGCGGTTTCGTCTCGGATGCCGGGATCCTGCAGCTGGTGGATTCCGATCTCCGCGGTGCCCTCGACGTCACCTCTGACACCTTCGCGGAACTCGTCGGCCGCGCCGTGGCGGTGAAGGCAGGGGTGGTTGCGGAGGACCTGACGGAACGCACATCCCGCGGCGGGTCCGTCGGCAGGGAGGCCCTGAACTACGGGCACACGATGGGGCATGCCATCGAGGCACACGAGGGTTTCCGGTTGCGCCACGGCCAGGCCATCTCCATCGGCATGGTCTGGATCGCAGAGGTCAGCCGGCGGTTGCTGGGGCTGGACGCCAGCCTAGCCGCCGACCATCGCCGGCTGCTCGAGTCCCTCGGCCTGCCCGTCACCCATGACCCGGAGGCCTGGCCCGGGCTTCGTCGCCTCATGAGTCTGGACAAGAAGTCCCGCGGCAACAGCCTTCGGTTGGTGGGACTCGCCTCCCAGGGACGGCCGGTGATCCTGGAAGGCCCGGATGAGAGCGAACTCGCCGAGTCCTACGCCGTGGTTTCCGGGCGAGGGTAGGGCTCGGGTAAGATTCCGCGACGGCCCTTGCAAGCAGAGTCGGAAAGGCGACAGGCGTGGTATCCACCAATGATCTCAAGAACGGAATGGTGCTCGACCTGAACGGTGAGCTGTGGCAGGTGCAGTGGTTCCAGCACCACAAGCCGGGCAAGGGCAACACCGTCGTGCGATCGAAGCTGAAGAACGTGCTCTCCGGCAAGATCATCGACAAGACCTTCAACTCCGACACGAAGGTGGATACAGCCACCATCGACCGCCGCGACATGCAGTACCTCTACCCCGACGGCGAGGACTACGTGTTCATGGACAACACCACGTACGATCAGATCCACATCCCCGCCGACGTGGTGGGGGAAGCCCGTTTCTACCTGCTCGACAACCAGACCGCGACCGTGGCGATGCATGAGGGCATTCCCCTATTCATCGAACTGCCCGCCAGCGTGGAACTCGAGATCACCTACACTGAACCCGGCCTGCAGGGGGACCGGTCCACCGGAGGAACCAAACCCGCCACCCTGGAAACCGGCAAGGAGATCCAGGTTCCCCTGTTCATAACCACCGGCGAGAAGATCAAGGTCGACACCCGTGACGGGTCCTACATCTCCCGGGTGAATGGCTGAGACCGTCCGCTACGGCACCCAGACGAAGGCTCGGCGGGTCGCCCTCGACGTACTGTATGCCGCCGAACTGCGAGGCCGGGGCATCGTCGAGACCTTCATCGAGGCCAGGGACCTGACCGCGATCACCGTGCGTGAACTGACCACGAGGATCGTCCACGGCGTGGCTGAATACCAGGAGGAGATAGACGCACGCATCTCGGCTGCTCTGGACAGGTCCTGGACCCTGGAACGCATGCCCGCCGTCGACCGCAACCTGGCGAGAATCGCCATCTTCGAGATGGACCACACCGACACCCCCGGGCCCGTCGTCATCGCCGAGGCGGTGCGGCTGGCACAGGAACTGTCAACCGACGGTTCACCCGGTTTCCTCAACGGCCTGCTCAGCAAGGCCTTGTCAATCAAAGAAACAAACTCCTGACCCCCGATTTGGAGCGATCATGAATCCCCTTCCCGCACTGCTGGTTCTAGAGGATGGGCGTTCATTCCTCGGAAGATCCTTCGGCGCGGAGGGGGAGGCCTTCGGGGAGCTGGTCTTCTCCACCGGGATGTCCGGCTACCAGGAAACCCTGACCGATCCCTCCTATCGGGGCCAGGTGGTGCTGGCGACCGCTCCACACATCGGCAACACGGGCTGGAACGACGAGGACGACGAGTCGGCCCGGATCCAGGTGGCGGGTTACGTGGTGCGTGACCCGGCGCCCCGGCCGTCGAACTGGCGCAGCCGCAGGAGCCTCGACGCGGAACTCGCGAACCAAGGAATCGTCGGGATCTGCGACATCGACACCCGGGCCCTGACCCGCCACATCCGCTCCCTCGGGGCGATGCGGGTCGGGATCTCGACCCGCGAACTGAACCCGGACAGGCTGCGCGCCAAGGTGTTGGAGCAGCCCGTGATGACGGGCGCCGATCTGTGCGGTGAGGTCTCCACACCCGAGGCCCGGATCGTCCCTGCGGTGGGGGAGCGGCGCTTCACGGTGGCGGCCGTGGACCTCGGCATCAAGGGCATGACCCCGGCGCAGATGGCAGGCCGCGGCATGGAGGTGCACGTCCTGCCCGCGTCGACGAGTTTCGAGGAAATCTCCGCGCTGGAACCCGACGGGGTTTTCTTCTCCAACGGCCCCGGTGACCCGGCCACCGCCGACGGTCCGGTGGCCGTGCTGAGGCAGGTGCTCGCCGCGGGTATCCCGTACTTCGGGATCTGCTTCGGTAACCAGCTGTTCGGACGGGCTCTCGGGTTCGGCACCTACAAACTGAAATTCGGGCACAGGGGCATAAACCAGCCGGTGCTTGACCGCACCACCGGGAGGGTCGAGATCACCTCGCAGAACCACGGGTTCGCCGTCGACGCCCCCCTGGACCGGGTGGTGGACACCGAGTTCGGGCAGGCCAGCGTCTCCCACACGGGCCTCAACGACGACGTCGTCGAGGGCCTCGAACTGCACAGGGACGGGAAACTGGTGGCATTCTCCGTCCAGTACCACCCGGAGGCCGCAGCAGGACCGCACGACGCCAACCATCTCTTCGACCGCTTCGCCGACCTCATGAGGAGCAGGGATGCGCGCTGAGCGGTACGAGAACCGGATCCTCACCCCCACCGAGTCATCCCAGGAGAGTCATGCCCCGTCGAACTGACATCTCGTCGATCCTCGTCATCGGCTCCGGCCCCATCATCATCGGCCAGGCCTGCGAGTTCGACTACTC